>NZ_JBQQXJ010000002.1:0-485764 GCF_052266595.1 Antarctobacter jejuensis | reverse complement strand
TGGGAAAGAAAGGGGCCAGGCGTGCCATCTGCGCGTCGGTCAGCCAGAAGAGATCGCTCATGTCACCGCTCCGTTTTCGAAGCCGTGAATCATGCTGTTCACGCGAAATCAATGCATCCTGACCCTAAGGCGCGCAACGAAACCCTGCGCGCCACGCGTCACTACGGTCGGGCATTCTGGAAGCGGTGGACCGGATACCAAGCCCGCAGCCGCATGGAGTCCAGGATGCGGAGCCTGAAGGCCTTAGGTGAGCGCATCTCCGCGCGGGATCCCGATCGCCAAACTGCCGAAATTCACATCCGGGTCGTTCTTATTAATCGTTTCAACGCGCTCGGCACCGCCGAGGTCGTCCGCGTGGCCTGAGCCTGAACGGGAAAGGGGCACTCACGTCTCAGGCAGCCTTACTGCAACAACGCCCGGCGGACGCAGAGCAACAGCGCCGATCGATGATGCCGGACGGGTCTTGCGATATCAAAAAGCTCATGTTTCACCATCCCGAGACGCTGGTCAGGCCACCGCCCCGAAGCATTACGAGTCATTCCAACACCACAGGGCCAACCGTCCCACGGTGGATCAGCTTTGGATTGAAAACCACCTCTGCGGTCGATGCGTCTGCTGAAATGATCTGCCGGGCCGCACCACAACCGATACCGCTCTTGTCAACTTGGATGGTTGTAAGCCCGGGAGAGGTAAAGCTGGCTTCTTCCATGTCGTCGCAACCGATGATGGCGATGTCACGGCCGGGCATCATTCCCGCGTCATGGCAGGCCGCGATGACGCCGAAGGCGATCAGATCGCTGAAGCAGACAAACCCGGTAGGTGGATCTGGCCCTTCGATGGCTGCGCGCGCGGCCTCGAATCCGAAACGGCGAGTCGTGGGGCCGTGCACGAGGCGGGGCGGTGGCGCATCGCCATGGGCCGCGACTGCATCCAGGCACCCTTTGAGACGATTCCTTGCCGTCGAGGATGCGTGCCCGCCCCCGAGCCAGCACAGACGCCTGTGCCCGGCCTGCAGCAGGCATTCCGCCGCCATGCGTCCCGCCATGAGATCGTCATTGACGAATTGTGGAACTGGCAGACCGGGCATGGCGCGGGAAAATATCACTGTCGGAGTCGTTGCGGAATGCGCTCCCTCGGGAACCAGCATGTCCAGGTCCGCCGGTGTCGTGCCGCGAACCGGGCAGAGAATGACCCCGCCCACCCCTTGTTCCAGCGCGGTTTGCAGAAATGCGCACTGAAGGTCCAGGTCCTCGCGGGCGACGCCGAGGAACACATGGCGACCGTGTTTGGTCAACTCGTCCTGAATGTGTTTGAGGAATTCATTGAACACCGGGTTGGAAAGATCGCTGAGCCCGACGGCAACCAGACTGCTTCTGGATTGCCTGAGATCGGCCGCCGCGCGGTTGTATATGTATCCGAGGCGTTCCGCGGTCGTGCGGATACGTTCCGCGGTCTCCGGGGGGATCCGCGGATCGCGGCGCAATGCCAGCGAAACGGTGGAAACCGAGAATCCAAGTTCGTCGGCAATGTCGCGCAGTCTGATCCGCCTTCTCATGCTTGCACAATACCCACCCCCGCTGCGGGTTGCCAACTCTATTCAATCGATTGACTAAAGGCCCGATGCTATGCTTCAAAGAGGTGCAGAACGACGTACGGCTCCGCCGGCGCGTTGGCAAACCATCGGGAGGAGACACAATGAAAACCGTGACAAAGGCCATAGCCGTGACCGCTCTGGTCGCCGGAGCAGGCACCGCAGTTCAGGCCCAGTCTTGTGACTGGCAGCCGGATCGTGCCGTTACATACATCGTTCCGTGGGGCGCCGGGGGCGGCACTGACGCCAATTCCCGCATGCTGGCGAGCATGCTGGAGCAGAAGTGGGATGTGCCTTTCAACGTGGTGAACCGTACCGGGGGCAACGGCGTGACCGGGCATTCCGCGATCGCGCGGGCCAATCCCGATGGCTACACCGTTGGCGCGGTCACGGTCGAAATCAATACGATGCATTGGGTCGGCCTGACGGACCTGACGATGGACGACATCACGCCCATCGCCCTTGTCGACATCGTCCCGGCCAGTGTCCTTGTCGGCAAGGACAGCCCCTTCGAGACGCTTGAGGGCTTGCTGGACCATGCCCGCGAAAACCCTGGAGACCTGACCGGTTCGGGCACGTCGCTCGGCGGCATCTGGCACCTTGCCCTTGCCGGGATGCTGAACGCGGAAGGGATGGCGCCCGACGCGATCCGCTGGATTCCGTCGCAAGGGGCGGCGCCCGCAATGCAGGAGCTGCTGGCCGGCGGCGTCGACGTGGCCACACCGGCGCTCTCCGAAGGCAAGGCGTTGATCGAGGCGGGAGAGCTTCGCGCCCTCGCGTACATGCACGATTCCCCGATGGCCGCCTTGCCGGATGTACCGCTGACCGCGAATGCCCTGGACAGCGGCTGGACGCTTGCCGCCTACATCACGATTTCCGGCCCGGGCGATCTGCCCGAGGAAATCGCGTGCTCCTACGAAAAGGCGGTGGCCGAGATCGTCCAGACCGACGAATGGGCCGAATTCAAGGCCAGCCGCGGTGCAGAGGTCGTGTCGATGCCGTCGGCCGAGCTCGTGGACTACATGAAGGCATCTGACGCCGCCCTGGGAAATACCATCAAAGCCGTCGGTCTGGCGAAGTGATCGCCCGGGCTCCCAAATGAACATCAACCGCGATGTGGTGACGGGGGCGGCGTTGATCGCCCTCGCCATTGCGATGGCCTGGAATGCAAGCGGCTTTCCCCAGATCCCTGTCATGGCTTACGGGCCGGACCTGTTCCCGAACATAATCGCCACCGGGCTTGTTCTGTCCGGACTTGGCATATTGCTCGAAGCGCGTCGCGGAACTGCGCCGGAGCAGGAGGATACCCGACCGACCGCGTGGATCCCGTTCGTGACGCTGATCGGGATAGTCGCGGCTTTCACCATCATCCTGCCATGGCTTGGATTTCATGTTTCCGCGGCGCTCGCTTTCGTTGTGGCCGTCCGGCTATTCGGGGGTAGCTGGCCCATCACGATCGGGCTCTCCGTAGTGGCGCCCTTTGCATTGCATTATGTCTTTTATTCGATCCTGCGTGTGGCTTTACCCTGGGGCGTCCTGACCCCTCTGGCCTGGTAAGAGGATCTGGCGATGGACCTCATGGCAATCCTGTCGGCAGTGGCCGATCCGCTGATCATCACTACAGTTCTGGCCTGCACCTTGTACGGCGCGCTTGTCGGCGCGATGCCGGGCCTGACGGCCACGATGGCGGTCGCCCTGCTGGTGCCATTCACCTATTTCATGGATCCCGTGCAGGCCGTGGCTGCGATCGTCGCCACGACGACCACGGCAATCTTCGCCGGCGACATTTCGGGCGCGCTCCTGAAGATGCCCGGCACACCCGCTTCGGCGGCCTATGTCGAAGACAGCTATGCCCTCGCCCAAAACGGACAGCCCCGCACGACGCTGTTCGTCTCGCTCTTTGCCTCCGTGATCGGCGGCGTAATCGGTGTTCTGATGCTGTCCCTCGCATCGCCACAACTGGCGCGCCTTGCGACCAGTTTTTCCAGTGACGAGGCCTTCTGGCTTGCGACATTGGGGCTGAGCTGCGCGGTTTTCGTCGGCGGGTCTTCCGTGCCCCGAAATTTTGCCAGCCTGTTCATTGGTCTGGCCGTCGCAACCGTCGGGATCGATGTGGCGGTCGGACACCCCCGCTATACCTTTGGTCTGGACGAGCTTTACGATGGCATCAGTTTCATCCCGGCGATGATCGGCCTGTTCGCCCTGTCGGAATTATTGCGCAACGCGGCGACGGGCACGGAGACCCGTCTTGGCAGGCTCACCGTCGAGCCCATTGCCGAGGCCCTGCGGAATGCGGCAGCGGAAATCCGGCGGCGGTGGGTGAGCGTCTTGCGCTCGGGGACCGGTGGCACCGTGATCGGTGCTCTGCCCGGCGCCGGTGCGGACGTTGCCGCCTGGATCTCCTACGCGCTTTCGCGGCGTTTCTCGCGCACACCGGAGAAATTCGGCAAGGGCCATCTGGAAGGGATCGTTGACGGGGGCGCGGCCAACAATGCCGCCGTCGCCGGGGCATGGACGCCAGCACTTGTCTTCGGCATCCCCGGCGACAGCGTGACGGCAATCGCCATCGGCGTGTTGCTGATGAAGGGGCTGACGCCGGGCCCCGATATTTTCACCAACGACGCAACGCTGGTCTACACGCTGTTCGGCGCGTTCCTGTTGGCAAACGTTCTGATGGTGATAACCGGCGGTCTGGCCATCGCCATGGCAACCAAGCTCCTGCGCGTGCCGCGTTCGGTCCTGATGCCGCTGGTCCTGATGCTGTCGATGATCGGCGGCTACGCGATCACGGGCAGCACCATGGCGATCTGGATTATCCTTGTACTGGGGATTGTCGGCTATGCCATGGCGCGTGCCGGAATACCCTTGGCACCTGCGATCCTGGGCATCGTGCTCGGCCAAGTGGTGGAAGACAATTTCATGGTGTCGATGATGAAGGCACAGGGCGACATCACCCAGTTTTTCGAACGGGACGCCGCGGCGGTCCTCGGAGTGATCACGCTGGTGGTCTGGGGCGTGCTTCTGGTGCGCGCCGTTTTGGACATGTTCGGCCCGAGAAGGGCAAGAGGCAGGAAGGAAACCTAAACCCATGACAGGACAGAATACTCTCAAGAAGCGGTTGAAGTCGGGTGAAACCGTGGCCGCCGCCTGGCTGGAACTCGGGTCGCCCGACGTGGCGGAATTGCTGGTTCATGCAGGCTGGGACGTTCTGGTGATCGATTGCGAACATGGCATTGCGGGTCTGGAAGAGGGGCTCGGCCTGATCCGCGCGGTCGAGGCTGCCGGGGGACAGGCCGTTGTGCGCGTTCCCGACCCGTCCGAGGCGACGTTGAAGCGCGCGCTGGATCGCGGCGCGCGGTCCATCATGGTGCCGATGGTCCATTCCGCCTCCATGGCACGCGACATCGCGCAGGCCTGTCTCTACCCGCCTCGGGGGCGGCGCGGGTATGCCGCACCCATCGTGCGGGCAACCGGGTTCGGCGACGTGACCGACTATGCCAGAGCTGTTGCGCATGACGAATTGCTTCTCATGGTCCAGATCGAACATGTCGATGCCGTGAAAGATGTCGCCGCGATTGCGGAGATCGACGGGATCGACATGGCGTTTGTCGGTCCGAACGACCTGGCTGCGTCGATGGGCCACCTGGAGGATCTGACCCATGGCGACGTGCGCACCGCGATCGGCAAGGTCGAATCCAGCGCAAACGGTGCCGGCCTGATGCTTGGCACGATCGAGGGGGCCGGACGGGACTATGCGGCGCTGCGCGACGCGGGCTATCGTTTCATCGTCGGGCCCAACGATATTTCCATGTTGGGCCATGCGGCGAGGGCCGCGCGCAACGCATGCACTGAAAATCTCGCCTGAAGGGGCGCCGTTCGTGACTCGGGTCGTCTGTGGCGGGTTGGTCGCGCTGGACCTTGTGCTGGACGTGGCCGCCCACCCGACCGCCGGGGAAAAGCACAGGGCGGCAGACTCACGCCTTTCCGTGGGAGGCGGCGCCTGCAATGCGGCGGCGGCAATCGCGCGACTGGGAGGGCATGCCATGCTGGTCGGCACTGTTGGCGACGACGCTTTCGGAGAGATCCTGCGCGCGCGCATCCGGGACATCGGGATCGACGACAGCCTGCTGCGTACGTCCACCAAGACCAGGACATCGCATTCCGCTATCACCATCACGCCGGATGGCGAGCGCACGATAGTCAATTTTCGCGTAGATGCAGAAATGGACAGCGCGGACCTCCTGCCGGATCGCCTTGCCTTCGGGGCTGCCCTTGCAGACACGCGATTTCCAATCATGGCCGAGACCCTGATGAGTGCGGCCAGGCGCAGACGGGTTCCGGGCGTGATGGACGCGGAGGCACCCGTTGCACCCGCCTTGAATGCGTTGCGCGCGGCGAGTCACGTCGCGTTCTCTTCGCAAGGGCTGCAGGACTTTTGCGGAGGGTCGGACGGTCGGGCCCTTGAGGAGGCGTCGGCGCGCCTCGGCAGGTGGGTCGGTGTCACGCGGGGGCCCGACCCGGTGTCGTGTCACGACGGATTGTCGATGACCGACGTGCCGGTGCCGGACGTCACCCCGATCGATACCCTTGGCGCAGGAGACACCTGGCACGGGGCCTTTGCGCTGGCGCTGGCCGAAGGGTCCACGGAAACCGAAGCGGTCGAGAGCGCGAACGAAACCGCCGCCAAAAAGGTGTGCCGTTTACCGCCGTGGGACGAACCGAAATGTCAATGACGGAACAAAATCCGGCCACGTGGCGGCGCAAAATCAGGCTAAGAATGGGTGGGCCTGCGACCTTGGAGAGCATGATTTTGGGGGCTGCCGAGGTCTGGCGTAGCCCGGCCGTAGCAGCCCCCAAAATCTCGCCCGAAGTTGTCGCTTGCGGACTACGGATATGATTGTTGGGTTGGGGCGGTAGTCCGTCAGGTCGTTTCCGGCTCGGTCCTGCGGGCACGGCTTTGGGCCAGGCGGTAACTGGACCTGTCGCGGTTTCGTGCCGCCCCAAGTGCTCGTTTCGGCCACTTTCCGTGGGGGCTGCGGACGTCCTTCATGACCTTCTCGACCGCCCCTTCTGGGTTCCGTTTTTCTGTCTCATCTCCACGCCTTGCCGGCTACGATAAGCCCGAAACCCTCTGTTACGAAATCATATCAGGTGTCCCATGGGCGCTGATGTCGGACTTCCGGTCTCCGCGCCTACGCCTTTCGCGCGCATGCCCTGGACAGGCTTGCAGCGGTTTCGGGAAGAGCGCTCTCTTTTTCAAATTCGATGCGCTGCGAAACCACAGGAGGTTTTCAGCTCCCTGCCCTGACATCGAAATCCTTGTGTCTGGTCACAATGTACGGCACATATCTTGGCACGTCAGGAGACGCTCAGGAGTCACTCCAGAAACGTCGTTTGAATACAATGGGTTGAAGGGTTTCGGACGGCCCCTACCGCCGGAGCCAAATCTACCAACCCATTGGGATAAAGCAGAAAACTCCTTCGGGAGTCGCTGTTGGGCGATTTGGCACAACTCTTGGCACTCCGCTTGGCACAGTGGAGTCGGTCATGCCGCGCAAACCTCGATAAAGATATCTCGAACGTCGCGGCCGCCTCCACTATTGGCGGCGGCGCTGGCCCCAGGGACCCTGCCCTTGCGAGCCAGGCTTTTTTCATCAAACCCGGTTTCTGTTTTTTCCCCTACGTACCGATGTTCCCCGCGACGCGGAGGCCATCGCGCGGAGATTGACGGAGCTCTCCGACCTGGCCTTCGCCGCCTGCCCAACCGCGCTCTGCGCGGCGGTCGAATACGCCACGCTGGAATGTGTCGACTGGTTCAGCAACCGCCGCCTTCTCGAGCCAAACGGGAATATTCCGCCAGCAGAAGCAGAGATAAACTTCCACGCAGCTCTGGAAAGCGCAGACATGGCCGCGCAACTAACCGAAATCAGCCTCCGCAAAACCAGACCCTGTTCCCACTAAAGATATGGGCTGTTGAACCTTTTTCCGGACTGCACGTGCCGAATTGGCTATTTCCGAACCACGGATTTCGCCGTCTTCGTGGCAATCGATCCCAACAGGGGTGACAAAAAGCGAAAAGCGGGCATCACGCGATAGCGCCGTTCAGATCCCAAAACGGGCCTTGTGCGATGTCGTTCACAGACTCGCGCCGCAGGTTTCCCAAGATTGTCCGGAACATTCCGCGTTCGGGAGCCTGGGAAAAATGGTCGTCATCGAAGCAAATAGACCCTTGCGGATTAGAACCGTCAGAACGGGTATATACAAGGGTTTCAGCCCTGCTGTCGCAATGACGGCAAAGTCGCTGGTCCTCTTCATGGTCATCCTTCTGCTGTTTCTGCCGGACACCTGCGCAATCGTCCTTGAAACACTGACCAAATTCACCCTGTCCCGTTTTGCAGGATGGTATGTCTACCTGACTGCGGCTTTCGTTCTGTTTATATTTGTGATCGCCTGCCTTCCCGTTTCCGGGCGGGTTCGGCTGGGACCGGACGGCGAACGTCCATCGATCGGTACGACCGGATGGTTGGCGATGATGTTCTGTTCCGGCGTCGGCACCGGCATCCTGGTGTTTTCCGTTAGCGAACCCCTGTCGCATTTCGCCAACAATCCCGAGATTCTGAGTGGTGAGATCGCCCCGGGAAGCCGGGCCGCGATGATCTCTGCGCTACGGTACGTGTTCCTGCATTGGGGCCTTTCGGCCTGGTGCGGATATGCGTTGACCGGTCTGGCATTGGGTCTGGCCTGCCATCGGTTCGGGCACCCATTGACCATGCGCTCGGTGGTCTCGCCGTTGCTCGGCCGCAAGCTCGAAGGTCCATTGGGCCACGTGATCGACATTCTTGCAATCCTTGCGATCTTGACCGGGATCGCCACCACCATCGTGTTTGCCCTGGAGCAGATCTGTACCGGGCTGGCTGAGCTGACCGGCAATCCTTTTTTTGCCGACGCTCTGGGTAATCCTACCTTTGCGGCCCTGCTGATGACGCTGGTCCTGGCCGTTGCCATGACGATTGCCTCCATCACATCGGGTCTGGACCGCGGGGTGAAATGGGTATCGCAGATCGGTATATTGATGGCCTTCGTCGTCATGCTGATCTTTGCCTTCTTTGGCGTCGGCACCGACGCGTTCGGGATCTTTGCGCAAACGAGCCTGGGCTACGTTTCCGCTCTCCCCGCGCAGGTCGTGACGCTTTACGACCCGGCAGCCTCGACGGTTCAGGCGCAACAACGGATCTGGCAGGAGGGCTGGACGGTATTCTACTGGTCGTGGTGGATCGCCTTTGCGCCTTTTGTCGGGCTGTTCCTTGCGCGGGTGTCCCGGGGCCGTACCGTGCGTGAATTCATCCTCGGGTCCGTGCTGTGCCCAACGGTGATGTGCTTTGTGTGGTTCTCCGTGACCGGCGGGTCGGCGGTATCACTGGAACTGGACGGCACCGCAGCGGGTCGGCTTCTCACCGCCGAGCATGCATTCCGGATCTACAAGACCATCGATCTGATCATGCCGCAGGTATTGGCGGTGCCGACGAAGGGCGCGCTGGTCCTGTTGTTCCTGATTCTTTGCGTGGCGTCCTCGACCGCGGCGATCATTGCCATCAAGTCGATTGGCGCTGCTGGGAGCGCATTGGGTGAGACAAGGCTGCATTCCACCCTGTGGGCTGTGGTGATCGCCGCGGTTACCGGAGCAGTGATCGCCGTAGGCGGGCTCGCGTCTTGTCGCAACCTGATGATCATGGGCGCGTTGCCGTTCTCGATGATCATGGCGTTGATGATCCCCTCTGTCCTGATGATGCTTCGGACCGGAGAACAGGCCGCCACAGCCGCTCCCGGTCGCATGCCCGTCGACGGGAGTGGGCCCACGCTGTCCCGGCTCGCTGAGCTGTTCGCGCGGTTTGCGAAAAATCGGCACGGCATGAACCGCAGTGGGCTGGTCCTGTTGGTGCTGGCATCGACGCTCTGGGCGACAACCGGGATTGCCGCCGGGCTGGTGCCGAACGAGATACGTTGGCCGCCCGAAATGCTCGCCTTTGCGCGGCTGATCGTGGCTGGACCCGTTCTGATGTGTCTCTCCCTTCTGGCAAAGGGACTGCGGGGGAGCGGCCTGAGTAGCCTGCGCCTGCCGGTCCTGTTTGCATTCGCTCTGGCCTGCGTGATCTTTCAGGTGGCTCTGTTCACGAGTTTCGAAAGACTGGGCGTCGTGACGACCGTTTTTCTGGGCGTCACACTGCGCCCGTTTTTGTGCATGGCGTGGAATCAGGTGACCTCTCGTGAAAGGGTCGGTCGCAACACCATCCTCGCGCTCGCTATCGCGATCCTCGGTGTGACGATGCTCTCTTTCGACGGGTTTGAAAGCCCCTCCGAAAAACCGTGGGCGACAGGATTGCCGGTGGTCATGATTTGCGCGGTGGCCTTTGTCGTCATGACGTTTACCACCCGCAGCCTGACCGAACGGGCTCCGGCACTGGCCGTCACCGGGGCGGGGCTGACGCTTTCCGCGGTGTTGCTGGGTGGCTTCATCCTGCTGGCCACCGCGTTCGGGGGAACGTCACTCGACGGAATAGAACTGACCACGCCGACGCTGGTCCTGACCGGCTATCTTGCCCTCTTTCCAACCGCCGCTGCCTTTTTCTGTTTCAGCCACGGCATGGCTCGCTGTGACGGGGCCGCAGCTGGCCTTGTCGCGGGTATGACACAACCGGCCGTCGCGGTGGTCCTTGCCGTGGCGCTTTTGGGCGAACAGATGACGCTGATCCAATTGGCAGGCTGCGTGACGCTGACCGGGACCATTCTGCTCTTGTGGCAGAAGGACAGGCCGTGCCGGCGCGTGGCGCCAGTGCCGGACGTGCGACCCGGCCTCCCGCTGCTGTTAAAGGAACAGGTGTGATGGACGATGACCCGTCAAACCCTGTCAGAGGTGCCCCGTTGCCGCAAAATCTTCCAGGGCGGACCTGTCAAGAACCGTGATGTGCCCCCGTCCCTGCGATACGATACCGGCCTTCTTCCAAACGGAAAGCACCTTGGTCACTGCCTCGCGGGTGACGCCAACATGGGCGGCCATCTCGCTTTGGGACATGGGCAAGGCGTTGCCCTGCGCCCTGGTATCGATCAGGTACAACAAGCGCCGGGCCAGCCGCACTGGCAATGGGTGAAAGACATGGGCTTCAAGCTGACCGGAAACCCATCGCAACCGTTCAATACAGACCTGGATCATGTCCACCGCGAATTGTGGGTTCGATCGGATCTCTGTCAGGAAATCTGCTTTGCTGATCCGCAACAGGGTGCAGGCCTCGACCGCACTTACTGTCGCCGAGCGCGGCCCGCCATCGACCAGCGCAATCTCACCGAAGATCGTGCCAGCGCCCAGAAAATTGAGCGTCAGCTTATGCCCGTCTTCGGACAGGATGCTGACCTCCATAGCCCCGTCTTCGAGAACGTATATGGCGTCGGCATCGTCCCCCTGGCGGAACAGATCCGCCCCGGCGTCGAGGTGGATCCGCGAGCCCAGAGCCGCCAGCGTGTCCCTGAATGCAGGCGGCGCGGTTTCTGCAAGGCAAAGGCCCAGCGGTATGGGATGAGTAAAGGCTGCTGTTGTCATCGCAAAAATCATGACCGGTCTTGCCGACCGGGACAAGAAAAAGCGATTGGGGACTCGATTGCGGGGCACGCAATGTTTCCATGTGGGAGCGCGCGTAGCGCTGATTGGCGGCAAGTTCGGCGCGCCCCGAAACCTATGGACCGGTGCGCGCGCAATTACGGCCGACATTTGCCAATTTGGGAGGTCCGGGAGGGACATGCCGACCCGAGCGCCGAATTCGGGCGGGAAATATTTTTCTGGCGTCGATCAAGTGATTCCGCTTAGGGTTGAGACCTTGGCGCCAAAATCGTTTTGAAAATGTGTTTCCTGGGGGGGGAACATGGCGATTAGTAGGCAACGCACGAAACTCGTGCGAGATATAGATGAATTCCGCGCAAATCTTTACCGCGACAAGCTGAACCTTGACCGCCCGGGAGGAAGCTTGCCCGCCGCCTGGTTTCTTGGCCCCAAGGCCGAGAATGGCGAGTTTCTGCGCGAGATGATCAACCTCGCCCTGACGGAGGCAATCGGCGCGCGTCAGGACTACCAGCCGGACGACCCGACGATCCCATCGATCCAGGAATTGGAAAACGACGGTTACCGTGTTGGCACCGATATCTTCCGTGCACGTTTTCAGGAGATTTTGGATTATCTGCGCGGCTCCGTACCGATGGCCAGCTACCGCAACCAGTCGCACATGTATTGGGACACAACCCTACCAAGCGTCGTCGGCTATTTCGCCACGATGCTCTACAACCAGAACAACTGCACGCCCGAAGCCTCGCCCATCACCACCGCGCTGGAGATGGAGGTGGGCGACGACCTATGCCGGATGCTCGGCTACACGATTCCCGACCGCGAGGCCGTGCGGCACGGGGCCATCCGGCCTTGGGGTCACATCACTTGCGACGGCAGTGTCGCCAACATCGAGAGCATGTGGGCGGCTCGCAACATCAAGTACCTGCCGGTGGCGCTGGCTGCTGCGATCCGCGAGGACCCAAAGATGGCGGCGGGGCGCAGCCTGACCGTGCGGACGCTGCAAAACAAGCGCCGTCACGTGCACGAGCTGGACGCATGGACCCTGCTCAACCTGCCGATCGACGAAGTGATCAAGCTGCCGCGCCGCCTGCGCGAGGCGGCGGGTTTCTCCGAGGCTAAGGTAAAGGCAGCGATGGCGGAATACTCGATCCAGGATCTTGGGTTGATCGAGTTCCACCGCCGCTATCTGAAAGACACGCCGCCGCCGGTGGTCATGGCCCCGGCGACCGCGCATTATTCGTGGCACAAGGCCGGGTCGATACTGGGGATCGGGCGCGCATCGGTGATCGGCGTCAAGGTCGACCTCGACGCACGCACCAGCGCAGTGGATCTGCGTCGCCTGCTGGATGAATGCCTCGCAGAGGGACGCCCCGTCGCACAGGTCGTTGCCGTGGTCGGCAGCACCGAGGAAAGCGCCGTCGACCCGCTGCACGAGATCGTCAAGATCCGCAATGAATTCCGCGAGTTGGGCCTGGAATTCTGCCTGCACGCGGACGCGGCCTGGGGCGGGTATTTCGCCTCGATGCTGCGCGAGACCGCTTGGGACAGGCGACTTGCGGCGGCCACCACCGAAGCGGAGCGGGAGGAACTGGAACGGGGTATGGTACGCGCTTTTGGAGCCGACGACCCCGAAGCGCTGCCCACCAGCGGGCTGGGCGACGACTTCAATCGCCGGTCGTCAGCTTTTGCGCCTGACATAGCGCTCAACCGCTATGTCAGGCGGCAGTACGAGTCACTCCAGCATTGCGACACGATCACCGTTGATCCGCATAAAGGCGGCTTTGTCGTCTACCCGGCGGGCGCTTTGTGCTATCGCAACGGCGAGTTGCGCAACATAATCGCCTTTGCCTCGCCTGTGGTGGCGCATGGCGACATCGACCAGTCTGTCGGATTTTACGGCATCGAAGGCTCGAAACCCGGTGCCGCCGCAACGGCGGTCTATCTCTCGCACAGCCTGATCCCGACCGACCGTACCGGTTATGGCGCGCTTCTTGGCAAATGCATGTTCGCCAGCAAGCGCTTTTATGCTGGCCTGGTCGGCATCAGCAAAGATGAAGACCCCTTCTACGTTACCACTTTCCAGCGCCTTCCGGCAGAAAAAGCCGGAGCGACCCGGGCGCAAGTGCGCGACCAGATCGATCTGATCCGTCGGGAGATCTATGCCAGCCTTTCCGACAGCGACCTGATGGAGGCCCTCAGCCGCGATTACGAGTTGCGCGAGTTGTTCACCGAGATGGGCTCGGACCAATGTATCGTCGCCTACACCTTCAACTACCGAACCCTCTGGCACCACGCTCAAACCGAGGGGGGGCACAATCACGACCACCAGAGCCACGGACACTCCCGATGGGGGCAAAACCGCAGCATCGAACGCTGCAACGAGATGAACGAACGCATGTTCGAAGCGATGAGCCTGCAGCGGTTCAGCGACGAAGGCGTACCGCCGGTCGACATGTTGGTGACTTCCTCAAGTTTCGATCCGGAAAGCTACGGGCAGGACTTCGTTGACGCCTATGCAAGGCGCATTGGTCTCGATCCCGAGCCGGGGCTCGGAATCAAGTTCCTGATCTCGACCCAGCAGAACCCATGGATGACCTCCACCAAGTACGGGGACTACACGCCAAAGATCATCCAGACGCTGCACGGTATCGCCGCCAAAGCTGCCGATTACGTCATCAAGCGACACTGGACCGACCACGGCGAGGAACATGACCGCAGGCGTCACTCACCGGGCGAAACACCGGGCAAAATCCCCGGTCATCACCATTGAGCATAGGGTGGCGAGCATGTCCGATCACCACGCCCACCACGGCCATTCCGAAACGGGAAGCGACGCCGTCGATCCGCAACTGGCCCGGGTCATCTACAACCCGCCTCACTTACACGCCTTTTCGCTTGTGGGAATGGACACTGTCTTTGCCATCCACATGACGCAGTACCACCACGAGGTTCACAAGTACCAGATCGTCTACAAGGCCGATCTTCCCGATCATGTCCTGGAAGACTACCGGCGAGTCCGGCGCAATTACCCGTCGGATTTCATCGTGATGTGCAATCACGCCGAGGATCCCTTCATCATCCCGAATATCCCGGCGGGCGAAAAACCGGTGTTCCGCGCCAATATATTTCAGGGCATGCCGACATTTCCGCCGTCTTTCCTCGATGATCCGCATTTCTTTCCCTGGGATCCACTTCGGGTGATCCGTCCGATTTCCGGGGATTTTCAGGCGCGGGTCGAAAGACTGGTTTATTTCCGCATGTTCGCCCACCACTACCAGCAGCCCGAGATCGCCACCTACCTGCTTTTCGGCGAAGGAAACGAGGCGCATATGACCACGCTCCAGACCGCGAGCCTCGCCAGCGGACCTTTTGAGCCGGACGCCTTCGGCCCGGATTATGACCATGTCATGACACTCAAGTCGGCTCCGGACTGGCTGCACCCGACGCTCCTGAAGGCGGGCGTCGTGGTCACCACCCCGGCGGTCCGGCTGCGCGACGCCGAAGGTCGGCCAACCATCCCCTGCTCCAGCCCATTCGAGGACGGCGAGACCATTGAGGTGCTCTATCGCGGCATGGGACCGGTGCGTCAGGTCACCGTCGGCCATACCACGCTCTGCGCCACCGGCATCTGCAACAGCGAGTCCATGATCCCCTGCGGCGAGGAGGCGGCGATGAACATCTCATCGACCCCCGAGCGCTACCTCTTGACCAATAACTGACGAGGTGCACCCATGGCTTACGATTTCCAGAAAGAAGAGGGCAACGAAGAGGTCTGGAAAATGGTCCTCATCGAAGGCCACCCACTGCTGCTGACCAAAAAGAAGCGATTTGGCATTCTGCCGAAGGAGCCACGCTGCAAGCTTTGCCTTGCCCCCTTCGAGGGAGTGGGTGGCTGGGCGCTCAAATCGTTCTGGAAGATCCACAAATCCAAACGCAACCCGACGTTCTGCAACGCCTGCGATTCCTTCCTCAAGGCCTATCCCGGCGGGACGGAAACGCCGATGACGATGCTGTTCGTCGACATCCGAAACTCGGTGGCTCTGTCGAGCGAGATTCCCGCCCGGGACTTTCGCGACCTGGTCGACCGTTTGCGCCAGATCTCCCTGACAGCCATGTCGCGCACCGACGGCTCGGTGCTGGAATTCATCGGCGACGGTGTGATCGCCGTATGGCCACCGGGAATTGCTGGCGCGGATCACGCCACCAAGGCGCTCGGTGCCGCGCGGCAGATCCTGGCAGCAGCCCGCAAGGTCAGCCCCAAGGGCCACGAATTGCCCATCGGAATCGGCGTTCATACCGGTACAGCGTTTCTCGGTACGATCAGTTCCGCATCGAACGACCTTCAGGACATCAGCGCCTTTGGCCGCGAAGTGAACCTTGTTGCCAGACTATCGGCCGCGGCGTCGGCAGGGACGGCTCTGGTCAGTCGCGAAGCGGCGGCATCCGCGGCGATGCAAACTGGCAATTTGCCAGTCCACCACCTTGATCTGAAAGGCATAGATGCCACCGTCGAAGCTTTCGAATTGGCAGGAATGGGTGTTTCTGGATAGCCAGCGCTCCACCGAAGCAACCGCGCAGTTGATCAGCCCCGCTTCAGTTGTCCGGCTTGAGTGGTCCCCGCGATCTCGTGCGTCGTGATAACTTCTTTCTGGAAGCAGGTCTTCGGCACAATCATGGAGTGGTCCCTTTCTGGAAAACCTTGCCCGGGGCTGCTTTGAAGAACTGGAACGCAAGCGCCAAGGGTACGACGCTTGCAAACATGACCATCGCCAGCCAAATCGCGCCTATGGGTTGTCCTGTTGCATCAAGGATTGCCCCTGCCATCGGTGGGGTTGCCAGCATGATCGCGTAGTAGATTGTGAAGAAGACACCCATGCCGACGGCGCGAACTTCTGGACGCATGGCCAGACCGGAAAGTGCCATGATAACACCCGCTGGTGCCATGCCAACCAGCCCGAACAGAAGGCTGGCGGTAAGGCCGGCGCCGGGATTGCTGAGCAACCACAACGCGATCACTGCACCCGTCATACAGGCTGCCAAAACGAGATCGCGCCGTCCAAAACGGTCTACGATCTGGCCGCAGAGTGCCCCTGAGCCGATCATCAACCAGCTCCCGACACTGATGATCCCGGCCGCAGCAATCGCTGGCTGGCCAAAATCCTCCAGAACCATCGGGCCGAAGGACAGATAGGTGACATAGGCCGCATTGAAGAGGCCCCAGCACCCCGCTGCACAGACCACCAGACGCCATTCCTGCCGGGTCAAGTGCGCCGCCGCCCCGGTCTTGGCTTCGGGTAAGTCGATTGGGGCGCGATAAAGCAGAAACACGGCCAACGCGGCGAGCAGGCAATAGACGGACGCGACTTGAAACGGCACGCGCCAGTCAAACATCGCGGCCAACCAAGCATGGCCCACCTGCCCCATGGCGATGCCGAACGGCCAAGACATCACGAGGATGCTCATGGCGGTGGCGATCTCTCGTCCCTCGAACCAATCGGCGATCATCTTGGTGAAGTAGAGCGTGCAAAAGAGAAACCCGGCACCGGCGATGACGCGCCCCAGCCCGATGCCAAAACTGCCCGAGGCGAGCGACGACACCAGCCCGCCAAGAGCGAGCGCCGCAAGCCCGAGTACGACCATCTCTCGATCCGCGACAAGGCGCCCAAGGTAGCCTGCGGGAAGCGCCAGAAACAATCCCGGCGCCATGAAAAGTCCGATCAGAAGGCCCACGCCTGCGTAATCCAGCCCAAAGGCAACGACCAGCCCGTCGCCGACGGACGCGAGGGTCTGGAACTGAAAGCCAAGCCCGACCCGCGCGAGAAACAGCAAGGCGAGGATGCGCCAGCGCATCACGCCCAGCCCAAGCCGCGCAGGGCCTGCACGTCGTTCCAGATCTTGGCCATGTGAACGATCTTGTCGCCATCGAAGTGCAGGACATAGGCATGGTCGGACACCACCTGTCTGCCAGTCGGCGGCACCGGCCCGCCTTCACCGGTTTGCGTGCCGTGAAACTTGGCCGCCGCAACAGCCCTCCCCCGCGCCTCATCCATCGCAAAGGCCGTCAGCACATACCGTCCATCCCGCACAGGGGTCAGCAACCCCTTCATCCACTCGCAATACCCGGCCAGGGTGGTTGTGTCGTCCAAGGCATCGGCCTGACACTTGAATGAGGTGCAGTCGGTGCACCACCGCTGGCAGATCTCTCATCCTTGGCCTGTTTCGCAGGCGTCAAAGAAGGCTTGAGCGGTTTCAAAGCGTGGCATGGAGCTATCCTTTCGGCGGAAAACTCCCACGAGTCTAATTGGCGGGTGCCGCACGGCCTATCCGGCAGATGCAGTATTTGTACGAAGATCTTTGCTGTATCGCCCTACAGCATTTGCAGGATTGCGCGGCATTTCGGTTTTGATCACACTCAAATCACACCGCCGAGGGGGTTCATCCGATGCTGGACAAAACTGACCTTAGTCCCCGAGAACGGCAAATCGCCGACAGCTATGCGGCGGGTTGCAGCTATCAGGAAATTGCCGAAGACCTGCACATCGCCCCTTCGACGGTGCGGACCCATCTCGCCACGATATATCGCAAACTCGAAGTCTCTTCGAAGGTGGAACTGGCCAACCGTTTGAACGGGGCGTTCGCGTCGCCGCGCAGCCAGACGGAACTGACAACCGTCATCTCGGAACTGGCGCTGAGCCTCGAAGAAGCGCTGAGCCGGGAAAAGGCCCTCATCGAAGTCCTGCGGATCATCGGCGCTTCGCATGGTGACCTGAACCTCGTCATGCCAGCGATCCTGCGTTACGCGTTGGATCTCTGCGATGCTGAGTTCGGCGTTTTGTTCGAATACCGGCAGAACCAACGGTTCCGCGCGGGTTTCACGCTCGGCATCCCCCAGGCCTTTCAGGATTGGCTGAACGACAGCGCGGTCTTTTGCGTGAGTGACCAGACCGGCCTTGGGCGCATGACACAGCAGTACAAGGTCATCAACATCATCGACGTTAAATCCGAAGCGCTATATCTATCCGATGACCCGCTTCGGTTCGCCACGGCTGATCTTGGCGGCGCACGATCCTTTGCCGCCATCCCGATGCTGGCCGCAGATCGCCTCGTTGGCGCGTTCACGATCTACCGCCAAACAGTGCGCCCCTTTTCAGAAGACGCGTTGCGCTTGGCGCATATATTCGCCGCTCAAAGCGTGATCGCGCTGGAAAATGCGCGCCTGATCGGCAACGGCGGACAGCAAACGTAGTTTTTTATCAGATCATTTTGGCCGCGCTAAAATTACCCAATAATTTCTCGGTTCGAGTTTGCGACGAATGTCGGCAATGCGGGCAACGCTCGCAGAATTCGAAGTCCGTGCCAAAGGTCGGCTTTGGGTCGTTAACGCCGGTGGCTCCGGGGCCAGCAATAGGCGCGTTGCCACAAATCTGCGCCGGGCCACGAAGTCAGATTGAAACCAAGGGCGGTGCCCCTGTTTAACATGCGCAGGCGGGTGCCACCGCGCGCGCCGACGATGTCGGTGACTGAAGGGCGGAGTGCTGAGCTGGAAGGCGGATTTGCAGAATCGCTCTCCTTATGGTAGTGTGAAGATGTTCCCATTTATTGTGCTACTTGGTTCAGAAAGAAGAAGATTCCTTCAAATTTACAGGCTTGCGACTTCCGTGAGCTGCTGCCTTATAACGCCGTGACCACTATTGGTTGCAGCGCTTTGAGGTGGTGCGCTTTCAGATCGAAGCCACAGCGAGACCGCGATGGCACTCACCGATAACGCCGACCTGTTCGTGTCTTTTCACGAAGACGGGATGAACAGGATTATCCAGCACATCATGCGGCAGCGCCCGTCGCTGTTCAATTACGCCACTCCGGACATTGTCGCGAACCGCGAACTCTGGTGCCACATACCGGATTTCACCGTCGATGTTTCGAAGTTCGGAAACCCGATTTTCACCGAACTGCCCTATTTGCCGGTCATCGGAACCGACTCCCCACCAATCGGACTGGGGTTCACGGTGCAAATTGTCCGGTTCCAGGTCGACCTGCACCCTTCGAACCGGATCGGGCTGCCGCCCGAACTCGGGCCCAAGTTGAAAGACCAGAGATTGGCACTGGAGTTTCGCATCTGCGGAACCGTTCTCTGTCCCGATGCCGACACGCTCGACAAAATCCCCGTGATCCCGAAAAACCCAAAGGATCCCGACCGCCGGGATGAACCGCCTCCTCTGGTGCCCGTCCCGGGGAGGCCGAATTGCTTCTGCCTCGATCTGTCCGCCGTGGGTCACGTCGCGCGCGAATTCATCGCAGGACAGGAGAAGCTTGTCGGCAAGATCGACGGGGTGGAGATCGTGGATGTCGGGCCAGAAAAACTCGAAGCCAATCTGGAATGCTATCTCCGCACTGTCGTCCACATGCTCCTGCGCCAGAAACTGGCCATCGCCTGGCAAACCTTCTTCATAGAGTTCCCGCTGTTCGGTCTGGGCACGGTATCCTTGTCGCCGACGCCAAATCCGCCGGTGCCGAACAACCCGGCCATCGAGGAGGATCAGCTCAAGGCCTTCGTCACCATGACGGTTTCCCCATAGGAGCGTAAAGATGAGCGATTTGACCCTTGCCGCTTCGGAACCCGCATTCGAACAGCTTTTCAAGCTGGTGCGGGACAATTTCACCTTTGCCAAGTCCGACAGCGCCAGCTGGGGCCCGTTGTCGGCCAGCTATGCAATCGCCCTTCACCTGGATAAGGGCTCGGTCCAGTTGAACTCTGACGGAAGCATAGAGATCAAGGCGCTGGACGTGGTCTGGGACACGCTGACCGTTCAGGTCTGCTTTGACTTTCCTGGATTCACCATTCCGGGCTTCTGCGTCATCCCCGACCCCTGGAACGGCTGTCTGGTTGGCGTACCCTCGATCCATATCGGTGGCCCGATCTGCATTCCGCTCGATCTCAGCGGGATCGTCAGTGAGATATCCGAAATCCGTGCCCGTCTGCGCACTGAGTATTTTATCGATCCCGGCCGGCTACCCGCCTGGACGGATCTCGAGGCCGAATTCGCCGACAAGCCGAACATGTGGCAGGTCTACATCGACCCCGACTTCGTCAGCGTCGATCCGATCGACGTCCCCGCGAGCATCGGCAACCTGTTCGAAACACTGGTCGAAAAAGCGATCAAGGATATGCTGCCTGACCTCGGAACGCTGTTCAATTGGGTGAAGGACCTTCTTCTGGCCGCGCTCGATCCGGTCTTTGACCTCGTGCAATCGATCATGGGCGTCTTCGACAAGGCAGAGGATTTCATCCAGGACCTGCTCGGCGACAAGCTCGACTTCCTGGGCCTGATCCAGACCGCCGTGGCCGAGCATTTCGCCAAGAAGTTTCCGATCTACGAGTTTGAGGATCCCTTTCCGATCCTCACCGATGGGCCGCTCATTCCGGTCAAGTTTCCGTTGCGCAACATCAAGGCGGACATCACCGACAAGGAAATGATCGTTACGGGGGATATCGGGTAGCCATGAACAAGCTTTACATAGATCCCGGTCTTTACCGGCAGAGCGACATCGACAGCGGCGCGCTGAACATGCTGGGTGCCGTCGTGCACCAATTCGAGAAACCCGGCGACTATCGCGGGACAGTCCGGCACGGCGACGCGATCGAACGTGTGTTCTACCTTTCGGTGGACAAGGAAAGCCCCGTCGCCGCGGCGGATATCGATCTTGCCCAGCTCGCCGGAAATACGGGTGGTGCGGATGACGACAAGTGCTGCGACGAGGAGCGCGAGCCGCGCTTTTCCGTCAATCCGCGCGGCTACGCTCTTTTTCGCGTATCAGGCGGGCTGGGCGGCTATGCGGTCAATCTGCGCAGGACCGATCCTAAGGACGATACACCCGTCTTCAACTCCACCATTCTCGATGACGGCGCGAAGTTCGCGGCGCGGGTTTTGCGACCCGGTACATACAAGGTGTCCAATGGTGCCGGCCGCGGCGAGGCAAAGCTCCGCGTCGCCTACCCGCCCAAGGCCTTTTCCGGCTACCGGCCACCGGACGCTTTCCAGGTGACGGTGACAAAAGACGGCTTCGATCCCGGCGGGATTGAACTGCAGGCAGCGCAGGGCCTCATTTTCGAGTGTCGCGCACCGGCACGTATCCTGATCGAACTGGTCGAGCCGGACAACGGCCCGCAAAAGCGGTGAACGGTGCGCTGCGCGTTGTGCCGGACACACCGACGGCCTTGGAAAGCGTGCGCCACCAACTCGGTGCGCTTATCGACGCATTCGGCCTCGGGGGGCAGCGGGCAGCAGTCTGCGCCGCCTTCGACACGATCTTTCGCAGGTCGCTCGACTTTCCGCTTGGGGTGCGGCCACCTTCGCGATCGCGCCTCAACGAAGATGGCTCTCCGATCCAGTTTGCCACCGGGCTAGGTGAGCCAACACCGGGCCTGCGTTTCGTCGGAGACGTCCTGGGCGGAAATGCAGGCGGCGCGGACCGGCATGCCGCGGGCCTCGCCGCCTTTCGGGATCTTGCGGCCCAATGGCGGATCGAGGATTCTTTCGAAAAGATCGCCTCTCTGGTGGAGGATCTGGCGCCGGTGATGGACTCGGCGCTCGTACGGGATCGGGCCGGCGCGTTCTGGCTCGGGGCCGCATTCGCGGCTGAAAAACACCCGCGCCTGCGCCTCTATATCAATGGAAATTGGGGGGATGCGCCGCTGGATCGGGCGGCCGGGTTCGCCGCGCTGTTCGGACAGGATGCCATGTGGGAGCGGCTGAAATCAGAACTTCCATCCGCATTGTCACCGCTGGGCTATGCGTTCACCCTGGGCCGGGGGGCTGCGCCTCATGGCACGATTTACCTTCGCGGCTTCGGTGTGCGGCCGGCGGAATATGCCCGCATCGCCGGAATCGCGTCGGGCACATCCGTCGGTGCAACAGTCACCCGGTTCGCCACCGCGCTTCTGGGGAGCGACGTCGAAAACCCAGCGCCGTCCGCAGTGTTGTCCTTCGGCCTTGGTCCACTCGCTTCCGCCCCACCCCCATCCATGACGACCGAACTGGAGTTCTGCGGACATTGCCTGTTTCGGGACGATGCCCATGCCCACGCCCAAATAACGACGATAGCCAGTCGGCTCGGCCTCGACCAAGCGCCCTACCGGATGCTCGCCGACGTCCTTGTACCCGATTCCACTCCACCCGGGCCGCCGCGCGTACACTCCTTCATCGGGGTGAGCACGAAATCGGGCAAGCCTGGCCTGACCGTCTACATGAAGCCGAACCTGTGCCCGTGACGACAGCCGCCGAACACAGCGACCTTGCCATGGCCATCGATCATGGGCTTGCCTACATCCTCTCCCGCCAAGACGAGGACGGTGCCTGGACGGATTGGTCTCTTCCCCCGGGACCGTCGCGCCACTGGACAACAGCGCATGTCGGGCGGTGTCTTACCCAGCTTCCCGGTCCGCCTCCGGCGCAACTTTCAGCAGCTCTTTCGCGGGCAGCTGACTGGCTACTGTCGCATCGCCTGCAACACGGGGCCTGGGGCTACAACGGCCGGGTGGATCCTGACGCAGACACCACCGCACTCGCAGTGATGTTCCTCGCCGCGATGGGGCGAGACCCAGGTCCGGGTCCCCTCGCTTTTCTGCGTCAGGCCCAGCAACCCGACGGCGGCTTTGCCACTTTTCTGCCCGACGGGCTGACGGGTGCCTGGGGGAAGTCGCATGTGGAGATTACCGCCGCTGCCCTGCTCGCGCTGCGCGCTGTGCCGGAGGGTATCGACGCCGCGCATGCGTCAGCCGGACTGGCATGGCTGCGCCACGCGCGGCGCAACGACGGGATGTGGCCAGCGTTCTGGTGGACGACACCCTATCTCGCCACACAACTCGCGCTTTCGTGTCTGGCAGCGTTCGGTGAAGGAAAGACTGCCAGCCCGGATGTTGTTCGAAGGTGTCCCGACGATAGCCTTCAGGCCGCGCACGTCCTTGCGATGACGGCGCGTGCATCGCCACAACACCCCGCGCTGACGCAGCAATTGATCACCGCGCAGAAAGCGGACGGGTCATGGGCCGGTAGAGCCGCCCTGCGAATTCCGCCACGCGATTGCGCCGAAGCTTGGGCGGAACCCTTGCGTGGTCCTGTTTTTGCCGATGAAAAAAGCCTCTTTACGACAGCTTGCGTGGTTTCGGCTCTGGCGCCGCACCGAACCGATGCCTTGACACGACCCGATGGAACCCAAGCCATTCATGCACTAACAATCAAAACGGACTCGTGAGATTAGGCTCCCCAATGTGATCAGGGGCAAAATCCCGCTGGTAGGTGAACAGGGATGCTGCCTCGCGCGTTCCGCGGCGATGCGTTTCGTTTTCGGCGATCAGACGCCCGGCGTGTCGATCAACCTTTTTTGTGCGCTGGGGCGGCGATCAGTTTCGACCATACGCGACGCCATCCACTCAGCCTTTTTCGGTCCCAAAAAGCTGAAACGCCACGCCATTGAACCACCGAACGAGCGGAAGATGGACAAAATGGGGTGTCCGCGCGCGTTCAAAATACCACTCAAGGTCAAGTTGGCGCTAACGGTCGAGATTGGCAAAAAGTTTGTACCAATTCCGCGAATCCTTGGTAGGTTCTCTAGTGTCGGCGGAGCACTGCAAACAATGCGGCGCGTCGATTTCGAAATGGGAGGAAAATCATGAACAAGATCACGACGCGGCGCGCGGCGTTGCGCACCCTTGCCGGTGCTGGCGCGGCGACCCTCGCGGCACCGCATGTTGCATCCGCCGCATCACATGGCACCACCTGGAAAATCCAGACCAGCTGGCCCGGCGGCGCTGGCTTGCAGATCTTCAAGGACTGGTGCGGAACCATTGCGGAAAAGACCGGCGGTGAATTGACGTTCCAGCCCTTCGGCGCAAACGACGTCGTTGGCGATTTCCAGCTGTATGACGCGGTCAAGAACGGCGTGCTGGAGGCTGTGAACCCCTTCACCATTTACGCGCAGGGCATCATTCCGGCGGCCACCTTCCTGACCTCGATCCCGCTGGGTCTGCGCAACCCGCATGAATTCGACGTCTTCTACTATGGCCTCGGCGGTATCGACATCGCGCGCGAGCTGTACGCGGCACAGGGCCTGCATTTTGTCGGCCCGGTCCACCACGGCCCGAACATCATCCACTCCAAGGTGCCGATCCGGTCGATCGACGATTTCGCAGGCCGCAAAATGCGCCTGCCCGGCGGTATGGTCGCGGAAATCTTCACTGCCATCGGTGCGGAGACCACGGTTCTGCCCGGCTCGGAAATCTTCCCGGCGCTGGAAAAGGGCACCATCGACGTGGCCGACTATGTGGGCCCGGCGGTGAACTACGCGCTCGGCTTCAGCCAGGTCACGGATTACATCGTCATGGGCCCTCCGGGATTCATGTCGCTGTACCAGCCGGTCGACATCATGGACATCACCGTGGGCAAGGCCGCATGGGACAGCCTGTCGCCGCAGATGCAGCAGTTCGTCGAGATGGAAACCCACGTCTATTCCGACATGCACCACGCCGCGATTCAGGCCGCCGATCAGGAAGCTTGGGGCAAGTTCGAGGCCGACGGAACAGAGGTCACGCGTCTGACGCAGGACGATGTGGAACTGATGACCGAGGTGGCCGTGCCGATCTGGTACGACTACGCCAACCGCGACCCGCAGGCCGCACGCGTGTTCAAGATCCAGCTGGACTACATGATGTCCGGATCGCTGGGTTATGTGGACCCGGGCCTGACACAGGGCCTTGAGCTCAAGCTCTGAGCGTCTGACGAACAGGCACTTAAGCTTATCCTGCCCGGCGCCGCCGATGCGCGCCGGGCACTTTCCATGCAACGACAAGATGCGAGGACCGCATGCCGGGTCTCAGCTTTACCCTGCCCCATTGGCTATACTGGGTCGGACTGATCGTCTTTCCCCTGATCGCGATGTACCTGTCCCGACGGCCGCAACCGAAACAGAAACGGTTTACCCTGCCGCTGGCCTATATGATCGCCGTCACCGGCGGCATCATCGGGCTGCACCGTTTCTATCTCAAGAACATGCTGGGGCTGGTCTATATTCCGATCTTTCTGTTTGTGCTCTACGCCAACGGACAGACGCAGGATGCGCGCACCGTCCTTTCGGATTACACCAATCAGGTGCGGGTGGCCGAACGCGTGCTGGAGCGTGAAGAAGGCCGCGTCACCGAGGCCCGCGCCGGGCTGGCTGACTTGCAGGCAGCGGTCGATGCCGCCGAAGAAGGCAGCTTTGCCAAGAAATCCGCCGAAAGACGTGTGCAGCGCGCACAAGACACCATCTCCAAAGGCGAGGAACGCCTGACAGAGGCCCGCAGCACCGTTGCGGATATCGTGCCCCTGCGCGACGAGGCCGCCAAGACCCGCGCTTTCTGGGACAACGCGGCGGGCTATGCGCTCTACCTGATCATCTTGCTTCTGCTGATTGATTTTGTCCTGCTCCCTGGGCTGGTCAAACGCGCCAATGCGCGCCTGCCAAAGCATGTGGAGATGACCGAAGCAGAAGCGGCCCTTGCAGCCGCAGAGGCCGAGGAAGCCCCGAAAAAGGACAGCGAATACGCCCAGAACTGGATTGACCGGCTGTCGCTGTTCTGCGGTGAATTCGTGGCCTACTGGGCGGTCATCGCCGTCTTTGTCTACTATTATGAGGTACTTGCGCGCTATGTCTTCGGCTCGCCCACCAACTGGGCGCATGAGGCGATGTACCTGATGTTCGGGATGCAATACCTGATCGCCGGCTCCTATGCGATGCTGACAGAAAGCCATGTGCGGGTAGATATCTTTTACGCGCCCCTCTCAAAGCCGAGAAAGGCCTGGGTCGACCTGCTGACCTCGATCTTCTTTTTCATCTTCGCGGGGACGCTGTTGGTGACCTCGTGGATTTTCGCGATGGACGCGATTGCCGTGCCCTCGGGCAACTCCGTGCTGTCAGACTGGGCGCGTGGAGAAATCGGTCTGGGTGAGATGTTCGGAGGATTTGGCCTGAACCAATGGACCGATCCGAACGTCCGCTGGGGCGAGATCAGCTTCAACGAATGGGAGGTGCCGCTGTGGCCAATGAAATGGGTCATGGTGATCGGGGGGCTGTTGCTGGTGCTGCAAGGCGTCTCGAAGGTCTCCAAAGACATCCGTGAAATCGCGCGGGGGAACTGAGGCATGGGTATCGAAATCGGAATCGAGTGGCTGACACTCATCATGTTCGGCAGCCTTCTGGCGCTGCTCATGGCGGGTTTGCCACTGGCCTTCGTCACTGGCGGTCTGGCCTGTGTCTTTCTGTTCATCCTTGGCGATGCGCGGGCGTTGAACATCGTGCCCAGCCGGATCTTCCCGCTGATGACCAACTATCAGCTATCGGCCATCCCGTTGTTCATCTTCATGGCCGCGATGCTGGAACGGGCCGGGATCATCAACGACATGTTCGACGTGATCTACAAGGTCATGGGCGGGTTGAAGGGCGGGCTTGCGGCGGCGACCATCATCGCCTCCACGATCCTTGCGGCCATGGTGGGGGTCATCGGGGCGGCCGTGGTCACGATGGGAATCATCGCGCTGCCCGCCATGTTGAAGCGCAACTACGATCCCAAGATCGCCATGGGATCCATCATGGCCGGCGGCACGCTGGGCATCCTGATCCCGCCGTCGATCCTTGCCATCATCTACGCGGTGGTGGCAGAGCAATCGGTGGGCGAATTGTTCATCGGCGCGGTCATTCCCGGCCTGCTGCTGTCGGGCATGTATATCGCCTATGTCGTCATGCGCAGCTACATCAACCCCGCGCTCGGTCCGGCCATCCCGGTCGAAGAGCGGATCAGCAACGCTGAGAAGGTCCGCCTGATCGGAAAGATGGCAGCGCCGATCACGCTGGTCGTCGTCGTGCTGGGCATCATCTTTTCCGGCGTCGCCACCCCGGTCGAGGCGGCGGGCATCGGCACCTTCGGTGCCTTCATCGTGGCCGCCATCCATCGCAAGCTGGACTGGCCCACGGTGCGTGAGGCCTGCACGACCACGCTCAAGGCCAGCGCTATGGTCATCTGGATCATGTTCGGGGCCACGATCTTTGTCGGGCTCTACGTACTGGAAGGCGGTCAGCAGTTTGTTCAGGACGCATTGGCGGCCACGGGCCTTGGCCCCTGGGGTATCCTGATCCTGATGCAGATTCTGCTGGTGATCCTCGGCATGTTCCTGGACTGGGTCGGTATCCTGCTGCTCTGCGTGCCGATCTTCGTACCGATCATCAAGGCGCTGGGCGCGCAGGCCTTTGGTCTGGACAGCCCCGACGATCTGGTGCTGTGGTTCGGCGTGCTCTACCTCGTGAACATGCAGATGTCGTTTCTGTCGCCGCCCTTTGGCTATGCGTTGTTCTATCTGCGCGGTGTGGCGCCGGATCACATCCCGATGACGGATATCTTCAAATCTGCCCTGCCCTTCCTGTTCCTGCAGGTGGTTGGCTTGGTGCTTTGCATGGTCTTCCCGCAGATCATCACCTGGCTGCCAAGGCTGGTCTACGGCTAAGACGATCCATCGGGGCGCGTTCACGGGCGCGCCCCGGTCCTCCGCATCATCAATCGGGGCTGAAATTACCGCCGCGCCCCCTGTATTTTACCCGCGCGCCATGCACTATGAGGCGCAGCGCCATTCCAGACCCCAAATTATCAGAGGCCCCATGCCACAGGTTCGTTACGCCGTCGTCGGTGCCGGTTGGATTTCCCAGATCGCCTTCATGCCCGCCGTGGCCCAGACCGCAAACGCCACCATCGCCGCCATCGTCAGCGGCAATGCCGAGACCGCGCAAAAACTGGCGGAATTCCACGATGTGCCCGAAGTGGTGGGGTACGACGCCTATGATGCGCTACTCGCCTCTGACCGGATCGACGCGGTCTACATCGCCCTGCCGAACTCTATGCACGCCGATTACACCATTCGCGCGCTCAAGGCCGGCAAACATGCGCTGGTTGAAAAACCTCTCGGTCTGACGGTCGCGGAATGTGAGGCGATGGTTGCTGCCGCCACAGAAAGCGGCGCGCTCTTGATGACAGCCTACCGCTTGCACTCGGATCCCGGCACGGTCGAGGTGCTGGAACGGATCCGACAGGGCGAGATCGGAGAGCCTCGCTATTTCACTTCGATGTTTTCCTTTCAGTCGGACCCGGGCAATCACCGTCTGCAGGCGGAGCACTGGGGTGGCCCGTTGCAGGACATCGGCGTGTATTGCCTGAACGCCGCGCGTCAGGTCTTTGCCGCCGAGCCGACACAGGTCTTTGCCATGTCCAGCCACGGCGACGGTGACCCGCGCTTTGCGCAGGTCGAAGAAAGCGTTGCGGTTACCCTGCGCTTTCCCGGTGACCGGTTGGCGCAGTTCATCGCCAGTTTCGGGGCGGATGACATTGACCGCTACAGCATCGTCGGCACCAGGGGCGTCATCGACATCGATCCCGGGTTTCGGTTTGAGACTGATGTGGCCTTTCGCCGACAGACCGGAGGCGTCGAACAAGAGACCTACACTGCCCCAGCCACCGATCACTTCGCCGCCCAGACGGCCTATTTCTCGGACTGTATTCTGACCGGAACCCAGCCAGAACCGGATGGCGGCGAAGGGCTGGCGGATGTGGCGGTCCTGCGCGCCATCGAAAGATCGATACAGACCGGACAGCCGCAGCCGGTGTCGCTGCCGCCGCGCCCACGCCATGCTGCGCCCGACACGGTGCGGCTGATCCCGCGCACCGACCGGCGGCTGGTGTTCTGAGGGGGAAGAGCATGAAACAGATCGATTCACATCACCATTTCTGGCATCCCGACCGCGGCGATTATGGCTGGATGCCAAAGGATGATCCGGTGCTGTCCCGCCCCTATCATCCGGCGGACCTGCAGGCAGCGTTACAGGCCACCGGGGTCCAAAGCACCGTGTTGGTGCAGGCCGCACCCACGGTCGAGGAAACAGAATACCTGCTGGGCATCGCCGATTGCACGCCGCATGTGGCCAAGGTCGTCGGTTGGATCGATTTCGAGGATCCGGCGCAGATCGAAGCGCTGCGGCGTCTTGCAAAGCATCCCAAGTTTTCGGGCGTGCGGCCGATGATCCAGGACATTGCGCAAGACGACTGGATGCTGCGGGAGGATGTGCAATGGGCCTATCGTGCCCTTGTCGATCTGGACCTGACCTTCGATGGCCTCGGTTTCCCGCGCCATATACCGCATTTCCTGACGCTGTTGCAGCGCTATCCGGATCTGCGCGTCGTTCTGGATCATTGCCTGAAGCCGCAGATGCGCGACCATTCGGAGGCGAATTTCACAGCATGGGCCGACGGGATTTCCCGCCTTGCCGATGAAACTGGCGCTCGCATCAAACTGTCCGGTCTGGTCACCGAATGTGACGATGACTGGTCTTTTGAGGCGCTGGAACCCTACGTGCATCACGTTCTGGCGGCCTTTGGGCCGGACCGGGTGATGTGGGGGTCGGACTGGCCGGTCGTCCGACTGCGCTGTGAATACGAGGACTGGCACGCCTTGGCCCGGCGTCTTACCCAGCACCTGAGCGATGAGGCGCAAAGCCAGATTTTTTCAGGCACCGCGGCCAGGTTCTACCGGATCTGACCGGTCCGGTAGGCGTGAGGTCAAGGTTGTGATTGCACCAATGCCGGGCCGTTTCGCGATTGCGCTCCGGCACCGGCACTGAAAGGGTGCGGGTAAACGATTACGCCCCCGGTGACATGACCGCTTTCCGATTCATCCACTCTTCCGATCTCCACCTTGGTCGCCGCTTTGCCAACATCCCGCAGGCTGAGGACGGCAATATCCGGGGCCGCCTCATGGAGGCCCGGCACATGTCCCTTGCGCGACTTGCCAGCGCCGCGCGGGATCATGGCGCCTCTCACATCCTGCTGGCGGGCGACACCTTCGATACGGCCACCCCGTCACGCGGCGTGGTCCGCCAAGCTCTCGCCGCGATGGCCGACGACCCGGCGCTGCACTGGTGGCTGTTGCCCGGCAACCATGACAACCTGCGCAATGCCGAACCGCTCTGGGATCAGCTATGCCAATCCGCGCCCGCCAATGTGCACCCGCTGACAGAGGCCGTGTCGCAAGACCTGATCGCCGGGGCCCACCTCCTGCCCTGCCCTGTTCCGTTCCGCAATCCGGGCCGCGACCTGACAGAGGCTTTGGTCCAGATGCCCACCCCCGAAGGTGCGTTGCGCATCGGACTGGCCCACGGCGGCGTGACGGATTTCGAGGAGACCGGCGCCCATATCCCGCCGGACCGGGATGTGACTGCGCGGCTGGATTACCTCGCGCTGGGCGATTGGCACGGGCGTCTCTCGGTGGGCCAACGCATCCATTATTCCGGCACGCCCGAACAGGACAGGTTTCGCCATGACCGGCGCGGTCTTTGCCTTGCGGTCACGCTGGACGGTGCGGGCGCCCTGCCCCGGATCAATGAGATCGAAACCGGCCAGTTCCTCTGGACCGACGCGCCTTTGCCGCTGCAATCGGGCGCGGACCCGCAGGCGGAATTGTCCGCCGTCTGTCCCGATACAGGTCGGCGCGACATCTTGGTCCGCGTGCAGGCCAGCGGCTGGGCCAGCCTTGCGCAGCGCGCGGCCCTTGATCACGCCTGCGCCGATGCCGCTCCGGATTTTGCCCATTTTGAACTGGACACCTCCGCGCTGGGCACCCTGCACGATGCTGTCGACCTTGACGCCATCGACCACGCCGGCGCGCTGCGGCAGGCCGCCGAAACCCTGATGGCAGAGGCCGAGAGCAGCACTCTCTCCGCAGAGGACCGGGCCATCGCCTCGGAGGCGCTCGCCCGGCTTTATGCCTATGTGACGGAGCCCGCGTCTTGAAACTCCGTCGTATTGCCGTGAACAACCTGCGCCGCTTCACCAGCCCGGTCGAGATCGCCGGTCTGGCCGATGGGTTGAACGTGCTCAGCGCCCCGAACGAGCAGGGCAAATCCACGCTCTTTGACGGTTTGCAGGCGCTGTTTTTCACCGCTCACAGTGGCAAGCCGCGCGAGATTTCCGCCTTGCGGCCCCATGCGGGCGGTGCGCCAGAGGTGCTGGCCGAGGTCGAAACCCCCGCGGGGCGCTTTACCATCGCCAAACGCTGGCTGTCGCGGCCACGGGCCTTGATCCATCAGGACGGTCGCCTGATAGCGCAGGCCGATGAGGCGGAGGCATGGATTGCCCGGCTGGCAGCGGCGGATGCCGGTGGGCCGGCTGGGCTACTCTGGGTCAAACAGGGGCTGACGGCGCTCAGCGATGGCAGCAAGAAAGAACTGGATACCCAGCGCGAGGCGCGGCGCGATCTCTTGTCGTCTGTCGCCGGAGAGGTCGAGGCGATGACCGGCGGGCAACGCATGGACGCCGCCCTGAAACGTTGCCGCGAAGAGCTTGATGCCTATGCGACCGGGACCGGAAAGCCCCGCACCGGCGGCCCGTGGAAGGCCGCTCAGGATCGTGTCGCTGCCTTGCAGGAAACCCGGGATCGTCTGGCCGCAACGGTTGGCGAACTGCAGGAGGCTCTGGCCGCCCGCACCCGCGCCCGCAACGAATTGACGGAAATCGAGTCCCCCGACGCCATCCGCCGCCGCAAGGAACGGCTGGCCGAGGCGGCAGAGGCCCATGCCGCCGCCGAACGGCATGCGGATGAGTTGGATAGGCTGACCCGCGCCGTCGACACCGCCCGCCTGCGTCGCGACAGTCTGAAGGAGCGTCTGGAGGCGCTGCAGGAGGCCCGCGTCGAATTTAACAGCGCTGATGCTCAGGCGCAGGCCACCCGCGCCGCCCAGATGCAGACAGAGACCGCGCTGGAAGGTGCCGAAGCCGCCGCTAGTGCTGGCCGAACCGCGCTCGAAGCCGCCCGGCAGGCCCTGACACAGGCCGATGCGCGGTTGCAGCACGCCCAACGCGCCGCGCGCATTCGCGAAAGCGCCGGACGGCGCGCCGAACTCGTGCAACGTCTGTCGCAGGCCGAAGAGTTGACCGCGCAAGCCCGCGCTGCACAGCCTGCCGCCTCGAAGGGCCCGACAGCCAAGGAAATTCAGCGCCTCGAGACCCTGGCCGCGCAGCGCGACCAGCAGCGCGCCCTGCAAGAGGCCAGTGCCGCACATTTGACGATCACCTATGCGGCGGGGGCTGAGGGGGCCGTTCGCCAAATGGGCGTGACCCTACCGGACGGGACGTCCCATGCGCTGGTTACCGAAACGACCCTGCAGATCGCAAATATCGGCGAACTCACCTTCACACCGGGCGCCGGAGCCTCGACCGATGCCCTGACCCGGGCCGAGGACGCGCTGGCAGAGGCTCTTTCCAGGTTGGACCTGCCCGATCTGGACCAAGCCCGCGCCGCTGCCCAAAGCCGCGCCGAGGCAGAGCGCCGTCTGGCAGAGACCCGTGCCGCCCTGCAGGCCATCGCCCCCAAAGGGCTGGACGCGCTGCGCGACGCCATCGCTGTCCTGCCCGCGCCTGAGGACATCGAGGATGCGCCGCCGGTGGATCAGGCCGAAGAGGCGCGCGCCCAGGCCGAAACCGCGCGGATCAGCGCCGAATCCGCCTTTGAGGCAGCCCGCGAACGGTATTCCGCCGCCCGTACCGACGCCGCCCATGCCCAGTCCGACGCACGCGCCGCTGCAGACAGACTGGCCCGGGCGCAGGCCGCACTGGCTCGATTGCAGGAGGCGGGCGCTGCCGAACTGGTCGAAACCCTCGGCCTCGCCGAAACCGCCCTGACCGACGCCATCGCGGCACGTGAACAGGCCGCCGCTGAGGCACCCGACCTTGAAACCACTGCTGCGGCCCTGTCCCGCGCCCAATCCGCAGAACGCGCTGCCGAAGACCAGATCCGGCGCCTGCATCCGGAAATCGCCCGGCTGGACGAACGCATCTCTCGGGGGTCCGAAGGCGCGGTCGAGGAGCAATTGGAAGAAGCGGAACAGGCGCTGAAAACAGAACAGGCCACGCTTGCGCGCATCACGCGCGACGTTGCCGTTTTGAAACGCCTGCAAGAGGCACTGGAAACCGCGCGAAGCGCCGCGAGAGATCGTTATTTCACGCCTGTTGCCAATGCCTTGCGCCCGCTTCTTCACCTTCTCTGGCCCGAGGCGCAACTGGAGTGGGATGATACGGATCTGCTGCCCAGTGGATTGATACGCGACGGCCAGCAGGAACCCATCGATGTCCTTTCAGGCGGTACGCAGGAACAGCTTGCCTTGTTGGTGCGGCTGGCCTTTGCACGGTTGCTGTCTCAGGACGGGCGTACCGCGCCGGTCATCCTTGACGATGCGCTGGTCTATACCGACGATGACCGTATCGAACGCATGTTCGACGCCCTGCACCGGCAGGCGGGCGATGTGCAAATCCTCGTCCTGACCTGCCGTCAACGCGCCTTTCGCGATCTGGGCGGCCGGCAATTGCACATCGCGCCGCTCGACCTTGCTGGTCAGGACAGCCTGCTGAGGGACTAAGGCTTTGGATCACAAGCAGTTTCTCGCCAGCCTTTCGCCCGATACCCGCGCCGCGCTGACCGAACGCAGCGATCTGCCGGGCGTTCTTCATCTGGCAACCCATCTTGGTGCCATTGCAGTCATCGGCACCTTAATCCTGGGACGTGTTCCCGGCTGGCCGCTGCTGTTGGGGCCGCAGGGTATATTGCTGGTGTTTCTCTTCACCCTGCTGCACGAAACCGTGCATGACACGCCATTCCGATCACGCTGGCTCAACCGGGCCGCATCCTGGGTCGCGGGCCTGACCCTTGGCCTGCCGCCGCTGTGGTTTCGCTACTTTCATTTTGCCCATCACCGCTACACGCAGCTTCCGGGCAAGGACCCGGAACTCGACAGCCCCAAGCCTGAGACCACGCAAGATTGGCTGATCCATGCCTCCGGCCTGCCAGTCTGGAAAGGCCACGCGCAAACCCTGCTGCAGAACGCCTCTGGTCGGTGCGCCGTCGTCTATGTGCCAGAGGCAAAACGCCCCGCCGTGACCCGCGAGGCGCGGCTGATGCTGTTCATCTACGGCGCAGTTTTGGCCCTCAGTCTGATCGCGGGCAGCGCTGCCCTGTTCTGGATCTGGCTGTTGCCGATGCTGCTGGGCCAGCCGTTCCTCAGGCTGTACCTGCTGGCGGAACATGGGCGCTGTGCCTTTGTCGCCAATATGCTGGAAAACACGCGCACCACATTTACCAACCGTTTCGTGCGCTGGCTGGCGTGGAACATGCCCTATCACACCGAACACCACAGCTTACCAACAGTGCCATTTCATCAACTGCCCGCGCTGCACGCGTTGATGGCCGACCACCTAAGGGTGACGGAGCGGGGATACCACCGGTTCACGACGGATTACATTGCACAGCTGAAGTGATCCAAATGCGCGATACCCCCTTTGCATCCGCGCAACGGGTCCCTATATTCAGCGTGTCTCCTCGGGGACTATGGGCATAAACGCGCATGTAATAAACGGATCGGACCCGGGGGCGGTACCCGGCGGCTCCACCATATATCTCTTGTTGGGGGACCATGGGGCCGAAATAGGATCGACGAACGCGTAAAGATGTAGCTTTGTCCCGGTGAGATACCACCGTTATCGGTTCATAAAGTACAATTGCCAACAACAATCGTGCTCCGGTTGCTCTGGCTGCGTAAGCAGTTAGAAATACCGAAATCTAAGTCCTTGCGCTTAGCAGCGTAAGGCGGGGTTCGCAGGCACCTGGCAACAGAAGCCTGCACTTTCCCCACAGTTTTTTTTGCTCTGGCCAATCCCACGCGGACGATCGTCGCGTGGTGACGGCTGCGCCTTGGCCGCCTCATTACACCTACCATGCTTGCCCTGCGCGCTGCGCCGTCTACCTCTTGCTCCTGCGGCCTTGGGGAGAACCAGACGTGACCATGTATATCGACGCGGCCATCGCGCTGATCACCATCGCCTTTGGCGCTATCGGATTTGTCGCCCCGCGCTATGCCGCCGAGGCGCTGGATCTGACGCCACAGGGAACAACGATGGGGCTCAGTGAATTACGTGCCTCTGCTGGGGGCCTGTTTGTGGCGCTGGGGCTGTTCTGCCTGATCACCGGTCGGCCAGAGGCCTATACAATGCTGGGGATCGCCTATGCCGGGGCATCTACCGGGCGGCTGATCTCTATGATCATGGACAAGCCGCCGCAGCCAAAGGCGCTGATCTGGTTCGCATTCGAGGCGGGCCCGGCGGCATGGCTGATCCTGATGCACGCGCCGGAGTGGCTCTGACCGTCTTGCGCCTGTTACAGCCCGCGCATATCCGCAGGGCATGACCCCCTTATCAGACATCATCCGCGTATTTGGCCGCATCGGCCTTTTGTCCTTTGGCGGTCCGGCGGCGCAGATCGCGCTGATGCATCGCGAACTGGTCGAAGAGCGGACATGGCTGACGGAAACGCAGTTTCTGCGCGCCCTGAGTTTCTGCATGTTGTTGCCGGGACCGGAGGCGATGCAACTGGCGACCTACGCGGGCTGGCGGTTGCGCGGCATTCCCGGCGGGCTTTTGTCCGGTACGCTGTTTGTTTTGCCGGGCGCGTTGATCATCGCGGCTTTGGCGTTGCTTTATGCCGCCTATGGCGCGCGGCCAGAGACCGAGGCCCTAATGCTGGGCATCAAGGCCTGTGTGGTGGTGATCGTGGCGCAGGCGCTGTGGCGGCTGTCCAACAAGGCCCTGAAAGGCCTGCCGGAATACATCGCGGCGGGCCTGTCTTTCCTCGCCATCTTCGTGCTTGGCCTGCCGTTTCCCCTGATCATTGCGCTTGCCGCGCTCTGGGGGGCGCTCCGCGCCACCGCTCCGGCGGAAGTCGTGCCGCCCGCCCCGGCGAACCGAACCCGTCCCGCAACCATTGCGCTTTGGATCGTGCTCTGGCTGCTGCCCCTGCCGTTGCTGTACCTGACCGGGCAGACCTTGCTGTTCGACCTTGCCGCCTTTTTCGCGAAACTTGCCGTCGTCACCTTTGGCGGGGCCTATGCCGTGCTGGCCTACATGGCGCAGGAGGTGGTCGAGACGCGTCAATGGATGGATGCCGCACAGATGGTGGATGCGCTGGGGCTGGCCGAAACCACCCCCGGGCCGCTGATCCTTGTGACGCAATTCGTGGGTCAGTTGGCGGGCCATGCGCAAGGCGGTCCACTGTTGGCGCTGATCGCCGGGGCGCTGACCCTCTGGATGACCTTTGTGCCCTGTTTCCTGTGGATCTTTGCCGGGGCACCCTATGTCGAGAACCTGCTGGCCCGCCCACGCCTGCAATCGGCGCTGGCGGCGATCACCGCCGCCGTGGTCGGCGTGATCCTGAACCTGTCGCTGTGGTTCGCGATCCATGTATTCTTTGCCGATGTGTCGACAACGGCGTTCGGCCTCCTGTCGCTGGACCTGCCGGACCTGTCCTCTCTGCGCTGGCAGGTGCTGCCTTTGACGGCTTTGGCGGCACTGCTGCTTTTCGTCGCAAAACGCGGGGTGCCCATGACTTTGGCACTGACGGCCGCCCTGGGCTGGGGCCTGAGCCTGCTCTGAGATTCGCCTCTTTTCCTCACCGCCAAAAGCAATATGGTGGGGACACGCACTGAAAGGTCCTACATGTCCCACGGTATCGACTACGGCAAGCTCATGCACCGCGCGATGCGCGGCTTGATCCAGGAAGTGCTGGAAGGTGTGCAAGCCAATGGTCTGCCGGGTGAGCATCACTTCTTCATCACTTTCGACACCGGGCACCCGGATGCGGAACTGGCCGACTGGCTGTCGGACCGGTATCCCGAGGAAATGACCGTGGTGATGCAGCACTGGTACGATGACCTTGATGTCGGCAACGACGGCTTTGCCGTGACGTTGAACTTTGGCGATGCGCCCGAGCGGCTGTATATCCCTTACGACGCGATCAAGACATTTGTGGACCCCTCGGTTGAATTCGGCCTGCGCTTTGAAAGCCAGGACGAAGAAGAGGACGACGGCGACGACGATCCTACGCCGCCGGATGATGACGGCCCCGGTGAACGCGAGGCTGAACATCACGATGCAGAGGTCGTCAGCCTTGACCGGTTCCGCAAGTAACGGCGGGGGCAGATCCGATCTGTCCGGATCCGGTCCGACCGGCACAATTCCCGATCTCGCCATCCTCGACAGCGTTGCGCATCCGGTTTTCGTGTTGATCCCGGATGCCGAGGGCCATCCCATCTATGCCTTCTGGAACCGCATGTCAGAGCACTACGGCGGGCGATCCCGCGCCGATGTCATTGGCCGCACGGCACGACAGGTGTTTTCCGGCGCTTTCGGCGAAGCGGCCTTTGCCCGACATTGCGAGGCGCTGAAGGCGAAAACGGCCATCAGCTACGATTTGATGCTGGACCTCGGCGGTGTGCCTAGCGAGGTCCATACCAAATTGACTCCGGTCCTGTCGGAACAGGGTGAGGTCCGCGCGGTCGTTGGCACATCGACCGTGGTTTCCGGTTTGCGCGCCGCCGAACAGCGAGAGGTCGAGACGCTGGCGCTGGTCGAACGGGCGCGCAGCGAGATGGAGCAGTACCTGACCTTTGCCGCCCATGACCTGCGCGCGCCCATGAACCGGTTGGCGGCCATCGCTTCGCTTTTGCGGGACGAGTTGCAGGACGGCCAGACCGAAGCGCATGAACTAACCGACCTGCTGGAACAGGTCAGTTCCAAGGCGCAGGAACTGATTTCCGACGTGCTAGATTTCAACCTGGCATCAAACGCCGGAACGCAGGTCGAAACCTTCGACCTTGCCTTGCTGTGTCGCGACATCTTTACCGTTCTCGATCCAATGCAACAGCACGATCTGGGCGCCGAAGAGGCGCGTATCACCGCCGATCGTCTGGCCATCCAGATCGTCCTGCGCAACCTTGTCGACAACGCGATCAAGCACAGCGACAAAGAGCGCATCTGGCTGCGGATCACGCTGGCCGCAGAGGACGGCGGGATGGAACTGCGCGTCTCCGATGACGGGCCCGGCCTACCTGCGGGTGATCTGGAATTTCTGGACGGCAAAGGCGTCACTTATGGACAGGGCTTTGGCCTTTTGGGGATCCGGCGAATGATCATGATGCGCCGTGGCACCCTGACCGCCCGCCCGCGTGAGGGCGGCGGCACCACGTTTCACATCCGTTTGCCGGGCCTGGCCTTGGCATTCTGACGCATGTTAACGGTATCCCGTGGTATGCAGTCTTGTCTTTCGCGGCTTCTGAGGTAAGAGAGGGCAACCCGTGAAGGAGGCTTTCCATGACCGCGACCCGCACAGAATCCGACAGCTTCGGCCCGCTCGAAGTCCCCGCTGACAAGTACTGGGGCGCGCAGACCCAGCGTTCGATCATGAACTTTCCCATCGGCTGGGAAAAACAGCCCGTGGCCATCGTGCGCGCGCTGGGCGTCATCAAGAAAGCCTGCGCGATGCAGAACAAGGCAACCGGCGATCTGGACGCAAAGCTGGCCGACGCCATCATCCAGGCCGCCGGCGAGGTCATCGAGGGCAAGTTCGACGACAACTTCCCGCTGGTCGTCTGGCAGACCGGCTCGGGCACCCAGTCCAACATGAACTCGAACGAGGTCATCGCCAACCGGGCCATCGAGATCCTTGGCGGCGTGATCGGATCCAAGGACCCGGTTCACCCGAACGACCACTGCAACATGGGCCAATCGTCCAACGACACCTTCCCGACGGCCATGCACATCGCCACCGCGATGATGGTGCGTGACGTCCTGATCCCCGGCCTGACCAAGCTGGCCGAGGGGCTGGAATCCAAAGCGCAGGAATTCAAGGACATCATCAAGATCGGCCGCACCCACACACAGGATGCCACCCCGCTGACGCTGGGCCAGGAATTCTCGGGCTACGCCATGCAGATCCGCAACGGCCTGAAACGGGTCGAGGCCGCGATGCCCGGCATCTACGAACTGGCGCAGGGCGGCACCGCCGTCGGTACCGGGTTGAACACCAAACACGGCTGGGGCGAGGCTGTCGCCGCCAACATGACCGACATCACCGGCCTGCCCTTTGTCACCGCCCCCAACAAGTTCGAGGCGCTGGCTGCCCATGACGCCATGGTCTTCCTGTCCGGCGCCTTGGCCACCATCGCCGGGTCCTGCTACAAGATCGCCAATGATATCCGCCTGCTGGGCTCTGGCCCGCGTTCCGGTCTGGGAGAGCTGATCCTGCCCGAGAATGAGCCGGGATCGTCCATCATGCCGGGCAAGGTCAACCCGACTCAGGCAGAGGCGCTGACGCAGGTTGCCGCCCATGTCATGGGCAATGACGCGGCCATCAAGTTCGCCGGTTCCCAGGGCCATTTCGAACTGAATGTCTACAACCCGATGATGAGCTACAACCTGCTGCAGTCGATCCAACTGCTGGGCGACGCCGCCGACAGCTTTACCGAGCGGATGCTGATGGGCATTCAGGCCAATGAGCCGCGCATCGAAAAGCTGATGAAGGAGAGCCTGATGCTGGTCACGGCTCTGGCGCCCACCATCGGTTATGACAACGCCACCAAGGTCGCCAAGACGGCGCACAAGAACGGCACAACGCTGAAGGAAGAGGCGATTGCGCTGGGCTTTGTCGATGAGGCCACCTTTGACGCGGTCGTGCGTCCCGAACAAATGATCGGCCCCAAGGATTGATCAGATATCGGGCGGGGGCCAATCCGGCCCCTGCCCCGTCCCCCCCCCCCCCGGTCGAAAAACGGGTGTGGCGCTCCATCTCGTCAGGCGGCGGCCGACGATCAGCGAGCGCCACCGTGCCAAAAAATTTGGACGGCGTGCAGGCCTTTCATTTCACGGGCGGACAGGCTTCCATCTCTCCCGCCCGTTTCCCCTATTGGTCGAACCCTGCGCAAGTCCCTGACGGCAGCAATTGGAGGAAAGAGATGACCGCACTGTCGGTCATCCCTCTCGGTGGCATGTGCTGAATTATCTCGGAAAATGGCGACGGAAACAGGGCGTCGGTACGTATCACGCAGGCAATTGAAACTTTTAGAGCGTTCCCATGTCCCGTTTGTCCCCCTACTGGCTCTGGCTGGTGCTGGCCCTGCCCGCCTTTGGCATGGCCTATGAATTGGCCACCACCACCAGTCCCCGCATCTACCATATCCTTGTTCATCCGACCGGAGAGTTCGCCGCGCGGTTCACCATCATCGCCATGATGGCGACGCCGCTGATGCTGCTGTTCAAAGGCTGGCGCGGCCCCCGCTGGTTGCGCAAGAACCGCCGCTATTTCGGCGTCGCAGCCTTTGCCTACGCGCTGGCGCACACGGTTTTCTACATCATCGACAAGGCCAGCTTTGAACGCATCGTGGATGAACTCCCGCGTTTCTACATTTGGACCGGCTGGCTGGCCTTCGCGATCTTCATTCCGCTGGGCGTGACCTCGATGGATTACTTTGTCCGCACCATGGGCAAAGGCTGGAAAGAGTTGCAGCGCTGGACCTATGCAGCGGCGGTTCTGACGCTGCTGCACTGGGCGTCACTCCACAACTGGGGCAGCATCACCCCGGCTTTGGTCCACTTCGGGCCTCTTGGCCTGCTCGAGGCCTATCGCGTGTGGTACTGGTATCTGCGTCCGCGCAGCCCAAAGATCGCCGAAACCTGAAGGGCTTGTGCGAAATGGCTGTTTTTGCGTACCGTCGTCCAAACCCTACAAAGGCCCCCGCGTGACGGGGGCCTACGGTTTCGGAGTTGGACATGTCAAAGGTCGTCAATCTCAACCGTTTCCGAAAACAGCAGGCGCGCGACGAAAAACGCCGTGAAGGCGATGCCAATGCCGCGAAACACGGGCTGAGCAAATCGGTCAAGGATCTGGCCAAGGCCCGCGCGGACAAGGCGCGGCGCGATCTGGAAGGACACGAAAAGGAATGAGCGGCCGCCCGGTCAAACATTCCCTGACGCTGAAAGGTCACCGCACTTCGGTCTCTCTCGAAGACATTTTCTGGCGTGAATTTCGCAGGATCGCCGCCGAAGATGGCAAGACGATCAATGCCTTGGCCAGCGAAATCGATATCAACAGAGATCCGGAGGTCGGCCTTGCATCCTCGATCCGGGTCTATGTTCTGGAGCGCGCACTAATTTCACGCGACACGTGAAAGATTGCGCCCAAGTCCCTGTTTGTAATCAGTGTGCAGGAAAGACAAAGCACCGATCGCGCCGGATGCTCAACCACATCGGCGTGTCAGGACGCGGAAGGAAGACGTTCGGCACCGTCGCCGTCAGCTTCTGCCCATCGTGATCCATTCGGAATTCCACAAGGCTTTCCGACCCCATGAACCGCGACCGGATCACCACGCCGCGCGCCGGCGCGCCGGTCTTGGCGGACGGGTTCGGCCCCTTGCCACCGCGGTCAAAGTCGATGCCGACATGCTGCGGGCGGAACACGATCTCGACCTCGGTGCCATCGGCGTGGCCAGGCGCCAGAAAATGCCCGAAGGGCGTGGCCACCAGCGCACCTTTAACTTTGCCTCTTACCACATTGATATCACTGAAAAAGGCGACTGCCTCACGATCCATCGGGGCATTGTATATGTTGTAGGGTGCGCCCTGTTGCACGATATGCCCGTTGCGCATCAGGGCGATCTCATCGGCCATGCGCATCGCCTCTTCCGGCTCATGCGTAACCAGCAGGACAGAGGTGCCCTCTTCCTTGAGCAGTTCCAGCGTTTCATCCCGGATGCCGTCGCGCAGCCGGTTGTCCAGGCCGGAAAACGGCTCATCCATCAGCATCAGACGTGGTTTCGGCGCCAGGGCCCGCGCAAGAGCAACCCGCTGTTGTTCGCCCCCCGACAGTTGATGCGGGTAATCGTCAATGTAATGCTCCAGTCCAACCCGCCCAAGGTATTCGCGGGCGCGCGCCTTCTTGTCCGCGCCGGAGCCCTTCAGTCCGAAGGCCACGTTCTGTCCCACGCTAAGATGCGGGAAAAGCGCGAAATCCTGAAACATCAACCCGATGGAGCGCTGCTCTGGCGGCACCCGGTAAACGGTGTCGCAGATCAGCTTGCCGTCGACGTGGATAGTGCCGGAATCCTGCATCTCGACGCCCGCGATGATCCGCAAAGTCGTCGATTTCCCGCAGCCGGACGGCCCCAGCAGGCAGGTCACGTGCCCCGGCTGGATGGCGAGAGAGACATTGTCGACCACCGGTTTGTCGTCATAGCGGCGGACAATATCGCGGATCTCAAGGCGAGGCGGCTGCACGTGGTGGTCCTTTCCGGTGCCCGACGAATTTCATCGGGTTCGGTGAGAGATAAAGCCGCCCGCCGCCCCCTGCAACCCTATGCGGTCAGGGCCTTCCCCAGCCGTGGCAGGCGGGCCTTTTTCAACAATCCGCGCAGTGTCCATGTCTCTCCGGACAGGCGCTCGGCCTCGGCCCGGACCGCCTCCGCGACCTGTCTCATGGTTTCTGGCTGCGCTTGCCACAGGCCGTGCAGAAAGGCGTCCGGATCGGCCCGCGACAGCCCCTCCTCGGCCAGGATATTGCGTGGAAAATCAGATGCATTGGAGGTGATGATGACATCGGCATAGCCCGCGATGGCCGCCGCTAGGACGTGCCGGTCATTGACATCCGGCAGCCAAAGGCGGGCTTCCAGCGACGGCGGCCATGTCACCTCTGCCTTGGGCCATCTGGCGCGGACAAGCGCCACCTCGGCGCGCGCCTGTGCCTCCCCCTCGGGGCCAAGTTTGCGCGCGGCGCGGGCCCACTCCTCAAGGATCCGTTCGGACCAGAGCGGAGTGTAAAGCCCCTGTGCCGCCGCCCCCAACAGGACTTCGCGCATCACGGTTGGATAAAGGACACAGGTGTCCAGCAATACCTTCACAGACGGAAAACCAGCGCCTTGAGGTATCCCGATTCCGCCAGCTGCGGCAGCAGCGGGTGATCCGGTCCGGCAAAACCGGTGTGGATCAGCTGCGCCCGCCGCCCGCCGCGCCCGATGCCGCGCAGGCACGCGCCGGTAAAGGCCGACAGATCGACGGAATGCGAACAGGAACAGAGCGTCAGGAAGCCATCCTCCGCCACCAGCGGCGCCGCCAGTCGTGCGACGCGCTCATAGGCGCGCAGGCCCTTTTCCAGCGCCGGTTTGGCCGGTGCAAAGGCGGGCGGATCACAGATCACATGATCAAAGACCTGCGCCTCTTCCGCCAGCGCCTCCAGCACCGCAAAGGCATCGCCCTGCCGCGTCTCGAACCGCTCTGACGCGCCCATCCGGCGCGCGCCTTCCTCGGCCAGCGCCAGCGCCGGGGCGGATCCGTCCACGGCCAGCGCGCTGACCGCGCCGCCCGCCAAAGAAGCCAAGCCAAAGCCGCCCACATGGCTGAACACGTCCAGAACCCGCGCGCCCCGCGCCAGGCGCGATGCAAAGGCGTGGTTGCCCCGTTGGTCAAAGAACAGGCCGGTCTTCTGCCCACCGGTCAGGTCGGCCATGTAGATCGCGCCGTTCATCTCCACCGGCACCGCCGCCTCCGGGGCCGTGCCCAACGGGACCGTGTCCTGATCGTCCAGTCCTTCCAGTGTGCGACCCCGTCCGCCCGCGTTCTTCAGCACGGTCGTCGCCCCGGTCACATCGACCAGCGCCTGCACCAGCACATCCAGACGCGCCTCAGTCCAGGCGGCGTTGGGCTGAATCACCAGCGTTTCGCCAAAACGGTCCACCACCAGTCCCGGCAGACCGTCGCCCTCGGCGTGGATCAGCCGGTAAAACGGCGCATCATACAACGCCTCGCGCAGCGCCTGCGCCTTGCCGATCCGCGCGGCGCACCATGCCGCATCCACCTGCGCCTCTGCATCGCGGTCCAGCACCCGCGCCACGATCCGCGAGCCGGGATTGACCGCCACCGTGGCCAGCGGTTTGCGCTCGTTGTCTTGCAGCGTGGCGATGCTGCCCGGCGCAATCGCCTTGCTGCGTCGGTCCATCACCAGTTCATTGTCAAAGACCCAGGGAGAGCCGCGCCGGATTGCGGCCGCGTTGGCTTTGGGTTTCAGCCGCAATACGGGGCGGCGATCGGGGGTGTCATTGTCCATCATGCCCCCCGATTATCCGCAAACCGGAACCGGGGGAAGCGGTGCCGCGTTTTTCCTGCGGCTTTAACGATCTTGCCGGATTTTTTCTGCACAAGCGTGGCGTTCAGGCCTTTACCGTTAGCGCTAACTGCCGTAAAGAAACGTCAAGCGAAGGCCACGCAGATCCCAAAGGGAGACCCCAATGCCGCTTGACGCCACCATCGCAAAAGTCACAGCACGTATCGAGAAACGCTCTGAAACGCTCCGCGCCACATATCTGGACCGGATGCGCCGCGCCGCCGAAGAAGGCCCGCGCCGCGCCCACCTGACCTGTGGCAACCAGGCGCATGCCTATGCCGCCATGGCCGGAGACAAGGCCGCGCTGGCCGAAGGCCGGGCGCCGAACCTTGGCATCGTGACCGCCTACAACGACATGTTGTCGGCGCATCAGCCGTTTGAGCATTACCCCGACATCATCCGCCGCGCCGCGCGCGAGGCCGGAGGCACCGCGCAAGTCGCAGGCGGCGTGCCCGCCATGTGTGACGGCGTCACGCAGGGTCAGGTCGGCATGGAACTGTCGCTGTTCTCCCGCGATGTGATCGCGCTGGCGACCGGCGTGGCCCTGTCGCACAACGTGTTTGACGCCGCTGTCTATCTTGGCGTCTGCGACAAGATCGTTCCGGGCCTGGTGATCGGCGCCGCGACCTTCGGCTATATCCCCGGCCTGTTCATCCCCGCCGGGCCGATGCCCTCGGGTCTGCCGAACGACGAAAAAGCCAAGGTGCGCCAGCAGTTCGCCACCGGCGAAGTGGGCCGGGACAAGCTGATGGAGGCCGAGATGGCCTCTTACCATTCGCCCGGCACCTGCACCTTCTACGGCACCGCCAACTCCAACCAGATGCTGATGGAGTTCATGGGCCTGCACCTGCCTGGCACCTCTTTCGTGAACCCGGGCACCCCGCTGCGCGATGCGCTGACGATCGAGGCCGCAAAACACGCGCTGTCGATCACCAACCTTGGCAATGCCTACCGTCCGGTCTGCGATATTCTGGATGCCAAGGCCTTTGTGAACGGGATTGTCGGACTGATGGCGACTGGTGGCTCCACGAACCTCGTGCTGCACATGCCCGCCATGGCGCGCGCCGCCGGGATCGCGCTGGAGCTGGAAGATTTCGATGAGATCAGCTCGGCCACGCCGCTGATGGCCAAGGTCTATCCCAACGGTCTGGCGGACGTGAACCACTTCCACGCCGCAGGTGGTCTGCAGTACATGATCGGCGATCTGCTGGACGCCGGCCTGCTGCATGACGACGTCAAGACCGTCGCCGGTGACGGACTGAAGCTTTACACGCAGGAGCCGGTGCTGACCGAAGGCGCGATCACCTATCGTGATGGCCCGCGTGAGACCCAGAACGACCGGATCCTGCGCCCCGCAAAGGACCCGTTCCAACCCACCGGCGGTCTGAAACAGCTGGATGGCAACCTTGGCCATGGCATGATCAAGGTCTCCGCCGTTGCCCCGGAACGCCACGTGATCGAGGCCCCCTGCCGCATCTTCCACGATCAGGACAGCGTCAAGGCCGCCTTCAAGGCCGGTGAGTTCACCTCGGACACCGTGGTTGTGGTGCGCTTTCAGGGGCCGTCATCCAACGGGATGCCGGAACTGCACGGTCTGACGCCCACGCTGGCCGTCCTGCAGGATCGCGGGCTGAAGGTGGCGCTGGTCACCGATGGCCGCATGTCCGGTGCCTCCGGCAAGGTTCCGGCCGCCATCCACGTCTCTCCCGAGGCGGCAAATGGCGGCCCGCTGGCCCGGCTGCGCGACGGCGACATCGTGCGGGTGGACGCGGTGAACGGCGTCATCGAAACGCTGGCAGAGGATTTCGACAGCCGCGACTTGGTGACGGCGGATCTCTCCGGCAATGGCCACGGCGTCGGACGCGAATTGTTCGAAGCCTTCCGCAAGAACGTCGGCCTGTCCTCCAACGGTGCGGCCGTGGTGGTGTGAGCGCTAAATGTGCTTTATGACGCCACTGAAACATTGACCTGATAAAGTGAGACATCATCGATGACCCCTCAGGAAGCCAGCCAGAAATCCGAAGCGCTCTGCCGTCTTGCCCCGGTGATTCCGGTGCTTGTGGTCGAGGACGCCAGCAAGGCCCGTCCCTTGGCCGAGGCGCTTGTCGCCGGAGGCCTGCCGGTGCTCGAAGTGACCCTCCGCACCCCGGCCGCGCTGGACGTGATCCGCAAGATGGCGCAGGTCGAGGGCGGCGTCGTTGGCGCGGGCACCCTGCTGACCCCCGCAGACGTCAAGGCCGCTGTCGAGGCGGGCGCCAAGTTCGGTGTTTCGCCCGGTGCGACCGATACCGTGCTGCAGGCCTGCGAAGACGCCGGCCTGCCGCTGCTGCCGGGCGCGGCCACCTCGTCCGAGGTCATGCGCCTGCTGGAGCGTGGCTATACCGTGCAGAAATTCTTTCCGGCCGAGGCGAACGGCGGCGTTCCCGCGCTGAAGGCGATCGGCGCGCCGATCCCGCAGGTGCGTTTCTGCCCGACGGGTGGCGTCAGCCCCTCCAACGCGCCGACCTATCTTGGCCTGTCGAACACGCTGTGTGTCGGCGGCAGCTGGGTCGCGCCCAAGGATGCGGTCGATGCCGGCGACTGGGCTCGGATCGAGGAATTGGCCCGCACCGCGGCGGCCCTGCCCCGCAGCTGATCCCGCCCTACCCCGCAACGGGGCAGATCAGGCAACCAATGGACGGCGCGCCTTGGCGCGCCGTCTTCAGTTGATGCGGTCCGGACGCGGGCGCGATTTCCATCCGCCGCGCCGACGTGGGCTGCGGCCCGGTTCCAGCCCCTCGCGCAGCACCGCTGTCATCGGATGGTCCGCCGCCTCGCCGTATTTCGCAAGCACCGCGCCGATCACCACCTTGGGGTCCACCTCTGACGGCAACGCCAAGGCCCAGTCCAGAAAAATCGACCGGCACTCCTCGGACGTCAGCCCCTCCATCGTATAGGCCTCGCGCATCAGGCCCTTGGGATCGATCTCTTCCGCGCTGTCCATTTTCACGCCTCCTGTTCCGGCAAAGACCCGTCGATGATTGCCGCCGCGCGCGCCGCGCGGGTTTCCACCTCGCCCCGCAGGGCATCCATATCCGCGGCTCCGGTCAACCGCAGCAGAAAGGCGCAGCCGCCCAAGCCCAGCTTGTCCAGGTCCAGCGCCTCTTCGCTGACCAGCCGCGCGCCGATCTGCAAGCTCCAGAACAATTCATAGGCGGCGACCAGATCGCGCTGCTCCTCATCGCTCAGCCAGTTGGCCAAGCGCAGGGCGCGCGGCGCCTCGCGCACCGGCTTAGCCGCCAACAGCGCGGCCATCTGCGAAAACAGTTCCAGATCCTGCAAACGCCCGCGCCCGATCTTGGCATCCATCGGGCCGGCCTCTCCCTTGGCGGCCGCGATGCGGGCACGCATCTCTGCCACCGCGCCCTTGACCTCAGCCGCATCGCGCGGCCGGGCGATTATCTCCTTGCGGAATGCCTCCACATCCTCGGCCAGTTCGACCGGACCCGCCACCACCCGCGCGCGGGTCAGCGCCAGATGTTCCCATGTCCAGGCGTCCTCGCGCTGGTACTTCTGGAACGACGTCCAAGAGGTCGCCACCGGACCCTGATTGCCCGAGGGGCGCAGGCGCATGTCCAGCTCATACAGTCGCCCTTCGGCCATGGGCGCGGTCATGGCGGTGATCAGCGCTTGGGTCAGACGCGCGTAATAGGTGCGACTGGCCAAGGGCCGCCGCCCTTCCGAACTCTCCACACCGTCGGCATCATAGATCACGATCACGTCCAGATCGGACCGCGCGTGCTGGCGCCGAGACCCCAGAGAGCCCATGCCCACAACAACCGCGCCACGTCCCGGCGGGGCGCCGTGCTTTTGTGCAAACTCCGCCTGCACCCGGGGCCAAAGCGCCGCCAGAGCCGCCCCGGCCAGATCGGCATAGGCCTTGCCCGCCTCCTCTGGTCCCATCAGGCCGCGCAGCAGATGGACGCCGACGCGAAAATGCCAGTCCTTGGCCCAGCGGCGCGCGGTGTCCAGCTGCCGTTCATAATCGGCAGTCTCGTCCAGACGGTCGATCAGCATGGCGCGCAGAGCATCGCTGCCGGGCCAGGGGCTGAAAAAATCACCCGCGATCACCGCGTCAAAGACGCTGGCATTGCGCGACAAATAACGTGCCAGATCGGGCGAGGTGCCGACGATGTCCACCAAGAGGTCGATCAGCTGATGGTTGGCTTCGAACAGCGAAAACAGCTGCACGCCCGCAGGAAGCCCGGCAAGGAAGCTGTCAAAGGCCAACAGCGCCTCTTCGGGTCGCGCGGCCTCTCCCAGACGGCGCAGGATTTCGGGGCTGAGACGGTCAAAGATCTCCACCGCCCGTTGAGAGCGCAGACAGGGATAATTGCGCCACCGCGCTGGCAACTCGCTGTCGGCAAAGATCTCCGGAATCTCCTGCGACGTCGCTGACTCTCCGGGCGCAAAGAAGCCCTCGGTCAGCTCGTGCACTTCGGTCAGGCGATCCACCAGTGCGGCCCTGAAGTCTTTCAAATCCTGCCCCGCCAGCGCCGCCAGCCGCGCCATACCGTCGGCGCTTTTGGGCAGGTCGTGGGTCTGCGCATCGCCAATCATCTGGATGCGGTGCTCCACCTCGCGGTGCGCCCGGTAATGCCCGACCAGCGTTTCGGCCGCGTCGCCGGGAACCCAGCCTTTGGCCGCCAGTTGCCGCAACCCCTCGACCGTGCCGCGTACCCGCAGGTCAGGATCCCGTCCGCCCGCGATCAACTGCCGGGTCTGGGTAAAGAACTCGATCTCGCGGATGCCGCCAAGCCCCAGCTTCATGTTGTGGCCTTCCAACTTGATGCGCCCGCCAAGACCCTTGTGCTCGCGGATGCGCAACCGCATGTCATGCGCGTCCTGAATGGCGGCGAAATCCAGATGCTTGCGCCAGACAAAGGGCTTCAGGGTGGTCAGGAACCGCGCGCCCGCCGCCAGATCCCCGGCGCAGGGCCGCGCCTTGATATAGGCCGCCCGCTCCCATGTCCGCCCGACGCTTTCGTAATAGCGTTCCGCCGCCTCCATCGCCATGCAGACCGGCGTCACCGAAGGGTCAGGGCGCAGGCGCAGGTCGGTCCGAAACACATAGCCGTCGCCGGTCAAATCGTTTAGCGTCGCGGCCATCTTGCGGGTGGCCCGGACCAGACTTGCACGCGCCTCATGATAGTCGTCCGGATCATAGCGCGTTTCATCGAACAGGCAGATCAGATCGATGTCGGAGGAGTAGTTCAGCTCCCCCGCCCCCATCTTGCCCATGGCCAGCGCCACCATTCCACCCGCCGAGGGGATGTCCGCTTCGGTCATGCCGGGCAGTTTGCCCCGTGTGATTTCCGGTGTGATGGCGGCACGCAGGGCAAGGCTTGCGGCCAGATCGGCGAAGTCGGTCAGCGTGCCGGTAACCTGCTCCAACTGCCACGCGCCGCACAGGTCACACAGGGCGATCAGCAGGGCTATGCGCCGCTTGGCCTGCCGCAGGGCGGGCCCGATCTGGTTTGGCGCGATCTCATCCAGTGCCCCACTCAGCGCAGCCACCGCCGCGCTCGGATCGTCGAGCGCCCCCTCCAGCCAATCGCTTTCCTTGATAATCAAGCCACGCAGATAGGGGCTGGACCCGCCGGTACCTGCGATCAGTTCGGCAACGGGGCCAGCGGCCCAGGGACAGGCGGCCAGCGCCTCTGCCCCGTGGTCAGGGTCATAGGCGCGCGGCAGGCGGGTGATACGAGAGGCAAAATCCATGGCCGCAGATGGCCACGCCCGCCGCGCCTTGGCAAGACCCGCCAGCGATGGGAAAAGAGTCCATGCACGTTCGACTCGTCACCGCCCATCCGCTGCCGGACAGCCTGACCCACCGCTTCGCCGCAAACCTGCGGGCGGATCTGGAGGCGCGCCGCCACAGCGTCGATATGCTGGATCTCTACGCCGCGGGCTTTGACCCGGTGCTGACGGCAGAGGAACGCGCGCGCTATTACGGCCCCCCTTTCCCCGATCAGACCGGGCTGCAGGACCTCGACGGGCTGATCCTTGTCTTTCCCACATGGTGGTTCGGCCTGCCCGCGATCCTGAAAGGCTGGATCGACCGCACCTTTCTGCCCGGCGTCGCCTATCAGCACGCAGGTGACGGCGGCGCGCTGAAACCGGCCCTGCCCCGCCTGCGCAGCGTTCTGGCGGTCACGACCATGGGCGCGCCCGCCCTCTATGACCACCTGATCGCGCGGCGTCCGGTCTTTCACGCGCTGAAACATGGCATCGTGAAGCCTTGCGCGCCAAACGCCCGTTTCCGACTACTGACCCTGCATCGCGCCGAGCAGATGACCGCACCCCGGCTTGCGGGGTTTGAAACCCGCCTGTCCCGCGCCGCCACCCATCTATTTCCGACGGAACAATAGACCATGAGCAAGAGCCTGAAACGCGTCCGCGCCGCCATCGAGGCCGCCGGCATTCCCGATGACATCCGCGAAGTCGGACAGGCCCGCACCGCGCAGGAAGCGGCGGACAGCGTCGGCTGCCATCTGGACCAGATCGCCAAGTCGATCATCTTTCGCGCCGAAACAACCGGCGCGGCCGTGTTGTTCCTGACCGCGGGCGGCAACAAGGTCTGCGCTGACAAGGCCACTGCCCTGGCCGGAGAGCCGCTGGGCAAGGCTGATGCCGGGCTGATCCGCGCGCAGACCGGTTTCGCCATCGGCGGCGTGGCACCGCTTGGCCACCTGAACCCGATCCGGGCATGGCTGGATCCGCGCCTGTTGCAGTTCGACGTGGTCTGGGCCGCCGCAGGTACGCCACGCCATGTCTTTCCGCTGGATCCGCATGTCCTGCCCGGACTGACAGGGGCGATCGAGGCGGATTTCACCCTGTAATCAGGCGTTGGCCCCCTGTTTTCGGGACAGAAATCACCGCTCAACCCGTCTGGAACAGTGATTTTATTTCGAAAAATTACCCGCCAACAGTCTGTAAAAATTAGACAAATACAGAAAATGTAAAATACGTTCACATAGACACTTGAAAGCCCGCCCCCAAATTCCGATCTCATGTGATGTGAAAGGCATTCACATACACACGCAAACGGAGAGAGACATGACCACCGCCGCTTATACGTCCCAACTGCCCGCCAACGCAGGCTGGCTCACCCGGGCCGAGGCATGGATGGATCACAAGGGGAAAGGCGCATGGATCGCGGCAATGGTCCTGGGCTTTATCTTCTTCTGGCCCGCAGGCCTTGCCCTTCTTGCCTACATGATCTGGAGCAAACGCATGTTTTCGAAATCCTGCCGCCACCACTCGCGCACTCATGACGGGCGCAAGGCCGCCTGGGCAGCGATGAAACCCTCGGGCAACCGCGCCTTCGACGCCTACAAGACCGAGACGCTGCGCCGTCTGGAGGCCGAACAGGAAGCGTTCGAGCAGTTCCTTGAACGGCTGCGCGAGGCCAAGGACAAATCGGAATTCGACCAGTTCATGGACGAGCGTGAGCGCCGTGCCCAGACCGAGGTCGAAACCCCGGAAAACGCCTGATCCAACGCGGCGCCGCCCAATCCGGGTGGCGCCGCTCCCTCTTCCCCTGCCAGGAACCCACGATGTACACCGAGACGATGACCCAGTCCCATCTGCCCGACCCCGAATATCAATCCGCCTTCTACAGCGGCGTGACCGTCAAGCGCGGCATCGCCTGGTTGGTGGACACCACGGTCATTGCGCTGGTCACTCTGCTGATCTCGCTCTTTACCATTGTCGGCCTGTTCGTGCTGCCGCTCATGTTCCTTGTGATCGGCTTCCTCTATCGCTGGATGACCATCGCGGGAGGCTCCTCCACATGGGGCATGCGGCTGATGAACATCGAGTTCCGCAATGCTTGGGGTGAACGGTTCGACGGCGGTGAGGCCTTCCTGCACACGCTGGGGTATACCATCATCTCGTCGACGGTGATTCTCCAGTTGGTGTCGATTGTCCTCATGTTCGTCACCGAACGGGGTCAGGGTCTGACCGATCTCGTGCTGGGAACCGTCGCCCTCAACCGTCGCGCCTGAGGCAACAGAACGCCTTCAAACCCCGAATTTTACGCGCTTTGGCAATGGCCTAGGCGTTTTTCGGAGAGGTCCCGCCGGTGCGGGGCTTCTTGGCGTTGAATCGCTTGGCGCGCGGCGGGATCATTGTTACCGTTTCCTTAAGTTATCGAGGTATCCGGATCCGATGCGCCACTCGCTGCCGCTTGCACCGCAGTTCTATGTCACTGCCCCACAACCCTGCCCTTATCTTGAGGGCCGGATGGAGCGGAAGTTGTTCACCGCGCTGCAGGGCGATGCCGCGCAAAAGCTGAACGATTCCCTGTCCAAACAGGGGTTCCGCCGGTCGCAGAACGTGCTCTACCGGCCCTCCTGCGCCGATTGCGCGGCCTGCCTATCCGCCCGGATTGACGTCAACCGATTCAATCCCTCGCGCAGCCACAAGCGTATTCTCAAGCGCAACGCCAATATCGAACGGCGGGTGACAAGCCCCTGGGCCACCGAAGAGCAATACGACCTGTTCCGCCGATATCTGGATGCTCGCCATTCGGACGGCGGCATGGCGGACATGGACGTATTCGAATTCGCCGCGATGATCGAGGAAACGCCGATCCGCAGCCGTGTCATCGAATACATCGACAAGGACGACGGCCGCCTGATTGCAACCTGCCTGACCGATATGCTGGATGACGGCCTGTCCATGGTCTACTCCTTCTATGAGCCGGACCTTGCGCGCAGTTCGCTGGGCAAATGGATGATTCTCGACCATATCGACATCGCACGCAGCGCAAAGCTGCCTTATGTCTACCTTGGCTACTGGGTCCCCGGCAGCGACAAGATGGGCTACAAGGCGGAATTCAGCGCGCTCGAAATCTATCGGCGCGGAAATTGGGACCGGCTCGAAGACACCGGCGATTTCTCGGCAGAGATGCATCCGCTGTCCACCGACCCCATCGCCGAACAGGTCGCCAACATCTCTTTCCCGGACACCCGTGCCTGACCGGATTTGAACGCTGTTTAGCGATCCGCCTGACGCAATCGGTTGTTGCGTCAAATGCAGGCCTTTTCCCCATGAGAATGCATACGCCCGCCCCTATGTTTCCGCAAACAGCGCGCGTTATTTCCGAGGGGGGAAAACATTATGACTGGGCCGGATCGACACGTTAACGCCATTCTGATCGAAGTAGAGAGTTTGTCTGCGGACGAACATATTGCCTATCTCCGTGACGTGATCGTGCCGCTGATCGAAAACCTTGGCTATGGATTGGCGCGCATGCCCAAGAAATCCGTCGCACCGTCTGTTTTTGTCATGGCCAGCGATCTGGACAAACGGTTCCGCTGGCTCGAAAGCACGACCCGGATTGCGCTGTCGTCCTGACTGCCCGGCCCTTCAACGCAGCCAGCCAAAGAAAAACGCGCCGTGAAAACGGCGCGTTTTGTGCATTTCAGACGATGAACGGGGTCAGCGCCCCAGCAACGACGGCACGATCGTCACGATGGACGGGAACAGCGCCAGTATGGCCAGACCGACCACCTGGATGATCACGAAGGGGATCACCCCGCGGTAGATATGCCCGGTCGTCACGCTCGATGGCGCCACGCCGCGCAGGTAGAACAGCGCGAAACCGAAGGGCGGCGTCAGGAACGAGGTTTGCAGGTTCACCGCGATCATGATGGTCACCCATTTCGGATCGAAATGCGCGCCGTAGATCACCGGCCCCACGATCGGCACCACGATGTAGATGATCTCCAGGAAATCCAGGACGAAGCCAAGGATGAACAGGATGATCATCACGATGATGAAGGCCGTGCGCGGATCGTCGAAGCTTCGCAGGAACTCCTGAATGTAGTGCTCGCCCCCGAAGGAGATCACCACCAGGTTCAGAAGCTGCGAGGCGATCAGGATGGTGAACACCATCGAGGTCACTTTGGCCGTCTCCCGCACCGCCGGCGTCAGAACCCCGGACTTGAACAGGATCCAGCAGCTGAACAGCAGGCCGAACAGCGCATAGAGCCAGCAGGCATAGGCAAAGAAGAACGCCACCCAGGTTTCAAAGCTGACCTCTTCGGTGTTGATCCGCAGGTCAAAGTTGATGCCCGTGAGGATCATCAGCACCACGGCCAGCGTGGACCAGATGATGACCTTGGGGCTGCGGTTCTGGTCGCCCAGCTTGCGATAGGCCGCCAGCATGATGGCCCCTGCCGCCCCCAGTGCCGCGGCAGGCGTCGGGTTGGTGATCCCGCCAAGGATGGAACCCAGAACAGCAACGATCAGGACCAGCGGTGGGAAGACCACCCGCAGCAACTCGTTCTTCGACAGGCGGCCCATGGCAAAGTAACAGCCATAGATCGCGATAGCCCAGGGGATCAGCATCAGCAGAACCGTCACCATCGACGAGGTGGTCGGGCCAAGCAGGAAGAAATCCACGGCAAGGCCCAGCACGATGCCCGCCGCGCCGATCTGCAAGGGCAGCGGATCCGACGAGGGCGACACACCGCGCGCGACCGCAAGGATCAGGCCAAACATCACTGCAAGGATGGCGATGCCGGTGCCGATGGGCGCTGCATTGTCGATCTTCTGCGCGCGCAGGTCCTCGATCTCTTCCGGGCTCAGGCGCACGCTTTCCGCGGTGCCGCCCCCGGCGTCGATCTCCGTCTGCTCGGCCACCGCCGCGTCCCATGCCTTCTGACCGTGCAGGTCGATCATCGACGTCTTGCACTCATCCGAAACATTGGTCCGCAGCGACGCGGCCTCGCCCACATCAGAGAAGCTGTCAACCTGCGTGGACTGGCTGCCGACGATGTTGACCTGCATCAGGATCATCACACCGGCAATTAGGGCCACCGGCACGCCGACATACCAGGTAAAGGCCTCGCCGCGCGTGATCGGCTCGCCTTCGCCGCTCCCCAGTTCCACGGCAGGTGCCTTGGACGGGTTCAGCATGGCGTAGCCAAAGGCATAAGCCGCATAAAGACCGGCCAGCATGATCCCCGGCAGCAGCGCCGCCTGGAACAACGTACCGACTGACACAACTGCCGGCGAGCCAAGGTAGGTCAGCGCATCCGAACAGCCCGCCGCCTGCGCCCGGGCCTCTTGCGCGGCCGAATAGAGGTCACCGGCCAGCGTGCCCAAGAGAACGATCACGATGGAAGGCGGAATGATCTGCCCCAAGGTGCCCGAAGCCGCGATCACACCCGTCGCCAGTTCCGGTGAGTAGTTGTTGCGCAGCATGGTCGGCAGGGCCAGCAGACCCATAGTCACCACCGTGGCCCCCACGATGCCCGTAGAGGCGGCAAGAAAGGCGCCCACGACCACGATCGACACCGCCAGACCGCCCGGCAGCGGGCCAAAGACACGCGCCATGGTGGTCAGCAGATCGTTGGCGATCTTGGACCGTTCCAGAACGATCCCCATCAGGACGAACATCAGAACCGCCAGCAGCGTTTCGATGGACTGGCCCGCGATGACGCGTTCGTTGATCCGGTTGGTGATACCCGCGATGGTGCGTTTCATCGCGTTTTCCCAGTCCCCCGCCGGGAACACCGACTCGGCGGCGATCCTTGGAAGGTCCGGGTATCGGAAAATCGAGATGTTCTTTTCGTTCACCCCGTTGGCCAGCAAGGCCTGATAGGCGTCGGACGATGTGTCCATGGCCTGGTGAACAAGGATGCCCGCGTTATCCAGCGCGGCAATGATCCCGAAAGAGATGACCCCCGCGCCACCGATGGCAAAGGCCACCGGAAAGCCCGACAGGATCGCGGAGAAGAGCGCGAGAAAGACGATGATCAGGCCGATCTCGACGCCGTCAAGTCCGAATAGCATGGTTTACGATCCCTCAGAATTCTGCGTGGTCGTAGGGCTCTTCGCCCTGTTCCAGCACGTCCTTGTCCAGATATTTGCCCTCGGACTCCGGCCCTTCCTTCCATTCGAGGAAGGAACGGTAGAAGAACGCCCAGGCGTGGATGAAGATCATGCCCACCATGATCACCATTAGGATCTTGAACAGGAAATACCCGGTAAAGCCGTTGGGGCTGAAGCCGATGGTCTCGACATTCCAGCGCAAGGCGCGCGCTTTCAGTTCCAGCCGGTCCAGCGGGTCGGAAGGCGACACCGGCGGCACGATCAGCGAACGCCACATGAAGAACCACGTGTACATCCAGACAAGGACGGCCATCGGGATCATGAAGATCATGCTGCCGATCATGTCGATCAGCCGCTTGGTACGAAAGCTGACGGCGGAATAGACCAGATCCACCCGGACGTGCCCGCCCTGGATGAAGGTGTAGACAAGGCAGAGCGTCACAACCATCGCGTTGTAAAGCTTCAGCTCCTCGGCATACCACGAGATGTCGAATTGCAGCGGCACACCAAGGCCAACAACGATGTCAGGCCGCGTAAAGATGCGCTGCATGAAGACGATGATGACCTGTTGCAAGACCATCAACAGACCCGCCCAGGCAAAGAACCGTCCGACCCAGTTGCCGAAGAATTCCAGCCCGATCACCACGTTCCACAGGAACTGGTTCTTCCACAGGCCGATCGCAAAGATCACGAGGAAGAAGGTGAAGGCGATAAAGAAGAACTCGATAGAGCCGCCATAGTAGACGAACCGCATGATCGCGGTCTTCTCGCTCCAGTCGAGCCAGCTCAGCGGATGCGTGATCGCATAGCCTAGGTTGTAGAATGCCAGGGCGAAGCTTTGCAGGATCCACAGGATCCCGTCGCCGATGGCGCTGAGGATCTGGCCGAAGCCCATAGCGCCTGTCTCGTCCATGATGTCCCCCGTTCGCCGCTATCCGCGGTCGTGGTTGTCGCGTGTCTCCCGCCACGCGTCGAAAGGCCCCTGCCATGCAGGGACCTTTCCTGGTTCAGATTTCCGGGGCTTAGCCGCCCAGCACGCGCACGCGCTGTTCGACGTAGTAGCCGTCCGATTTCTGGATCCACGATGCCGAAGTCGCCAGAGAAGTCTCGAACGAGTTGCGGATCTTGGCAAACAGTTCGTCGCCCATGTTCTCGTCCATGACCTTGGCCGAGGCGGTACCGAAGGCATCCCAGACGTCGTCCGGGAACTGCAGCGTCTTGACGCCCTGCGCCTGCAGACGCGCCAGAGCGGCGCCGTTGTTGGCCAGCGTTTCGGCCAGCTGGAAGTGCGTGGTCGCCATCGAGGCGTAGCGCAGGATCGCCTGCTGCTGCGCGGTCAGGTCGTTCCAGACGTCCAGGTTGACGTTGGCGGCCAGCGCCGAGCCCGGCTCGTGGAAACCGGCGGTGTAGTAGATCTTCGCCACTTCCTGGAAGCCTGCGCGTTCGTCGGCCATCGGGCCAACCCACTCCAGACCGTCCAGCGCGCCCGAGGACAGCGCCTGGTACAGTTCGCCGCCGGGGATGTTCTGGACCGATGCGCCCAGTTCGCCCAACACCTTGCCGCCCAGACCTGGCATACGGAACTTCAGACCGTTGAAGTCATCGGCCGAGTTGATCTCTTTCGAGAACCAACCACCCGACTGCGAGCCGGAGTTGCCGGCCAGCAGGCCCTTCATGTTGAAGATCAGGCCCAGCTCGTCGTGCAGCTCTTCGCCGCCGCCGTGGTAGTACCAGTTGGTCACTTCCTGCGCGGTGCCGCCGAACGGCACAGCGGTGAAATAGGCGTAACCCGGGTGCTGACCGATAAAGTAGTAGTCGGCCGAGTGATACATGTCCGCCTGCCCCGAGGACACGGCGTCAAAGACTTCCAGCGCGCCAACCAGTTCACCCGGCGCTTTCTTGTCGATGGTCAGCATGCCATCCGACATCTCACCGACCATCTTTTCAAGATAGCTGGCCGCGTCGTCCAGAACGGCAAAGCCGCGCGGCCACGAGGTGACCATCGTCAGCGTGCGCTTGCCTTGGGCATAGGCCGGTGCGGCCAGCGTCGAGGCGGCTGCGGCTGCGCCGGCACCCAGAGTCGAGTTACGAAGGAAAGAGCGACGATCCATTGAAATCCTCCCAGAATTTTTGTGTTGCGCGGGGCTCCCCACCTCGCGCGGATCGGTTTTCAGTGGTCGCACCCTAGGGCGGCATCCCGCGCAAAGAAATACCCACTGCTACGGAGGTGACGGTATATTTTCCGCTTCGGGGCATTTTTTCGTACACCTGCGGTAAGTTCCCGGACGCGTTCACGGGTTTACTCTAGGTCACGCGATTCGCGTTCGGCTGCCGCCGCGAGCCAGTCAAAAACGGTGCGTCTGGCCGGATCGGCCAGATCCTCGCGCGGGCAAATCGCGAAATAGTTCTGCGACGTGTCCAACGCGCCCGGAACCGCCTGCACCAACCGCCCTTGCTGCATGTCGCGCGCAACCAGAAACGGGCTGATCAGCGCGACCCCCTGCCCGGCCATGGCGGCCTCGATCGCCAGGGTGCTCTGACTGAACCGGGTGCCCGGCAGATGATCCGGTCTGGGCAGGCCCATGACGACCTCCAGAAAATCTGGCCAGACGTCCAGCGTATGATGCAGCAGCCGTCGACCCTGCACGCCTTCCCCCGGCAAGTCTGGCGCACAGACCGCGATGACGTCACCGGAAAACAGCGTTTGCACCGCCAGTCCGGCAGAGGCTTTCGGCGTGCCATATCGCACCGATATGTCCACGCCATCCGCGCGAAACTGCGAATAGGCTTCGGTCGCAAGGACACGCAGATTGATCTCGGGATGCTGCGCGTTGAAGTCCGGCATGTTGGGGATCAGCCATTTGGACGCAAAGGACGGCGTGACAGAGATGGTGATGCTGCGCGCTCCCGGGCGCAGGTCGCGCGTGGCGCTTTCCATCATGCGAAAGGCGCGCGCGATCTGGTCGTGATAGTGTCGCCCGTCCTCGGTCAGGCGCAGCCCCCGTGCGTGCCGTTCGAACAGCCGCAGCCCCAGCCGCGCCTCCATACCGCGCACATGCTGCGCCACCGCGCCTTGCGTAACCCGCAATTCCTGTGCGGCGGCGGCAAAGCTCAGATGTCGCCCCGCCGCATCAAAGGCGCGCAGGGCATTCAGCGGTGGCAGTCGTTCAGCCAATAGTTTTCCTATCGTATTGATGTAGTCGTTCTGGCCTGTTCGATACCCATTATGTCCAATATTTGTTGATGAAACCACCCGTGAAAGGACTTCGGACATGGCTGCAGTAGAATTGATGACACCCAAGACCGACGGCTCCGCACCTACAGGGATGCACCCAGCGCCGCGTCAGGCCGGGGTCATGGTCGATACCGTCAAATGGGGGGCCTCCATCGCCCAGATCGGCGGATATACCGCAACCGGCTTCGGCTTCACCACATGGGCCCTGCCCTTCTTTGCGGTTGGCCTTCTGGGCTGGCTGGCGGTGGGCTTTGCCTGGCGCGACAAGGCCATCGTCCTGATCCACCTTGTTGCCATGGCGGCGATGCTGACAGGGCTCGCCACACGCGGCTGAGGCTTTTCAAGCGCGCGCCTGTCTGCTTTGCTGTCAGACATGCGCCGTTTCATCTCGCGCCTCCGTCCATCCTACCGACAGAAGCTCTTCCTTCTGGCGACGGTCCCGCTCGTGCTTGCGGTCTCGGCCATTGCGCTGCTGGTGGCCCACCAGTCGCGCAACATGGCCGAGCAGGAGATCCGGCAACTGGAAACCCAGCTGATCGAGGCCAAGAAACGCGAATTGCGCAACTACGTCACGCAGGCGCGCAACGGTTTCTACTTCATCTACGGCTCCGCCGCGCCCGATGACGAGGCCGCCAAACAGCAGGTCATGCAGATCCTTGCCGCGATGATCTACGGCGAAGAGGGGTTCTTCTTCGTCTATGACTATGACGGGGTGAACCTCGTCTCGCCCCGTCAGACCGACCTGATCAACCAGAACCAGTGGGACCTGACCGATGCCGAGGGTCACCATGTCGTGCGCGACTTCATCGAAACCGCCCGTCAGGGCGCGGGATATGTCGATCACCTCTGGCCCAAACCCTCGACGGGCGAAGACGCGCGGATGATCACCTATGTCACCTCCTTTCCGTCGTGGCGGTGGGCGGTGGGCACCGGCGTCTTCATCGACGATATCCTTGCCAGCGTCGCCGCCTCCCGGGCCGAGGTCGAGGCCAAGGTCAGGCGCACCTTCATCTATATCGGGGCGATCACGCTGGCCGCCCTGCTGCTGGTGTTTTTCTCCGGCCTCGTTCTGAACATCCGGGAACGCCGCCTTGCGGACGCCAAGCTGCGCGAACTGACGCAACGTGTTCTGGACGCACAGGAAGAGGAACGTGGCCGCGTGGCCCGCGAATTGCACGACAGCATCAGCCAGATCCTTGTCGGTGTGAAATACGCGCTGGACATCGCCCGCCGCCGTGTGGCCTCGGGCGATCCGCGCGCTTCGGACACGCTGGAAAAAGGCGCGCACAACCTTGGACAGGCCATTCAGGAGGTGCGCCGGATCAGCCGCGACCTGCGCCCTGGCGTTCTGGACGATCTGGGCCTTGGTCCGGCCATCAAGACGCTGGCCGATGATTTCCGCACCCGCACCGGGATCGAAACCGAATTCAGCACCGTGGTGTTCCGCAACCGTCTGGATCAGGACAGCAAGATCGCCCTCTACCGCATCGCGCAGGAGGCGCTGACCAATATCGAACGCCATTCCGGCGCCAGCTATGTGGGCATCGACCTGCGCGGACACCGCTCCGGCGCGACCCTGCGCATCGCTGACAACGGGCGCGGCTTGCAGAAACAGGCCCCCGCACCGGGCATCGGGCTGCGCAACATGCAGGAACGGATGGATCAGCTGGGCGGCACCCTGCGCGTCTTGTCCTCTCGGGATGGCACCGTTATCGAGGCGCAGGTACCGCTGACGCACCTGCTGCCGCCCGAACAGGGCGCCGCCGCCCCAAAGCAACCAAAGGCCCGCGCATGACCAAAGCCACCCGCGTTGTCGTCGTGGACGACCACCCGATGGTCGCCGAAGGGATCGAGGCGATCCTTGAAAGCTATGAGGACATCACCGTGCTGGCCACCCTGTCGGACGGCCAGACCATGATTAACCGGCTGGATGAGCTGTCACCGGATGTGATCCTGATGGACCTCAACATGCCGGGACTCGGCGGTCTGTCCGCGACGGAGATGATCCTTGAACGCAGGCCGGAAACGCGGGTGCTGATCCTGTCGATGCATGACACGCCCGAATACATCTCGACCGCGCTCAGCCACGGGGCCCGTGGCTATGTGCTGAAGGACGTGCCGACCGAAGAGATCAAGACCGCCATCGACACAGTGATGCAGGGCGGACGTTACCTGTGCACCGGGGCCGAAGGCGCGCTGGCCCCCGGTGGACAGGAACGGGAACAGTTGACGAACCGTGAGCAGATGGTCCTGTTGCAGCTTGCGCAGGGCAAGTCGAACAAGGAAGTGGCGGAAGCGCTGGATATTTCGGTGCGCACCGTTGAAACGCACCGCAAGAATATCCGCCGCAAACTTGGCGTCAGCAGTACCGCCGGTCTGATGCGCTATGCGCTGGAACACGGCGTGCTGCAGGGAACGGGCGCGAACCTCTGAAATAAGAGGCCGCGCGCCCTGCCCCGTCAAAGAGCGACGCCGACCTCTTCGGTGTCGCACTCATCCCAGAACTTGTAGACCATGGCGGGAATGACCCGCGCCTCCGGCGTCGCCGCCTCGGCCACGCCCGAGTCTGCATGGGGCACGCCGCCAAGGGCCGCCGCCAGTCCCATCAGCGCAACCAGCGCCACGGCCTTGCAGATCGTGAAATCACGGTAAAATACATTTTTCGGCATGACGAACTCCTCGCCTCCTTTGATCTCATGCACAGCATCGCCGAACGTCGTGCTCCTCACAACTCACGTTGCCGCGCGCAAATTTTGCAATCCGGTCCGGGATACAGGGGCTTTCCCGATCTGAACCGATCGGTTCAACTGTGGCAGAGCGTCCCGGCCACGTCCATCACAGTTATGCGCATGGCTGCACAACCTTTCTGCATGGATCGGCACCTGCGGCGCGCGCAATAATCTTGCGGCAACATCCCGGCAAAATGATATTTGCTTTCTTGCGGATCAGCGGTTGACGCATCCTTTCATCGGCCATAGTGTCCCCGCGCGACGTAAAGGAGCCTCGGGCATGTCCACGCTAGTGGTAATTGTAGGAACAAGGCGCATGGGCCGTTAAGTCGGAACCCTTCTAGGACCCCATGCGCCCCCGATTGACCCTCGGGGGCTTTTTTGTGCGCATAAATAGAGTGTCGTGAACGGAGAAACAGCGATGACACGTCAGATGACCGGAGCGAAAATGGTGGTTCAGGCCCTTAAGGATCAGGGCGTGGACACGGTATTCGGCTACCCCGGCGGCGCTGTACTACCGATTTACGATGAGGTTTTTCAGCAAAACGACATCCAGCACATCCTTGTCCGCCACGAACAGGGCGCGGTCCACGCGGCAGAGGGCTATGCCCGCGCCACGGGCAAGCCCGGCGTTGTCCTTGTGACGTCCGGCCCCGGCGCCACAAACGCCGTGACCGGCCTGACCGATGCGCTGATGGATTCGATCCCGATTGTCGTTCTGACCGGGCAGGTCCCGACCTTCATGATCGGCTCCGACGCCTTTCAGGAGGCGGACACCGTGGGCATCACCCGCCCCTGCACCAAGCACAACTGGCTGGTGAAGGATACCGCGCGCCTGTCGGCCACCATCCACGAGGCGTTTCACGTCGCCACCTCCGGCCGTCCCGGCCCGGTGCTGATCGACATCCCGAAGGACGTGCAGTTCGCCAGCGCGCAGTATCAGCCGATCCCCAAGACCTCGGTCAGCCACTACCAGCCGCAGGTCAAAGGCGACCGCGAGATGATCGAGGATCTGGTCGAGGCGATCGAGAACGCCGAGAAACCGGTGTTCTACACCGGCGGCGGCGTCATCAACTCCGGCCCCGCAGCCAGCCAACTGCTGCGCGAACTGGTCGAGGCCACCGGCTTTCCGATCACCTCGACGCTGATGGGCCTTGGCGCCTATCCGGCATCGGGCCGTCACTGGCTGGGAATGCTGGGGATGCATGGTCTCTATGAGGCCAACCTTGCGATGCACGGCTGTGACCTGATGATCAACATCGGTGCGCGCTTCGACGACCGGATCACCGGCCGCATCGACGCCTTCAGCCCCAATTCGCACAAGGCGCATATCGACATCGATCCCTCGTCGATCAACAAAGTCATCAAGACCGACATCCCGATTGTCGGCGATGTGGCCCATGTGCTGGAAGACGTGCTGGCGCTGTGGAAATCGCGCGGCCGCAAGGTCAACCGCGAGGCGCTGGCCAAGTGGTGGGCGCAGATCGAGGGCTGGAAAAAGATCGACTGCCTCAAGTTCAAGCCTTCCGAAGGCACGATCAAGCCGCAGCACGCCCTCACCCGCCTTGAGGCGCTGACCAAGGACCGCGACCGCTATATCTGCACCGAGGTCGGCCAGCACCAGATGTGGGCCGCGCAGTACCTTGGCTTTGAGGATCCCAACCGCTGGATGACTTCCGGTGGTCTGGGCACCATGGGCTACGGCTTCCCGGCTTCGGTTGGCGTGCAAGTCGCGCACCCCGACGCGCTGGTGATCAACGTCGCTGGTGAGGCGTCGTGGCTGATGAACATGCAGGAAATGGGCACCGCGGTGCAGTACCGCCTGCCGGTCAAGCAGTTCATCCTGAACAACGAACGCCTCGGCATGGTGCGCCAGTGGCAGCAGTTGCTGCACGGTGAGCGGTATTCCCACTCCTGGTCCGAGGCGCTGCCCGATTTCGTCAAGCTGGCAGAGGCCTTTGGCGCCAAGGGCATCCTCTGCAAGGATCCGGCGGATCTCGACGATGCGATCATGGAAATGCTGGACTATGACGGCCCGGTGATCTTCGACTGCCTCGTGGAAAAGCACGAAAACTGCTTCCCCATGATCCCCTCGGGCGAGCCGCACAACAAGATGCTGCTGGGTGACGCCAAGGCCACCAATGCCATCGCTGGCAAGGGCGCGGTGCTGGTCTGATGCCGCACCTGCGTTCTGGCAAAACTTGCCAGCGCATTTCCGATCCGGGCGAGCATTTCGCCCGGGTCGCGTCCGGACCGGGCCGCCCACATGCGCCTGTTTCCGGGCTTCGGTTCGCCGCTCACATCGCATCGTGTTAACCCTGCCCCGCACAGGCAGCACCCATCCCATGATAAAGGGCCCGCTCATGTCCGCACTGAAGATCAAAAAAGGCTCGTCCAAGCATTCGGCCTACAACCTGCGTCCGAATTTCTCCGATGTGACCGAAACCCACACCATCGCCGTGCTGGTAGAGAACGAACCGGGCGTGCTGGCGAGGGTGATCGGGCTGTTCTCTGGCCGGGGCTACAACATCGACAGCCTGACCGTGGCCGAGGTTGACCACGAAGGCCACCTGAGCCGCATCACCATCGTCACCAGCGGCACGCCTCAGGTCATCGAACAGATCAAGGCGCAACTGGGCCGGATCGTGTCCGTGCGGGACGTGCATGACCTGACGGTCGAAGGAAAATCGGTTGAGCGGGAACTGGCGCTGCTCAAGGTCACCGGCTCTGGCGACAAACGGGTCGAGGCGCTGCGTCTGGCGGATATCTTCCGTGCCAATGTGGTCGACTCGACGCTGGAAAGCTTTGTCTTTCAGCTGACCGGGACACCGGACAAGATCGACGCCTTTGCTGAACTCATGCGCCCGCTTGGCCTGAGCGAAATTGCCCGGACGGGTGTCGCCGCGTTGGCCCGCGGCGCATAGAAAGACCGCGCTGGCCCGCGGCGCTTAAAAAGTTTCGCGCTGGCCCGCCGCGCCAAAGGCGGGCCGAACCGACCCTTGGCCAATTGCCCGGCCCGATCTCTTCCTGACAACGTGAGAAAGAAAAACAGGCGGCCCGGGGGGAGCCGCCTGTTCTTGTGTCTCGTGTGTTCCCTTCGGAACCCCGGTGCCTGCCTAAATCAGCAGGCGCGCCGGGCCTCGGGGAACTCCACGACAGTGCCTGCGCTGCTGCACTGGGGCGCAGGCTCTCGACACTTGCGTAGGTCGTGGACGATGCTGGGAGCATAGCCTGCGTCCACTCTGCGCAAATTTCGCGCCCGCCGCATATCCCGGTCTTCACGCAGTTCAAACTGGATCAGGTCACCCGCGTCCAGGTTCATGCCATCGTGAAGGTTTTGTTCACTTCCGGTGTAGTAGGCTAGATTACCGTGGTCCTCACACCAGATCACCGCCTTCCGGTCGTTGGCATCCGCCCAGAGAATAACGCCCAACATCTGATCCTGCATGAAACCACCCATCCTTGGTTGTAAGATGAAAGTGAACGAAACACTTACGACCCGATAGGTACTTTTTCAGCGTCGCCTTCTTGATTTTTGTGCCGTTAAACGCCAACCTTGTCGCCAATGAGCATCAGCCATGACGCCAAGTAGAGACAATCCATGACGCCACATCAGGTCAAACCCAAAAAATGCTGAATTTTGAGCGGGATTCACGACAGGAAGACGACACCATGACCGAGAAGGATGTCACAAAATCAAAGGTTCGTAGTCCAAGCCCGTCCGAATTACGCAGTATGCTTGGTGCGAATCTGCGGCAGCTGTCTCAGCGTGCGCCGTCGATTTCGGCTTTGTGTCGCGAATTGGGAATAAATCGTACGCAGTATAACCGCTATCTGGCCGGGGAAAGTTTTCCGCGTCCCGACGTATTGCACCGGATCTGCTCTTATTTCGATGTCGACGCACGTATCCTGCTGGAACCTGTGGCCGATATCACCGGCGATGACGCCAGCATCCTGCGCAATCCGGCCATCACCGAATACCTCGGCGGCGCCTCGCAACCGGTGCCAGAAGAGGCTCTGCCCTCCGGCTTCTACCGCTTCGCCCGGCGCAGCTTTTCCGATGAACAGATGTTCGTGCGCGGCCTGATCTACATCTTCCGCAACCGTGGCGGCACCTTCCTCAAGGGGTTCGAGGCCAAGGACGCCATGCGCCAGCAGGGCCTGCCCGTGGACCCGGAGCACCGCGAATTCCGCGGGGCGGTCATGCCGCAGGAAGACGGCGTTGCCGCGCTTGTCAGCCGCCGGGGCACAACCACCTCGACCTTCAATTACCTCGCGCGCATCCCGTCGTTCGAAAACAATTTCTGGGTCGGCTATGCCGCGCGCTCTGTCCGCGAAAATGTCGCCGGACGCCGGGTGGAACGCCTGGTTTATGAATACCTTGGCCGCGATATGTCCCATGTCCTGCCGGCCGCGCGCAGCGCCGGGTTCTGCACAGAGGCCGACCTGCTGCCCTACCAGCGTCAGCAGCTGAAGCCGAACCAGCCCTTCACCTGAGCGGCGCCGGTCAGGTCGCTGTGATGCAAACCGGGGTCGGAATTTGCCCCGACAGGAGGCGGCGCAGACGGTAGGGGATGGGAAACCCACCCCAGCATAAGGCCCGCGCCATGACCGTTCAGCCGACCGATCTCGCCAATGTCCGCCGTCCCGTCGCCGAAGCGAACGGCCTGCCGAACGCCCATTACATCGATCCCGCCGTCTTCGCCGAAGAGCGTGAAGCCCTGATGTTCGGCCAATGGGCCGGGCTCGCTGTGGCCGCCGACGTGCCGGAACCGGGCGACGCCAAACCCATCGACTTTCTCGGCATGCCGCTGCTCTTGCTGCGCGGGCGCGACGGCTCCGTCCGGGTGTTCCAGAACATCTGCCGCCATCGCGGCATGATCCTCGTCGAAGAGCCGCGCAAGATCGAAGGCGCGATCCGCTGCCCCTATCATTCATGGTGCTACGGCACCGATGGCCGTCTTGTCAGCACCCCGCATGTCGGCGGCCCCGGTCACAACACCCATGACGCCATCGACCGCAACACGCTGGGCCTGATCGAGGTGCGCAGCCACATCTGGCGCGACGTGGTCTGGATCAACGTCTCGGGCGATGCACCGGCGTTTCAGGACGCCATGGCCGACGTGATCCAACGCTGGGCCGAATTCGACAAACCGCTCTACCACGGCGGATCCGACAGCGTGCTCACCCTTGAGGTGCAGACCAACTGGAAGCTCGCGGTGGAAAACTACTGCGAGAGCTACCACCTGCCCTGGGTCCATCCCGGCCTGAACTCCTACTCCCGGCTTGAGGATCACTACAACATCGAACAGCCCGGCGCCTATTCCGGTCAGGGCACGCTGGTCTACCGTCAGGTCAAGAACGAAAACGAAGAGCCCTTCCCCGATTTCGAAGGCCTCTCGGACAAGTGGGACACCGCCGCCGAATACATCGCCGTCTATCCCAACGTCCTCCTGGGCGCGCACCGCGACCACGCCTTTGCCATCATCCTGCTGCCCGAAGGCCCCGGCAAGACGGTGGAACACATCCACCTCTTCTACGCCCAGCCCCAGACCGACAGCGGCCTGCGCCAGCGCAACACGCAGCTCTGGAAAACCGTGTTCGAAGAGGACATCTTCGTGGTCGAGGGCATGCAGCGCGGCCGCTATGCCTCGGGCTTCGACGGCGGGCGCTTTTCTCCCGCGATGGACAGCCCCACGCATTGCTTCCACGATTGGGTGGCCGAACAGGTCATGGCCCACCGCGCCCCCGCTCAGGCGGCCGAGTGAGCAGGCTGGACGACAGGCTGCTCCGCGCGCATGCGCGGGACGACCGCCGCGCGCTGGTGGATCTCTACACGCAGGCAGCGGATCAGGTGAACGACCTCGACGCCGCCTGCTTCTTCCTGACCCATGCCTATGTCTTTGCGCTCGAACTGGGCGATGCCCGGGCCTCCGCCCTGCATGCCCGCCTCAAGGCCGAGGGGCGCGAGGCCTGACCCCGCGCCCCACCCCTTATTTCTGCAGCGTTTCCAGATAATAGGCGATCGACAACACCTTGCCGCGGCCATAGACCACCTCGGCCTCCGGCATCCCGTTGCCGACCTCCGCGGCAAACAGCCCGCCATAGACCGGCATCGGCACCCCGTGCCCACGCACATCCGTGCGCCCGTCGATCACGTTGACCACCTCCAGCATCGGGAAAACGCCGTCATTGTTGGCCGAAAGCTGGGTCAGATCCGGAACCTTGTTCAGGATCATCTCCACCATCGGCCCATCGCCCGCCCCCTCCAGCCCGTGGCAGGTGGCACAATACTGATCGTAATAGGCCTTGCCATGGCCTGTTTCCTCTGCCGCCACGGCGGTGACGGTCAGCGCGGTCACAACCAGCGCCAGCTTCGCGGATTTCAGATTCATTTTCCCCTCCAGAAACAAACTGTCCAACGCAGCCCGCCCCGCTCATCAAGACGGACGACAAGACATATATCGCATGCGGAATGTCTGGACGCGTTGACCTAGGTCATGTTGGCATTCGGGGGGTCAGGCCGTCACATGGGCGCCCGCGTCATGCGCCGTCCCATAGGCCAGCATGTCGTAAAGATGCCAGGTGGCATGCCCCAACAGCGGCAGCGACAGGAACAGCCCAAGGAACCCGGGCAACATCGACACAAAGGTAAAGACCGCGATGAACGCGGCCCAGCCCAGCATCTGCACCGGATGGGCCTGCACATATTGGAAAGAGGTGATCATGCCGGTCACGAAATCGATCTCCCGGTCCAGCAACAGCGGCAGCGACAGCACCGTGATCATGTATAGAAGCGTGGCGAACCCCGCCCCCACCGCCGTGCCGACCGCCAGCATCGTCAACCCGTTGGCGCTGAGATAGACCTCGTAGCTGCTCGACACATTGGTCATGGTCGACAGCCCAAGGAACAGCGCAAAGATCATGTGGGCCAGAAAGAACCAGAACAGAAAGATCACGATGATCACCGCGCTGAGCGAAGGCAACTGCCGCGCCGATTGCCGCCAGATCACGGAAAAGATCTGCATCCAGTCCAGCGCCCTGCCCTGTTCGATCCGCCGGCTGACGTCGTAAAATCCCACCGCCGCAAATGGCGCGATCAGGGGAAAGCCGATCGCCGCAAACACCAGCCAGTAACTCTGGCCGGTCACCCAGGTCAGCCAGACCATGAACCAGCCGCCCAGCACGTAAACCCCGGAAAACACCAGCGCAAATCCCGGCGCCTGCCGCATGTCACGCCATCCACGCCGCAGCGCCTCTTTCAGGATGGACGGGTCCACGGCGCCAAGCGCGGGCACACCCGGTTTGGGGGTATCGGGCATGGGTCCTCCTCCTCGGCGCCGAGCCTTGATGCTGTATTCACTAAACCTGATATGTCGCGCGCCCGTCAACCGCGCTCGTGCCGCAGGCAGCGCCATCCAGTCACGCGGACAAACAAATGGCCCGGCCCCTGCTTCTTTGGGCTGAGAAATACCTTGGGGGTGAATGCGCGGCACGCGCAGAGGGGGCAAAGCCCCCCGCCTTTCCACGACCCCAACACGCGCCCTGACCGCAATCCGCCGTAGGGCGGGGTTCACCCCGCCGCCGCGGCCCCCGGTCAGTCCTCGTTGCGCGCGTCGGCCCGGCTCTTGCCCGCCACGTTCATGGCAAGCGTGGCCGCCATGAAGGGGTCCAGATCGCCGTCCAGAACGCCCGAGGTATCAGCGGTCTCGTAGTTGGTGCGCAGGTCCTTCACCATCTGGTAGGGCTGCAGGACATAAGACCGGATCTGGTTGCCCCAGCCCGCATCGCCCTTGGCTTCGTGCAGGGCGTTGACCTCGGCGTTCCGCTTGTCCAGTTCCAACTGGTAGAGGCGCGATTTCAGGGCCTTCATGGCGATATCGCGGTTCTGGTGCTGCGACTTTTCCGAACTGGTCACAACAATCCCGGTGGGCGCGTGGGTGATCCGCACGGCAGAGTCGGTGGTGTTCACGTGCTGACCGCCCGCGCCCGAGGACCGGAAGGTATCGATGCGGATATCGGCCGGGTTCACCTCGATCTCGATATTGTCATCGATCACCGGATAGGCGCCCACAGCCGCAAAGCTGGTCTCGCGCGTGCCCTTGCCAAAGGGCGAAATCCGCACCAGCCGGTGCGTTCCGCTCTCCGACTTCAGCCAGCCATAGGCGTTCGGCCCCTTGATCTGGTAGGTGGCGGATTTGATGCCCGCCTCGGCCCCGGCCTGCTCTTCCTGCAGATCAACCTCAAAGCCGCGCTTTTCGGCCCAGCGGACATACATCCGCGCCAGCATGTTGGCCCAGTCGCAGGCCTCGGTGCCGCCCGCGCCCGCCTTGATCTCCAGAAAGGCGTCATTGCCGTCGGTCTCGCCGTTCAGCAGCGCCTCAAGCTCCTTCTTGGCGGCCTTGTCCACCAGACCGGCAATGACGGCTTCCGCCTCCGCCACCACGTCCTGATCGTCTTCCATCTCGCCCAGTTCGATCAGTTCGATCTGATCGGCAAGATCCTGTTTCATCGCGCCATAGGTTTCCATCGCGTCGACCAGCTGCTGACGCTCGCGCATCAGCTTCTGCGCCGCCGCAGGATCGTCCCACAGGTTGGGATCCTCGACACGGGCGTTGAATTCTTCCAGCCGGTGCGGGGCGGTCTCCCAATCCATCCGCTGCGCCAGAAGTTCGAGCGACTTCTCGATCTTTTCGATGTGGTTCTGGGTCTCTGCGCGCATGATATACGGGTCCTGTTGCGGTCCTCTTGGGTGATGCGTGATAGCAAGGGTCAGGCGAACGGGCAAGGCAGGGAGCCGGATGGATAGACGATTGCAGGAAGTCCTGACAGACTTCGGATTGAGCGCCCCTGAACCCTTTGCCGAAACAGCAATCGCCGCGCTCTGGACCGCACGGAATCGCACCGGGGAACGCTGCGTGGTCAAACTCTATCACGCAGGCACTTTCGGAAATGAGGCAACCGGGGTCAGCCTGATGCGCGCCTGGGCGGACTCCGGCGCCTGTGTGCATGTTCTGGCCACCCTGGACGACGCGCTCCTGATGCCCTTCCTCGAAGGGCCGCAGCTGGGCGCGCGCAGCCGTGCGGGCGACGACGTGACGGCCTGCGCGGATCTCGGACGCTTGGCGGCGCGGCTGCATCGCGCGCCGCTGCCTGCGCTGTCGGGTTTGCCCGGGCTCGATACCTGGTTTCAGGCGCTTTTTGCCCTGCGTTTCGCGCCAGCCTGCAAGGCACCGCTGAAGCGCGCCATGGGCCGCGCCGCCGGTCTGGCACGGGATCTGCTGGCCGAGGCGGCCGAGCCGCGCCCGCTGCATGGGGATCTGCACCACGATAATGTCATCGAAACCGCCCAAGGGCCGATTGCCATCGACGCCAAAGGTGTTTGGGGCGATCCGGCCTTTGAACTGGCCAATGCCCTACGCAATCCCAAGGGCTGTGGGGAACGCCTGCGCGATGCGGACCATATGCGCGCAAGACTGCAGGTGATGGCAGAGCAATCGGGCACCTGTCCTGCCCGGCTCGCCCGCTGGGGCGCCGCGAAATCTGCCTTGTCCATCGCCTGGCGCAGTGGCGGCCTGCTGGAGCAGGACGCCGAGGGTGATCTGCTGGCCCTGCTGATCACGATCGCCGAGACGCCGTCGCCTTAGTACAGCCCGCCCGAGGACAGCGTCCCGAAGCCCGCCTTTGGCCCCACGATGGCCTTGTCCCCGGTCGAGGTGGTGACTTCCTTGGCCACGGTCGACCCATCCGGCCGGATCAGGTCAAAACTGCCAGAGATCGCAAAGCCGCCGTCGAACATCACGCCGAAGATCGGCTCTTCCCCGGTGCGGAAACACTCGGACACCACGTTGCCGCCGCTGGCGCCACTGTCCAGACGCGCGCCGGTAAAGCGGTCGATCTTGATGAAGTTGCAATCCTCCGGCACCTTGAACGGCCCGCCGCCGTATTTCTTGACCGCCTCGCGCATGAACTCGGTGAACACCGGCCCGCACATGCCGCCACCAGAGGCCCCGCGCCCCAGCGACCGGGGCGTGTCATAGCCGATGTAGCAACCCGCCACGATGTTCGAGGTAAAGCCCACGAACCACACATCCTTGGCGTCGTTCGTCGTACCGGTCTTGCCCGCCGTCGGCACGCTCAGGTTCACCGAACTGCGCGCCGTGCCGCGCTGCACCACCCCCTGCATCATCGAGGTCAGCTGATAGGCGGTCACCGGGTCCATCACCCGCTCGCGTTCGTCGACGATCCGGGGCGATTTGCCCGGGGCCAGGTTGGGATTGCCGCAATCCACGCAGACCCGCTTGTTCCCCAGCGCGGCCTCGTGGCTGTAGACGGTCGCGCCGTAACGGTCCTGCACCCGGTCCACCAGCGTCGGCTGCACCCGTTCGCCGCCATTGGCGAACATCGCATAGGCGGCCACCATCTTGAACAGAGTCGTCTCATCCGCGCCCAGCGAGTTGGCAAGCCCCTGCCCCATCCGCTCATAGACGCCGAATTTCTCGGCGTAGCTGGCGACGATATCCATGCCGACTTCCTGCGCCAGACGAATGGTCATCAGGTTTCGCGACTGTTCGATCCCCGTCCGCAGCGGCGTCGGCCCGTAAAACTGGTTCGAGGCGTTCTTGGGCCGCCAGACCTCGTTCCCCGACCGGATCTCGATCGGGGCGTCCACCACGATCGTCGCGGGCGTATAGCCCGAATCCAGCGCCGAGGCATAGACGAACGGCTTGAAGCTGGAGCCCGGCTGACGCTGCGCCTGCGTGGCGCGGTTGAACACCGAATGCTGATAGCTGAACCCGCCCTGCATGGCGATCACACGGCCGGTATGGGCGTCCATCGCCATGAAACCGCCCTGCACTTCGGGCACCTGCCGCAGCGACCAGCGGATAAAGGCGCCATCGCTGTCCTGCGTGATCTGGCGCACATGCACCACATCGCCGGGTTTGAAATTGTCCTGCAGGCTGCCCTTGAACCAATCGGTGTCCGACCGCGGCAGGCTCATGCCGCGCGGATCGTCCAGCGGCACATCCTCGATGCCCAGCAGCAGCGAGTTGTCGCGCACCTCGCGCACCACCGCCACATGCCACGGATTGCCCAGCACCACGTCGCGCGCCACGCGCACGTTCGACAGCGCTTCGCGCCACTTGGCCTCGTCGCTCAGGGTGGAGGCGTCGATCTTCTTGCCGGTGCCGCGCCAGCGGCCCAGCCCACGGTCATAGCGTTCCAGCGCCCGGCGCAGCGCCTGCGCCGCGTCTTCCTGCATTTCCGGGTCCAGCGTCGCGCGCACCGAATAGCCACCGGAAAAGAACTGTTCCTCGCCAAAGTCGCGCGACAGCTGGCGACGGATTTCATCGGTGAAATAGTCACGCGGCGGCAGCGCGGTCTTGTAGGTCTCGAAATCGCCGTTCTGGACCGACCGCAGCGGCAGCGCCACCTCGGTCTCATAGGTGGCCTTGTCGATGTAGCCGTTCTCGTACATCTCCTCGAGCACGAAGTTGCGGCGCTCCAGCAGGCGTTCCTTGCGGCGCACCGGGTGGAAATCGGACGGCGCCTTGGGCAACGATGCCAGCGTCGCCGCCTCATGCGGGGCCAGTTCGGCCAGCGTCTTGTTGAAATAGACCTGCGCCGCGGCGGTCACGCCATAGGCGTTCTGGCCAAGAAAGATCTCGTTCAGGTACAGCTCAAGGATCTTCTCCTTGCTCAACGCGCCTTCGACGCGGCTGGCAAGGATGATTTCCTTGATCTTGCGCTCTGCCTTGCGGTCGCCCGACAGCAAAAAGTTCTTCATCACCTGCTGCGTAATGGTCGAGGCCCCGCGCAGGTCGCGCCCGCCGGACTGCACCGCCTGCACACCCGCCGCCGCGATGCCGCGCAGGTCATAGCCTTGGTGCGAATAGAAATTCTTGTCCTCGGCAGAGATGAAGGCGTTCTTCACAAGGTCGGGGATCTGCGCCGCCGGCGTGAACAGCCGCCGTTCCTGCGCAAATTCGTCGATCACCTGTCCTTCGGTGGAATAGATCCGGCTGATCGTCGGCGGCGTGTATTGCGCCAGATGGTCATGGCTGGGCAGGTCGCGGCCATACATCCAGAACACCGCCCCGATGGTCAGGGCGATCATGGCGATCCCCATGGTGGCGACGGCAAAAATGCCTCCGAAGAAGGACATGATGAAACGCAGCACGCGCAGCTCCTGTGTCTTGGTTTGAGCGCCTCAATACAGATCAACCGCCTGCGGGTCAAAACACAACCGCGCGGGGTTTTGCCGATGGGCCAGTGCCTTGCGGGTTATTGCCGCCGCAGGCGCGCCAGCGCCGCATCTTCCAGCGCCCAGGCCCGGATTCCGTCGCGGACACCATCCGCCATCCCCGACCGCCAGACCGGATCCTGCAGGTTCTCAAGGTCCTGCGCCGTGGACAGAAAACCCAGTTCCAGCAGCACGGACGGGATGTCCGCCGATTTCAGCACCGAAAAGGCCGCCTGCCGCAGCGGGTCCTTGTGCACATGGCCCAGCGTGGCCTCGATCCCGCCCACCAGATGCTCGGCCAGCGCCTGACTGCGCGGCGTATTGTCCAGCCGGGCAAGGTCCATCAGGATATCGGCCACCCGGTCGTCCTGTCCCGACAGGTCCAGCCCGGCCAGCAGATCGTCCCGGTCGTGGCGTTCCGCCAGCGCGGCAGAGGCCGCATCGGTCGCCTCTTCGGCCAGCGTATAGACCGCCGCACCATGCGCCACGCCCTCCTGCAGCGCATCCGCATGCAGGGAAATGAACAGGTCCGCGCCCCGGTCATGGGCGATCTTCACCCGCCCTTCGAGAGAGACAAAGCGATCCTCGTCGCGTGTCAGGAACACCTGGTAATCGCCCGCCCGCAACAGCACCTCCCGCAACTCCTGCGCAAATTGCAGCATCAGGTCGGCCTCATCGATGCCGTCCCGCTGCGCCCCCGGATCGATGCCGCCATGTCCGGGGTCCAGCACGATCACCAGCGGCCCGTCCTCGGCCTTGGGCACGCGCCGCGCCACGGGCCGCGTCATGACCCAGCCGGGATCAGGCGGCAGGCCCGCGCTGGCGGCGAAACTTTCGGCGTCACTGCGCACCAGCCGCAGGCTCAGCTGCGCACCGCCCCCCTCCGGGTCGACCTTCAGCTCGGCAGTCTCGACCACCATCGGCTCGGCCAGTTCGGCCACCATCCGCGACCATCCCGGCCGCAGCAGTCCCATGCGCAGCGCGCTGATCCGGTCGCTCTGGTCGATTTCCTGCGGGTCCGCCCCCTGCCAGTCGACCTCGGCGAAATCCAGCACCAGCCGGTTCGGCTCCGTCAGGGTAAACGCCCGCCACGGTACGCCCTGCGACAGGCCAAGGCTGATTTCGGTGACGCCTTTGCGCCGGTCCTCGATCCGTCCGTCGGTCAGCCGCGCAAGGCCGCTGTTGTCCTGCGCCACGGTCGTGCCGGCCCAAAAAACGGCCAGCATCAGGATGGAAATGATTCTGCTCATGTGCCCCGGTTCCGGTGTTTTGCGCACCTTAGCAGCGGCGCAATCGGGACGCACGCACGGCCTGCACCACCGGCGATTTTTGTCTCTGACCGGCCTCGGTTCAACCGGGATTCTGCGGCCTCGGAAAGCGGTAAAAGGTTACGCAAAGGTAAAAACGCGCTCGTAACCCCTTGATCCTGCATTCCCCCTAAGCTGTCCACGCGTGGACACCCCTCAGCCGCGCCCCTCCATGAAGGTCTTCAGCCGGGCCAGTCCCTCCTCGATATCCGCCGTGGCGCGGGCATAGGAAAACCGCAGCGTCCCGCCGCCCCGGACCGGATCGAAATCCAGCCCCGGCGTCACCGCCACCCCCGCCTGATCCAGAATTTCGCGGGCAAAGGCCCGGCTGTCCCCGGTCAGATGGCTGACGTCCGCATAGACATAAAAGGCCCCGTCCGGCGGCGCGATCCGATCGAACCCCGCCTTGGGCAGCCCCTCCATCATCAGCTGACGATTGCGGGCGTAGACGGCCATGTTCGCCTGCAATTCCTCGCCCGCATCCATCGCCGCCAAGGCCGCCACCTGCGCCGCATGGGGCGCGCAGATGAACAGGTTTTGCGCCAGCCGCTCCACCTGCCGGATCAGATCCTCCGGCACCACCAGCCAGCCGACCCGCCAGCCCGTCATCGAGAAATACTTGGAGAAGGAATTGATCACGACCACATCGTCGCTGATCTCCAGCGCGCTGACCGCCCGCCGGTCGTATTCGATGCCGTGATAGATCTCATCCGACAGAAAAGCCGCCCCCCGGTCCTGCGCCGCCTCCACCAGCGCCGCAAGCGCCGGTTTGTCCAGCATCGTCCCGGTGGGATTCGCGGGGCTCGCGACCATCAACCCCTCATAGTCCACGCCCGCCAGATCCTCCGGCGTTGGCTGCAGGCGGTTCTCTGCCGAGGTCTGCACCTCCACCGGGACCAGATCCAGCGCCCTCAGGATCTGCCGGTAAGACGGGTAGCCCGGCGCGCCAAGGGCCACACGTTCGCCCGCATCAAAAAGCGCGGTGAAGGCCAGGATGAAACCGCCCGATGATCCGGGCGTGACCACCACCCGCGCCGGGTCCAGATCAACCCCGTACCACTCCTGATACAGTTTCGCGATGCGTTGGCGCAGCGCGGGCAGCCCCAGCGCCACGGTATAGCCCAGCGGATCCGCCTCCATCGAGCGCGCCAAGGCCTGCCGCGCGGCCTGCGGCGCGGCGGTGCCCGGCTGGCCCACTTCCATGTGGATGATGCGCCGCCCCGCGTCCTCGGCCTGCCGCGCCGCCTCCATCACATCCATCACGATGAAGGGATCGACTGCACCGCGTCTTGAACTCCGCATGTCCACCTCTCTACTGTGTCGCGGAACGAGGCTTACGAGCGGAAGGAGCGCGCCGTCAATGATCCGCACCCTCATCCTGCCCCGGCTGATCGCCGCCGTCGCGCTGTTTTCGATGATCGCGGCAACCCCTGCGCGCGCGGCGACGACGCTGCTGCGCGACGCCGATATGGAGTATTCCCTCAGACAACTGGCCGCTCCTATCCTCAGCGCCGCGGGCCTCAGCCCCAATCAGGTGCGGATCGTGGTGGTGGACGACCACTCGCTGAACGCCTTCGTCGCCAACACGCAGTATATCTTCATCCACTCCGGCCTGATCCTGAAGCTCAAGAGCGCCGAAGCCCTGCAGGCCGTGCTGGCGCATGAGGCCGCCCATATCGCCAACGGTCATATCACCCGTCGTCTTGGCAACATGCGGGCGGCCCGCACCGCCGCCGGTATCGGCCTAGTCCTTGCCGCCGCGGCCGCAGCCGCCGGAGCCAACAGCCAGGCTGCCGCCGGTTTCGCCCTTGGATCGCAGGGGACGGCCATGCGTCTGTTCCTGTCGCACACCCGGGCCGAGGAATCAGCAGCCGATATTTCTTCTGTCCGCTACATGGCGCGCGCCGGGGTCGATCCCAAGGGCGCGCTGGAGGTGCAGGAGCTGTTCCGTGGGCAAGAGGCGCTGTCGTCCACGCGCCAGGACCCCTACATGCGCACGCACCCGCTCAGCCGGGACCGTCTGCGCGCACTGCAGGGGATGGTTGCCGGTCAGAAAAGCCCGGGACCAGACCCGACAGCCAACTACTGGTTCAACCGAGCCAAGGGCAAACTCTCTGCCTTCAAACGGGCGCCGAACTGGACGCTGCGGCGGCTGAAAGACAGCGGCGGTCAGGATATTGCCCTGATGCGTGAGGCTGTGGCCTACCATCGCCAATCGAACATGAAAAAGGCGCTCAGCGCGATCGACCGCGCCATCGCTCTGCGTCCGAGTGATCCCTATCTGTTGGAACTCAAGGGGCAGATCCTGCTGGAGTCCCGCCAGTTCGGCGCGGCGGTTCAGGTCTATCAAGCCGCCGCCAACCGCGCCCCGCGAGAGCCGCTGATCCTTGCCGGACTGGGCCGGGCCCTGTTGGCGGCCGGACAGCCCAAACAGGCGTTGAAACCGCTTGAATCCGCACGTGCCCGCGACGTGTCGGACGCCCGTGTCCTGCGGGATCTGGCCGTGGCCTACGCCAAGGTCGGCCAACCCGGCATGGCGTCAGTCGTGACCGCGGAACGCTATGCCCTGACCGGGCGCATGAAAGACGCCGCCATCCACGCACAACGTGCTACCGGCCTGCTACCCCGGAATTCCGGACCATGGCAACGCGCCCAGGATGTGTTACTTGCGGCGAAACAATCGAAATAACCTCAGAATTGCGACGTCAGGAGTTCCCATGTCCAACAGTCTCACCTTCCTTCGCGGCACTGCCGCTGCCCTAGCCATCCTTGCCGCGCCCATGGCGCAGGCGGCGGATGGTCTGCCGTTCGACTTTGAGGCGATGACGCCGGAACAGACCGCGGCCTTTGGCGATGCCGTGCGCAGCTATCTTCTGGAAAACCCGCAGGTGATCATGGAAGCCGTCGCCGTTCTCGAAGAGCGCGAAAAAGAAGCGCAACTGGCACAGGACGAGTCTCTGGTCGCGACCAACATGGAACGGCTGATCAACGATGGCTATTCCTGGGTCGGCGGCAACCCTGAGGGTGACGTGACAATCGTCGAATTCTCCGATTACCGCTGCGGTTTCTGCCGGCGCGCGCACCCCGAGGTTGAGGAACTGATCACCGGCGACGGCAATATCCGCCTGATCGTCAAGGAATTCCCGATCCTTGGCGAGGCCTCGATGGTCTCGTCGCAATTTGCCATCGCCACGCAGATCGTCGCCGGAGACGAAGCCTACAAGATGGTGCATGACGCGCTGATCACGCTGGAAGGCAACCCCGGCAACGGCCCGCTGCGCCGTATTGCCGAGACGCTGGGCCTGGATGCAGATGCGATCATGGCCGAGATGGGCAGCGATGAAGTGAACCGTCGGATCGCGGACACCCGTGACCTTGCGCGCGCCATGAACATCAGTGGCACGCCGACCTTCGTCTTTGGCGACCAGATGGTGCGCGGCTATGCGCCCCTGGCGACCATGCAGGAGATCGTCGCCGAGGCCCGCGATAGCCAATGACGCGGTCTGGCCTCCTGCTCTGCCTGCTGGCGGGGACTGCTTCGGCACAGGAGGCCGGGTTGGCGGATCGGTTGCGGGCGCTGGCAGCGCCCGCCGCGCCGGATCTCTATGCCGAGGACCGGCAGGGTGATCTGGATTTGATCACGCGCCACGCGGATGTGCTGTTCGGCCCAGAGAAGGCCGCGATGGCCATGTTCACCTCAGCCGACTGCGCGCGGTGCCCGCAGGCCGAAAAAGACCTGCGCGCGTTGGCAGAGGCGCATCAGGTGGCCGTGCGCATTCTGGACACAGCCCGGCCAGAGGTGGCCGACCTCATGCAGGCGCTGACGCTGGACACCCTGCCTTCCTACGTCATGCAGGACCGGATGATCCGCGGGGACATCCCGGTTTTTGTTCTGGGCCGTTATCTGGCCGAGTGACCTACTCCGCCGCCTGCGCCTCTGCGCTTTCCGCCTCGATCTGCGCCGCGCGCTTTTCGACCTCGTCGACGATATGTTCGACCATCTGGTCGTTGGACATCTTGTGGCTGGCCTTGCCCGCGAGATAGACCATGCCGCTGCCCGCGCCGCCGCCGGTGAAACCGACATCCGTCATCAACGCCTCACCGGGGCCATTCACCACGCATCCGATGATCGACAGGCTCATCGGCGTCTTGATGTGTTCCAGCCTCTTTTCAAGCTCTTCCACGGTCTTGATCACGTTAAATCCCTGCCGCGCGCAGGACGGGCAAGAGATGATGTTGACGCCGCGATGGCGCAGGCCAAGGCTCTTGAGTATCTCATAGCCAACCTTGACCTCTTCGACCGGGTCCGCCGACAGAGACACCCGGATCGTGTCGCCGATGCCCATCCACAACAGGTTGCCAAGGCCGATGGCCGATTTGATCGTACCGGACATCAACCCGCCCGCCTCGGTGATGCCAAGGTGGATCGGTGCGTCGGTCTGTTCGGCCAATTGCTGATAGGCGGCGGCGGCCATAAAGACATCCGAGGCTTTGCAGCTGATCTTGAACTCGTGAAAATCGTTGTCCTGCAGGATCTTGATGTGATCCAGCCCGCTTTCCACCATCGCGTCGGGACAGGGTTCACCGTACTTTTCAAGCAGGTGTTTTTCCAGGCTGCCGGCGTTCACGCCGATACGGATCGAACAATTGTGATCACGCGCTGCCTTGATGACCTCGCGCACCCGTTCCTGACTGCCGATATTGCCCGGGTTGATGCGCAGGCAGGCGGCTCCGGCCTCTGCTGCTTCGATCCCGCGTTTGTAGTGGAAATGGATGTCGGCGACGATGGGCACCGGGCTTTCGCGCACGATTTCCCTGAGCGCGCGTGACGAATCCTCATCCGGCACGGACACCCGCACGATATCAGCGCCCGCATCAGCTGCGGCCTGTATCTGCCTGATTGTACCGGGAATATCCGTGGTGACCGTATTGGTCATGGTCTGTACGGTAATCGGTGCATCGCCCCCAACAGGGACGTTGCCGACCATGATCTGACGGGACGTGCGGCGGTAGATGTTGCGCCACGGGCGGACGTGATTGAGGCTCATGCGCTCCGGTCCTGCGATTGTTCAAGTTTTGACGGTTGGATACAGCGGCACGCCGGGCATTGCCAGCCATTGCGCACCCTGATCCGTTACTGACCCTGCAGTTGGAGCTCTGCCACCGTCTTGGCAAGGGTCTGGTTCTGCGTCAGATCGGCCACCGCCATCTTTTGCTGAATTTCCCCGGCGGCCAACGACAGGCCACGGCCGAACTGACCGTTGGGCCCATAAGGACCGTAGGTCTGGCCGTTCACGGCAAAGAAGACACCGCCCGCATTGCCCGAAAAGATCGTCGGCGCCTGATCCGTCTGCGGAACCTGATAGCTCTCACCCGGTTTCATAAGGCGTGCCAACAGCTTCTGGCCCGAAGGTGATGTCACCTCAACCCAAGTCTCAGAGGTGGCGACAACCGTGATCCCCGGGGTCGGCGTTGCCGTCACCTGCGGAACGGGAGCGGGTTGCGGTGCCGGTGTTGCAATGGTCAGCTCCGGCGCGGGGGCAATCTCCGGCGTCGGCAGCGGGGCCGGTGCAACTGCGATTTCCGGTTGCGGAGTCACAACCGGGGCCGGTACCACCACCGGCTTTGCGGCTGCGGCGACGATGCTGGCCGGGCGCGCCACCGGGCTGACCGTCGGCTTTTTCGGTGCGGTCTTGGTGGGCACGAGATCCGCCAAGGTGGTTGGGGTCTGACCGGCTTCCACTGCCGCAATCTGCGGACCGACCAGATTCAGATCGGTCAGAACCGCGAGAAGATCGCCATCGCGACTGGTGTCTGCCGGGGCATAGCGACCGGTCAGATCGGCAGCGGCCAGAGAGATGTTGCTGGTGACGCGTCCACGCGCGCCCGACGGGCCAAAGGTACGTCCATCCACGTTGAAATAGACGGCCCCGGATTCACCGACCCGAATGCGCGGGTTCACAGCGTTTCCAGGCACATTGAAGGTATCGCCCGCGTTCAACACACGCGACAAAAGAACGCCGTTGCGCTCGTCGCGTATCTCGACCCAAGCGGGACGAACGGCAACGACTGTCACCCCCTTGGCGGCGGCAGCGGTTGCCGTGGGAGAAGCGCTATCTGGCAGCACGCCCTCGGCGACCAGACGGTCTGCCAATGCGGCAGCGGCAAGCGAGCTGTCCTGCACGCGCGGCAGCCGCGATGCGCCAGTGTTGCCTGCAAAAACACCGACCCGTTCCGGGTCAAGCGACGAAATCGGCGCATCCCGCGCCACCAGAACCGGCACGTCCAGCGCCTGCGGGCGATAGAGCCGGTCGAAGGCTTCGGTCGTCGGTGGCGTAAAGACCCCCGCGGTCTGCGGCGCGTTGATCTCGCTTACCGCGCTGGGGGCGATGGCCGCCTGCAAGGGGTCCAGTTCGCTCAGCACGATCGGGGTCTGGTCAACCGGCGTCACCTGCACCCGCTGCACTTCTTGCAGGACACGGTAGCCACCGAAACCGATGCCGCCGATCAAGGCCAGCAGGACAAGCGACGAGCCAAGCGCACCGGGTTCCACCTTGGACAGCAGGCTTTCGCTGGCCGGAGCAAAGGGCATGCGCGGCTCAGTCAGCGGGTTGCGGGCCCGCGCGCGCGGCGCATCGTCTTTCAGCGGCTTGCGGAGAACCGACGCCTCTTGCGACATGCCATGGGCGACGGAAAACCCGCTTTCGGCGCAAAAATGCGAAAAGGCTTCATCCGGGTCCATGCCCAGGTACCGCGCGTAGGAGCGAACATAACCGGCAATGAAACCCGGCGTGTCAAAGGCCGATGGATCACAGTTTTCAATGGCGGCAATGTAACTTGCCTTGATCCGCAGCTCTCGCTGCACATCAAGCAAGGACTTGCCCATCGTGGCCCGTTCACCGCGCATAACGTCGCCGAGCTTCAGAGCATAGTCATCGAAGCTCTGCGGCACGGCCTCTTCGCCGTTGTCACGGTTTTGGGATTTCCGCCCGATCATTGCGAAGCTGCCCCATTCTACCCATCGTTCACGCCTGCCCGGTCCAAGCCGCACGATTCGCACGACCCGGTTATTGTCGCCAGCTTAACACATCTCAAGTGCTTTGATAGGTTTCTGGGGGTTTATCCCGCCATATCAGCGCGATTCAGCGCACAGTGGCTCCACAATTCATCCATCGCGTTAACAAGCCGATCCATTTCATTCGGGCCGTGAACCGGCGACGGGGTGAAACGGAGGCGCTCTGTACCGCGCGGAACAGTGGGGAAATTGATCGGCTGGACGTAGATTCCGTAGCCTTCCAGCAGCATGTCGGACAGCTTCTTGGTGTGCACCGGATCGCCCACGATCACCGGCACGATGTGGCTGCCGTGGTCGATGATCGGCAGTCCCATGCCCTTGAGGCGGGTTTTCAGGATGCCCGCCTGCGTCTGATGCTGTTCGCGCAGTTTACGCCCCTCGGTGCTCTTGAGAAAGGCGACGGAGGCCGCAGCGCCCGCGGCAACAGCCGGCGGCAAGGAGGTGGTGAAGATGAAGCCCGGCGCATAAGACCTTATGGCGTCACACATTTTGTCGCTGGCAGCAATATAGCCGCCCATTACGCCATAAGCCTTGGCCAAGGTGCCATTGATGATGTCGATGCGGTGCATCAGGCGATCACGTTCGGCCACACCGGCCCCGCGCGGGCCGTACATGCCCACGGCGTGCACCTCATCGATATAGGTCAGGGCGCCGAATTCGTCGGCCAGATCGCAGAGCGCCTCGACCGGACCGAAATCGCCGTCCATCGAATAGATCGACTCGAATGCGATCAGCTTGGGCGCGGCGGGGTCATCCGCCTCCAGCTTGGCCCGCAGGTCGGCCAGATCGTTGTGCTTGAAGATCCGCTTGGCGCCGCCGTTGCGGCGGATCCCCTCGATCATCGAGGCATGGTTCAACTCGTCCGAATAGATGATCAAACCGGGGAAGAGTTTCGGCAAAGTCGAAAGAGTCGCGTCGTTGGCGATATAGGCCGAGGTGAACAGCAGGGCCGATTCCTTGCCGTGCAGATCGGCAAGCTCCGCCTCTAGCCGCTTGTGATAGACCGTGGTCCCGGAGATATTGCGTGTCCCGCCCGATCCCGCGCCGGTGGCGTCCAGCGCCTCGTGCATGGCCTCCAGAACGCAGGGCTGTTGGCCCATGCCCAGATAATCATTGCCACACCAGACGGTAATCGGGGTCTCGGCCCCATCGGGCTTGCGCCACATGGCATGCGGGAACTGGCCCTTCTTGCGCTCGATGTCGATGAAGGTGCGATAGCGGCCTTCCTCGTGAAGACGGTTCAGGGCGTCATCCAGTTTCGCCGAATAGTCCACCGGCTTCCTCCTTCTTGTTGCACACCGGCCCAAAGACCAGCCAACGGGGCGCTTTGCTTATTCAAGTTTGTGAATAACTAAAGCCCTATGCTTTATGTGTCTACCGTTTTGGTCCGGACCATCCGTCGCATCCTTGATCTGAGTCAAAGGTTAGGCGGTCAATGACCTTTTAATGGGTGCGGAATGACGCATATCGGAAACATGCTTGGCCGACCAGTGCCCGGTCCTTTCTTTCCCGGCTGCTTTGCCTTTTACGTTCCGGGCACTACGATCGGAGGTGGAGCGCGTGCACCGGGGTGACATGGTAACTCGTGAAGATATCGAAGAATTGATCGCGCGCACGGCCTTGCGTGACAGAACGGCCTTTGCCGCGCTCTACGATGCGACCAGCGCCAAACTGCTGGCCGTCTGCCTGTCCGTCCTCAAGAATCGCGATGATGCCGAAGACACCCTTCAGGACGTTTTTCTGCGCATCTGGAACAAGGCGGACCGCTATGCCGTCACCGGGCACAGCCCGATGACATGGCTTATCACAATTGCGCGAAATATCTCGATTGACCGCCTGCGCGCCAAGGCCCGTGCCGGGAGCGACCCCAGTGGCACCGCAGTCGAGGTCTTGGCCGATCTGAGCCCGGGCCCCGAAGCCGCGACTATCGCCGCCTCCGAAAGCCGCCGAATCGTCGCCTGTCTGCGCGAATTGCCCGGTGAACGTGCAGAGGCCGTGCGCGGTGCCTATCTGGAAGGGGCGACCTACGCGGATCTTGCCACCAAATTCGAGGTCCCCCTGAACACCATGCGAACCTGGTTGCGCCGCAGCCTGCAAAGCCTGAAGGAGTGCATGTCACGATGACCGACACTCCGATGCCCTTCCTTCCCGATGACGATGACGCGCTGGCCGCGGAATATGTCCTGCGTCTGCTGGACCCGGAGGCGCATCGCGCCGCTGCCCGCCGGATCGGCGAAGACCCCGGATTCGCCGCGCGGGTGTTTGAATGGGAGGCCCGTCTGGCCGAGATGGCCAAAGATCTGGACCCCGTCCCGCCCCGCGCCCGCACCCGTGTTCAACTGATGCAGGAGATCGCCCCGCCGCAGGCACGGCCACGCCGGTGGTGGCTGGGGGCCGGTTTCGGGCTTGCGACGGTTGCAGCGCTTTTGCTGATCGCGCCCATTCCGATGTTGCGCGCTCCGTCGTTCGGGGCAGAGATCGCCTCGGCCGATGGCTCCCTGCGGTTCACCGCCGAGGTTTCGCGCGGACGCGAGGAACTGGTGTTGGCCCGGGTGGCAGGTGGCCCGCGTCCGGGCCGCGCGCTGGAGCTTTGGCTGATCGCGGACGGCGCCCCTGCCCCGGTCTCTCTGGGCGTTCTCCCGGAAAACGACCGGATCAAAATAAGCCTGACGCCGCAGCTTGCCACACAGTTGGATGGCGGCACCCTCGCCCTCTCTGACGAACCGCCCGGCGGATCGCCCACCGGCGCGCCCACGGGCGACGTTTTGGCGGCGGCGCCGCTGGTCGCGCTCTGATCCATCCGTCTGGACACGCGCACGGCCTCTGCTAGGCTCCGCGCAAAATCTTCAGGAGTCTTCATGTCCCTCGACGCAACCCTCGCTCGTATTGATTCCGACCTGCCCGCCGCGCTCGACCGGTTGATGGCGCTGCTGCGCATCCCGTCGATTTCCACCGATCCGGCCTATGCCGATAGATGCAAAGAGGCGGCGGACTGGCTGGTGGCGGACCTCAACAGCATCGGCGTCGCCGCCGAAAGCCGCCCGACCCCCGGCCACCCGATGGTCGTGGGTCATGTCGATGGCGACGGGCCGCATGTCCTGTTCTACGGCCATTACGATGTGCAGCCCGTGGACCCCCTGACCCTGTGGAGCCGCGATCCCTTTGACCCGGCGATCGAAGACACCGCCAAGGGCCGCGTGATCCGCGGGCGCGGATCGTCGGACGACAAGGGCCAGCTGATGACCTTTATAGAGGCCTGCCGCGCGTGGAAGGAAATCCACGGCAGCATGCCCTGCCGCATCACCTTTTTCCTTGAGGGAGAAGAAGAAAGCGGCTCGCCCTCGCTTATCCCCTTCCTTGAGGAAAACAAGGCAGAGCTGAAAGCCGACATTGCCCTGATCTGTGACACCGGCCTCTTTGAAAGCCGCGTGCCTTCGATCATCACGCAGTTGCGCGGCCTGCTGGGAGAGGAAATCACCCTGACCGGCGCCGACAAGGATCTGCATTCGGGCATGTACGGCGGCGCGGCGATCAACCCGATCCGGGTTCTGGCGCGTATTCTGGGCAATCTGCACGACGCGTCCGGCCGCATTCAGGTGCCGCATTTCTATGATGGCGTGCCTGAGTTGTCCGATACGATCCGCGCGCAGTGGGACGATCTGAATTTCGACCACAAGGCCTTTCTGGGCGACGTCGATCTGTCTGTCCCGGCGGGAGAACAAGACCGCACCGCGCTGGAGATGATCTGGTCGCGTCCAACGGCAGAGATCAACGGCATCATCGGCGGCTATACCGGCGACGGGTTCAAGACCGTGCTACCGTCCCAGGCCAGCGCCAAGGTCAGCTTTCGCCTCGTCGGTAAGCAGGATCCGCACGCGCTGCGTGACCATTTCCGCGCCTGGGTCCGTGAACAGGTGCCGGCGGATATCAAGGTCGATTTCCACGGCCACGGCGCATCGCCTGCCAGCCAGATGCAGACCACGCATCCGGCCTTTGAATCCGCGCGCAGCGTCCTGGGCACCGAATGGGGGCATGAGGCGGCGTTCACGGGTTGTGGCGGTTCGATCCCGGTAGCGGGCTATTTCAAATCCATCCTCGGCATGGATTCGATGCTGGTGGGCTGGGGCAAGGATGACGATCAGATCCACTCGCCCAACGAAAAATACGACGTGGAAAGTTATCACAAGGGCATCCGCAGCTGGGCGCGAATTCTCGACGCCATCCGCTGAGCCCCGCCCTAGGCCGCACTCAATGGCTGTTTCGCCCCGGGAAACCCCGGGGCGTTTTTACATGCACTGTTTCAATTTTTTGGGCCAATCGCCCGACGCCTTTTCAGGCCGTTAAATTTCCCTTCAGATTTTAGGCCATCGACACGGTTTTGCCCCCATTCAGGCCGCGATCCCGCCCAAATCCCTTCGTAACCATTACTTATGACAATGCCATATCGCTCCACGAACTTTCGCAAGCAGGACCAGCGCGACTTTTCCAACCGGGTCAAGCGCATAGATCCCGCCTACTTCCGCTTGGGCCAACAGGCCTATGCGAAGGACACTACCCGGGAACACGTCTTTGGTGCCGCCGTAATCGGCTTTGCCTGGGCCTATCTGGTGGCCGCCATCAGCACCAATCGCAGCGTTTTGGAAGACTCCCTGCGCCAGAGCATCCTGTCCACCGACGCGCAATACTGGGTGATCTCTTCGCTGGCCGCCCTGTTGGCTGCCTCGATGGTCATGATCGCCCTGCATGTGGTACGCTTTCTTGCGACCAAAGGCGCGCGGCGCAAGAACTCACGCTCCTTGCTGATCGGCGCGATGATGGCCTTTGCCCTGTTCTACACGCCGGAGGTTGTCTGGCAGACGGGATACGGCATGCTGGACGGCCATTCGCAGGACTTCCTTGCCAGTGCCGGTGACATGGTCGAACAGACTTTCCCGCGCCTGAGCATCGACAACATCGCCTTTACCTCCTCCGGCGGGTCCTGAGGTCAGATCACCCCTATGAACCGCTCCGGCAGGACGTATTGTCCGTCATAGTCGGGCCGTCGGAAGGCAAAAAAGCCGGTTTCGCCACGCGGGGCCCAGCTGCGCGCCATCCGCGCCCGCACCCATCCAAGGTCAAAGCCCTCTTTGACAGGAAGCTCGGCAAACCCCTCGAACACCGCACGGTCTTCGCCCCGCGCCTCTGCGAACCAGTGCCGACCGATGGCCGCCTCCTTGACATCGACCCCTACCTCCGAGGTTACGCGATTTCGCGCGTTCATCGTCGTGACGTAGTTGCCGAAGTCGCAGAACTTCAGGTGAAAGAGATACAGATCGTCGGGCGCGATCAGCTGATCGTATTGCGTGAAATGCCCGCCACGGGCGATCTTGACCCCATGACTGATGATGCACGGCTTGGAATAATGCGGCGCCAGCCGGACGTGCCGCCGCGGTCCAAGGATTCGATCGCCGATCTCTTCAGGCTCAAGATCAATCCGGTGGATGACCTCAAGGCCAAGCGGCGTCAGAACGCGCTTGGCCTTGGTCTCGCGCAGGTAATCGAGCAGCGATACACCTTGCGCCGGGTCGACCACCACCAGTTCGTCCACATCCCCCACGACCACATGGGTGTAATAGCACCGCAAACCCTGCACCAGATTGTTCAGCATTCGCCAGCGCTTCATGTCAAAATTGGGATGAGGATCGCCGGGTATCCCTATGATATTGCAGCCTTCGGCCAGCGTGGCCACGTCTTGACCCCGCCCATGATTGACGATGTAACAGTTTTCGCGCCCAAAGGTTTCGCCGTAGTGGCGCAGCCATGCCTTCAGGAAAAAGGTATCATCCCGCACCATGGTCAGCGCCGCTGCCACCGTTTGCATCTGCTCTGGCCTCTTCGCCGTTGTTTTGCGGACAGCCTATCGCAGGACCTGCATCCGGGGAATCGCTATCTGTCACCCCGCCCGCTAACGTGGCGCAAAACGAACAGGCAGTCCCCATGATCGACCCGCGTTTCCGCGACACAGGCTGGCAGATCAGTCGCCCGCACGCCGCGCCCTCCCGCTTTCAAGTCTTCGGGGAGCGGTCCTCGGGCACGAATTTCGTCAAACGCCTCATTGGCCGCAATTCGGCCCTGACGCCAATCGAGGATCTGGGGTGGAAGCACGGGTTTCCACAGATGACCGCGATCCCCGGCGATGTGGCCGTGATCTGTACCGTGCGCGATGCGCGGACCTGGGCGCTGTCGATGCACGCAAAACCGTGGCACTGCCCCCCCGCGATGCAGGCCTTGCCCTTTGACGAGTTCCTACGCGCGGAATGGCGTACCATTGCGGATCGCAAACGCTATTTCCCGCAGGTGGCCGCGCTTGGTGGACAAGGGATGCCGCTGCAACAGGATCGCCATCCCCTGACCGGCTTGCCGTTTGCCAATCTCTTTGCCCTACGCCAGGCAAAGCTGGCGGCGCTGCTCTCCTATCTGAACCGGGGCTGCACCGTGGTTCTATGCCGGATGGAGGCGGTCCAGCGCGCTCCGGATCGTTTTCTGTCCGATCTCAACGCCGTGTTGGAATTGGCCCCGCCACCGGGAGAAATGCGTCCCGTTCACAAGCGTCTGGGGTCAAAATTCCTCGCCTCGGTCGACCAAAGGCCGGTCACACCCGCGACATTGGAAGAGGCCGACCTCGATCTGCTGCGCAGTGAGCTGGATCTGCAGACCGAAGCGGCGCTTGGCTACGACTATGCTTGAGGTTTGATCAGGATCGCCCTGAAATCATTAACATTTGTCCCGGTGGGCCCGGGCGCGTAGATGTCGCCGATCAGGTCAAAGGCGCTATAGGGATCCTGCCGCCGGACAAAGCCGCGCGGATCCTTCCCCTTGGCCCGCATACGGGCAAAGCTGCCTCCGTCGACGAACGCCCCGGCATTGTCCTCGGTGCCGTCGATCCCGTCGGTATCGGCGGCCAAGGCCGTCACGCCGTCCAGATCCTCGATCCCCTCGGCCAGTCCCATCAGAAAGGCCGTGTTCCGCCCGCCGCGGCCGGGTTCCTTGCCCAAAGTCACCGTGGTTTCCCCCCCGGACAGGATCACCACAGGCGCGGCAAAAGGCCGTCCACGAAGGGCAACCTCGCGCGCGATTGCTGCGTGCACCTGGCCCACGTCATGCGCTTCGCCTTCGATGGCATCTGACAGGATGACCGCAGGAATGCCCAGGCTCTCGGCCCGTTCTGCCGCTGCCTCCAGCGACAAGCGCGCAGAGGCGATCACATGCATCTCATGGCCTTCGAAACACGACGAATCGGGATGCGGCGCGGCGCTGGAATCGCTTGAGATATGCGCCATAATACGTTCTGGCAGTTCGATATTTCGCGCCTCGATCATCGCAAGCGCATCCTCACGACTGACGTCGTTCGGCACCGTCGGGCCAGAGGCGACCTGCGCCGGGTCATCGCCGGGAACATCGGACACCACCAGGGAAACCACCCGCGCCGGATGCGCAACCGCCGCAAGCCGTCCGCCCTTGATCCGGCTGACGTGTTTGCGGATCGCGTTCATCACGCTGATCGGCGCGCCCGAGGCAAGCAGCGCCCGGTTCAGCGCCTGTTCATCCTCCAGCGTCAGCCCATCCGGGGGCGCAGGCAACAGTGCAGAGCCCCCGCCGCAGACCAGCGCAACCACCAGATCATCCGACGTCAGCCCCTCGACCGCCTTCAGAACCGCCGCCGATGCCTCTAACCCCGCGGCGTCAGGCACCGGATGTGATGCCTCCAGCACAGGAAGATGCCGGCAGGCCGTGGCATACCCATAGCGGGTCACGACAACCCCCTCGACCGGGTCTTGCCACAGGTCCTCAAAAGAAGCCGCCAGTTGCGCAGCCCCCTTACCCAGGGCCACAACCACCGTTCGCCCCTTGGGCTTGTCTGGCAGGACGCCTGACAAAGCTTTTTTCGGGTCAGCCGCTTCGACTGCTGCCTCGAACAATGTGGTCAGAAAGTCCCTGGGTTGCATCTTGTTCCCTGCGTGCTTCGGCAGAATCATCCCTAAACGCATCAAGGGCTGGCCGCATCACCGGGATGTTGCGTGACGTTGCGCCAACCGTTCGACATTCTCTCGCACGTGATCCAGCGGCGGACAAGAGCGCCTTGTCTCCAACGACACGTGCAGCAGGAACTGATCGCAGCTTGCCAGAACCTCACTATTCTCAGCGCGCTTCATCTCATGCCAGAGGCGCAACTTCTTGCCCTCGCCCAGTGTGACAGTGGTTTCAACGATTATCTCTTCGCCTGCATGGGTTTCCGACAGGTACTTGATGTTCGTCTCGGCGGTGAAATAGCTGTTTCCCGCCTCTATATAGGCCCGATCGGCACCGACATGAGACATCAACTCCTCCGACGCGTCGGAAAAGACCTGCCCATAGCGGCCTTCGTTCATGTGGCCGTTCACATCGGTCCAGTCCACCGGCACAACCCGCCGGACCGTCACCATCGGCATATCCTCCGCCAGCGGCGCGCGCAGGCTGTCGTCATGGTCGCGGATCAACAAACCTGCCGCCGCACCCTGCCCCTTGAGCGCGCGCAGGATGGCCACAAGGTTGTCGTCGCGCAGGCGCTCCAATTCGCGGATCGATTTGTGCCCGGACTGCGCATCGGACTGGTCCGCAATAAGGTCCACAAGTTCGTCGGTGAATTCCGGTACATCCATCAGCTTGGTCCAAGGCCATTCCAACGCGGGTCCGAACTGCGCCATGAAATGCCGCATTCCAGCCTCGCCGCCTGCCACGCGATAGGTCTCGAACAGGCCCATCTGCGCCCACCGCAGACCGAATCCATAGCGGATGGCATTGTCGATTTCCTCTGTGGTTGCGATGCCGTCCTTGACCAGCCACAGCGCCTCTCGCCAGACGGCCTCCAGAAAGCGGTCAGCGATATGGGCGTCGATTTCAGCGCGGACATGCAGCGGGTACATGCCGATCTCTGTCAGGATTTTCTTCGCGCGTTCAATGGTTTTCGGATCACCCTTCTCACCGGGCACGAGCTCGATCAGCGGCAGCAGGTAGACCGGGTTGAAGGGATGCGCGACCACGATCTGCCCCGGCCGCATTGATCCTTCCTGCAACTCGGAGGGTTTGAACCCGCTCGTCGACGAGGCCAGAACAACCTCCGCGCCGATCTGCGCCTGAATGTCAGCGTAGACCTTCAGTTTCAGATCCAACCTTTCCGGCACGCTCTCCTGCACGTAGGCAGCGCCATCCACCGCCTCGGCCAGCGTGTCGTGAAAGCTGATAGTGCCCCTTGCGGGCATCGGTGCCTCGTAGAGCATCGGCAAGGCCCGCGTCGCACCGGCCATGACCTCGCCAATCTTGCGCTCGGCCTCTGGATCGGGGTCAAAAACCCGCACATCCCACCCCATCAGCGCAAAACGCGCGGCCCAGCCGCCGCCAATGACACCGCCGCCGATGATTGCTGCCCGTTTAGCCACCTGTCTCTCCCATATTCACGCTGAACACGCGCCCAGATTGCAGCTTGTTCACGAATCCGTCCTGCAGGATGGGCGCTTTTCCGTGCAGAAACCGTCCGATGTTACGGGTTCTGCCTCCCGGATCGTAAGCGTGTCCTGCAAGGGCCCACCTTCAGCAGGCCTCACGTCGCGGGCAGCCTGCTCAAATCGTAGCCGTACCACTCAAGTATTTCGCGCGCCGCCCGCAACCGTTCCCCCGGTTTCCCGGTTCGGTCCATGATCCAAACCCGGCGGCCATCCGGGTCGCCAATGGCGGCCGTGCGATTGTCAGCGTCCAGCCAGTAGACCCAGTATTCCTGCCCGCCGAGGGAAAAGCGCCCCTGCTTCCCGGCATTAAAATCAACGACTTGCCCGTCAATCCTAACCTGATCCACTTCAAAGCGCAGCACGGCCCCCGGGCGCAGACCCGCCCCCTGAACCACGACCCAATCGCCTGACAGGCGCTGCGCCGTTGCATCCACCTGAGAGGCCACAGGCGCCGTTGGATTACGCAGGGGCAATGGACCGCTATCCGGCGCGGGGGCTGCGCAGGCTGCGAGCAAAAGGAGAAGCGCAAAACCCCTCACGCCAGACGGTCCGCGACGACCCTGGCCAGCGCCTTGCCAAAATCGCGATGGTCCTGCGCGGCCCAATGCACCCCATCCTGATCTGACACGGTGACGTGATCCCCGGCGCGGACAAAACCCGCCCCCTGACGCTCTGCCGCCGCCTGGATAAAACCGTCGAGGCCCTCCTGCCGCGCCTCGGCCCCGGCAAAGACATCACGGAGTGCGCCACATTCCCGAACAGGCGCGGGTGAAATCAGCAAGATATCGGACACCACACCCTCTGCCCGCGCGACCTGCGCCAGCCGTTCGACCGATCGCGCGATTTCCCATGCCGAGACCGAAAACCGGATCTTGAGGTCATTCGTGCCCAGCATCAGCACCATCAGGTCGATGGGTTTGTGGCTGTGCAGAACCGCCGGCAACACCGTCAGCCCGTTGCGCACGCCGCCTTCGACAACGTCGTCATGCACCGTGGTCCGCCCGGGCAGCCCCTCATCTATGACGCGATATCCTGCCCCAAGGGCCGCCGCCATGGAATCGGGCCAGCGGTCCCCGGGCGGGTGGCGCAGATCGACACCCGGTGCCGGCAGGGGCGCGGTGCCATGTGTATTGCTGTCGCCGTAGCAAAGTATCGTTTTCATCGCGCTCCCCGGTTTTTCGGCCCATCCAGACCTTTGAACGGCTGCCGGTCAATCCCTCAAATTGGCGAAAATCGGCGGTGCTTTGCCTTATGCGTGCCTGCCTGCTATCTGCTATCGCGGGGTCAGTCTGCTTGACCCTGACCTTAGGACACTGCCATGTCATCATTCACGACGGACGACCCGTCGCTGCGCAACGATCGTCATGCGCGGCTATTCGGCCTTTTCCGGAGCGAGAACGCCCCGCCGGACGTCGAGTCCGCTGGACGCAAGGTGGATATCCTGTCGCCGGACGACGCCCTGCGCATCCGGACGCGTGCCATCGCTTCGCTCAGCCCCGAAACCCCGTCGCGACGACGAATTTTTCGGAAGAGTCGGACCGGCTTGCAGGCGGTTTGAAGTTCGCCACCTTTTCAAAGCGCTTTTTCAGGACCGTCTGAAGGCTCCCCTCAGCGCCACCGGCCAAGACCTTGGCGACAAAGGTGCCGCCCTCTTCCAACACGTCGAAGGCCAGTTCCGCTGCCGCCTCACACAGCGCAATGATGCGCAGGTGATCCGTCTGCTTGTGGCCAGAGGATGAGGCCGCCATGTCAGACATGACAACATCGGCCTTGCCGCCCAGCCACGCCTTGACCTTTTCGTCCGCTCCGTCCTCCATGAAATCCAGCTGGTGGATTTCGGCACCCGGAATCGGATCCACTTCCTGCAGATCGATGCCCAGTACATAGCCCTGCTTTTTACCGGGCCGATCGCCCAAGGAATTCACGCGCGGCACGGCCACCTGGCACCAACCGCCCGGCGCACAGCCCAGATCGACAACACGCGCCCCAGGCACCAGAAACCGGTACTTGTCATCCGTTTCAAGGATCTTGAAGGCTGCGCGCCCGCGATAACCCTCTTCCTTTGCGCGTTTGACATAGGGATCGTTCAACTGTCGCTGCAGCCAGAGGGTGGACGACATGGTGCGGCCGCGGGCTGTCTTGACCTTGACCTTCAGGTCACGCTGCCCGCGACCAGAGGATTTCTTGCCAGTAGGTTTCTTCGCCATTGCCACGCGTGCCTTCTGTTGGAACCCATCGCATACGCCATTGCGACTCGGGCCAGCAAGCGCTGGCTGGGAAATGTTGCATTATCTGCGCGGAGTCGCGCTAAACTGGCTGCACCCGTGCGAATTGGAGAAACCAATGCCATATTACGACATTTTCCTTGCCCCTGTTCCAAATGCAAAGCGATCCGCCTACGACGCCTTTGTGAAAGAGACCCAGCAGATGTTCATCGGTTTCGGCGCCACAGAGGTGGTCGACCTCTGGCCCAGCGATGTACCGGACGGGAAAGTCACCTCACTGCCGATGGCCGTCAAACTGGAAGACGGCGAAAGCGTCGCCGCCGGCTATATCATCTGGCCCTCCAAAGAGGCGCGCGATGCGGGCTGGGGCAAGATGATGAGCGATGATGAACCGTTCGAAATGCCCTTTGACGGCAAGCGCATGATTTTCGGTGGCTTCGACGAGATCATGAGAACCACGGCCTGACCCTGCGACACGGATCAGAAGACGGGTTTACAGCGGCCCGTCTTCCAGCACCCCGTCCGCCGACATCTGCGCATATAGAAGCCCTTCTCGAAGGCCCCGGTCCGCGACGGACAACCGATCCGTCGGCCAGAGCCGCAAAAGCGCCTGCAGGATGGCCGACCCGCTCATGATCAGCGCGTGACGGTCCGGGCCGATGCGCGGATCCCGCCGCCGTCCCGCCGGGCCCATCTGCAGATAGCGCTGGATGACCGCTTCGATCTCGTCCGAGGACATGCGCAAGCCGTCCACCTTGTTCCGGTCATAGCGGCGCAACCCTAGGTGAGAGGCGGCAACCGTTGTGACGGTTCCCGAGGTGCCGACAATCTGGAACCCTTCGCGGGCCTGCTCGTCCTTGTAGGGCGCAAACTCCGCTAGGTTTTCCTCGAAGAACCAACTCATCAGGGCATAGCGCGCCGCATCATCCTGAACGTCCGAAAACTGATCCCGCAGCGTTGCCACACCCAGTGGCACACTGATCCAGTCTACGACCTTGGCCGTCGGAAACGGGCTGTCAGGCGGATGAAAGCCCGCGTGCAGACGCATGATCGCTTTTGGTCGATCCCGTGGCGCGACCTTGCTGAGATCGATCCACACCAGTTCGGTAGATCCGCCACCGATATCCACGACCAGCAATTGTTCCGTCTTGGTCGACACCAGCGGCGCACAGGAGATCACCGCCAAGCGGGCTTCTTCCTCGGGCTGGATGATCTCCAGCTTCAGGCCGGTCTCACGACGCACATGGCGGATGAAGTCACGCGCATTCCGGGCGCGGCGGCAGGCCTCTGTCGCGACCAGCCGCATCCGCACCACCTTGTGGCGCTCAATCTTTTGACGGCACACGTTCAGGGCCGACACCGTGCGCCCCATCGACGCGCGGCTCAGCCTGCCAGACTTTTCAAGCCCCTGCCCAAGCTGGACAGACTTGGAAAAGCTGTCGATCACATGAAACTGGCTGCCCTTCGGCTGGGCAATCAGCATGCGACAACTGTTTGTTCCCAGATCCAGCGCGGCATAGAGCGCATTTGGATCGGGCCGTGACGGCGCGGGACTCTCAACCGGTTTCGGGAAAGCGCCCGCTGCCTTGGGACGCTTTGGCGCCATGTTCTTGCGCCTTTTCCGAGATCAACTTGCCTTTGAAGATAGGCCTGAGTTTGGAATCGCGCAAGCTTGATGTCGCTTTGGTCCCAACGGGTTCTGATAATACGCGCTCAGGTAGGCGTATTCCGCATCCAACAGGGGACGCAGCCGGTCGATGGTGCGCCCTTGCAAGTCGAAAAGGGACAGATCCGAGCCGCTGGAATTGGCATGGGGCATCGAAACATCCTGCCCGGTGCGGCGGCTCAGATCCTCTGCCAGTTGGTCCATCGCGTCGGTGCGGTACACGCGGTCAAAACCGCCCTTCAGGTCTTCACCCAAAAAGACCGAGGCCCCCAGAACGTGATGCCGGACCAGCGAGGATTTCTTGCGATAGCGCCACAGCCGCGAAAAGAAAGTGTCGGGATCCGGGGCCACGGGCAGACCCCGCGCCGCGCGCACGCGCGGAGAGTCGATCAGCGCCCCACGCTTTTTCACGATGTCGGTGTAACAGCTCATCAAGCGTTTGGCGGGATCGCGCACAACGCAAAAGCGGAAGTACCCGTCGTACCGTGCCCAGATCCGCGGATGGAGGCGCCGCGTGGGATAGAGCGTATGCCAGGTTTGAATGTCCGGGTTATCCGGCACGGTCTTGCCCGGATCGACCATGGCCAAGGCCTTCTTCACAGAAGAACACCCCGCCTTGGGCAGGGCCACATAGGCCAGTTTGAAAGCTTCGACCGCGATCATCGCACCCCTCTTCACCGCATCACACGCGGCTTCTTACCGCGACGACGTGGCAAAAATCTGGCATCAGAGCCAATTCTACTCATCTTCTTGGTGAAGCATTCGACGGTTCACCCCGGTTGGAACCCGTCCTCGCGCCCCTTATGCTGTCGCGCATGATGCGGGACAGGTCGAAAAACGACGCAAGGCAAGAGCGGTCCGCGCGTAAACAGGCACAAGCAAACAGGGAATCGGACCCATGTCGGAACTGACCATCGTCTACTGGCGCGACATCCCCGCGCAGGTCATCGTCGGCAAAGGCCGCCGCGGCGCAAAGGTACAACTGCCCGAACGGTTTGAGCAGGCCATCGACCGCGCGGCCATGAAGACGGGTGCCGCGGAAACCGACGCCTACCTGGCCGAGTGGCGCAAGGCTGCCTCCGGCACGGTCGAGGGCGATCCGATGGAAGCCGCCAAAGCCGCTGCCGCGCGGCTCGAAGCCGAATACGACCAGGAGCGGATCAAGACGCTCATCGCCAATGATGGCTGGGCCTGAGGCCCGCCCGCAACATGACCCTCAAGGAGGCTTTGATGGCTCTGCTGAACTTCCGCAAGCGTAACGACACCGCACCGCGTACCGGCAATCCCGATCTCGAAGCCTTCATGGCGAATTACTCGATCGAGGTGATGCCGCGCACCGCCGCCAAGGTCGAGGATTTCCGCAGCCTCCTGCCCGAGGGCACCCGCGTCTACATCGCCCATATCGAGGGCACCCCGATCGAGGAAATGGTCGCCACGGCCAAGCGTCTTTCGGCGGACGGCTACAACGTCATGCCGCATTTCCCGGCACGCATCATCAAGGACGCCGCGACGCTGGAAAACTGGATCGCCATGTATCAGGGCGAGGCCGGTGTCGAACAGGCGCTGCTGCTGGCCGGTGGCGTGGCCACCCCGCATGGCGATTTCGACTCCTCCATGCAACTCATGGAGAGCGGCCTATTCGACAAGGCAGGCTTCAAGCGCCTGCACGTGGCCGGCCACCCCGAGGGCAACAAGGACATCGACCCCGATGGCAGCGACAAACTGGTGATGGAGGCGCTGCGCTGGAAGCAGTCCTTCTCTGACCGCACCGACGCGCAGATGGCGCTGGCCACGCAGTTCGCCTTTGACGCGGGCCCCATCATCGACTGGGCCAACCGCCTGACCGCCGAAGGCATCCATCTGCCGATCCACATCGGCATCGCCGGTCCCGCCAAGCTGCAGACGCTGATCAAGTTCGCCATCGCCTGCGGTGTCGGCCCTTCGCTCAAGGTCCTGCAGAAACGCGCCATGGACGTGACCAAGCTGCTGCTGCCTTATGAGCCGACCGAGGTTCTGGAACAACTGGCCGCGCACAAGGCCGCCAATCCCGACTTCAACATCGAGCAGGTCCATTTCTTCCCGCTGGGCGGCATCAAGACCAACGCCGAATGGGCCATTGCAAACGGCGGCGACAGCGCCCGCCCCGCCGCGGCGCACGGTTGAGCTGATGACAAGACCGGCCCTGCTGTTCGATCTGGACGGCACCATGTTGATGACCGATGACATCCATCGGGACGTTTTCGTTGACCTCATGAAGCCGCACGGCATCGAGATCACCGAAGAGTTCTACATGCGCCACGTCCACGGGCGGCTGAACACGGATTTCTTTGCCGAGTTCCTGCCCGATCTCGAAGATCCGCAAGGCCTGTCCGATCACAAGGAGGCGCTCTTTCGCGACCGCCTGCCACGGCCCTACCCAGCCATGCCCGGCGCGGAACGGCTGATCGAATGGGCGCAGGCAGCGGGCTGGGCGCTGGCCGTCGTGACCAATGCCAACCGCCTGAACGCAGAGGCGATGTTGGGCGCGGTCGGGCTGCGCGACGCCTTTGAGGTGGTGGTGATCGGCGAGGAATGTGAGCGGGGCAAACCGGACCCGGAGCCCTATCTTGCCGCCATGCGCACGCTGGACGTGGCCCCGCACCGCGCCGTGGCGTTCGAGGACAGCGCCTCTGGCCTGCGCGCCGCCGTGGGCTCGGGCGCATATTCCGTCGGCCTGCGATCAGGTCTGACGGACAAGGATCTGCGCGCCCACGGCGCACAGGCCACCATTCAGGATTTCAATGACCCCGCGCTGGACAGGATCCTCGCGCGTCTGACAGGAGAGCCAGTTCAATGACCCGCACCATCGTCGAGTCGAAAACGAAAACCGCCGTCATCGGCTTTGACGAGCCGTTCTGCGTCATCGGGGAACGGATCAATCCCACGGGCCGCAAGATCCTGAACGTCGAGCTGGAAGCAGGCGATTTCAGCCGGGTCGAGGCTGATGCCATCGCGCAGGCCGCCGCCGGGGCGAACATTCTGGACATCAACTCGGGCGCTGTCTTTTCCAACAAGATGGCCGAAGACCCGCGCTACGCCGACAACAACTTTGTCGAGCCGACCTTGATGACGCAGTTGGTCGAGGTCGTGCAAAAGGTCGTCGACACCCCGCTCTGCATCGACAGCTCCGTGCCCGGCGCGCTGGAAAACGGTCTGGCCGCCGCCGAGGGCCGCCCCTTGCTGAACTCCGTGACCGGTGAGGAAGAGCGTCTGGAACTCGTCTTGCCGCTGGTCAAGAAATACAACGTGCCGGTAGTGGCGATTTCCAACGACGACACCGGCATCTCCGAAGACCCCGAGGTCCGCTTTGCCGTGGCGAAAAAGATCGTCGAGCGCGCCGCCGATTTCGGGATTCCCGCCCATGACATCGTGGTTGATCCACTGGTCATGCCGATCGGCGCCATGGCGACCGCTGGGCATCAGGTCTTTACCCTTGTGCGTCGCCTGCGCGAGGAACTCGGCGTGAACACCACCTGCGGCGCCTCCAACATCAGCTTTGGCCTGCCCAACCGGCACGGCATCAACAACGCCTTCCTTCCGATGGCCATGGGCGCAGGCATGACCTCCGCCATCATGAACCCGGTGGCGCTGCCGGTGAATGCGGTGAAGATCGCCGAGAAAAAGGCCGAGGTGGCCGCCGCTGGAATCATCCTGCCCGAAGACATGGACGACGAAACCTTTGTCACCCTCTTTGGCATGGGCTCGACCAACGCGCGCCCGGGCAAGGAGATGGAGGCGATCCGCGCCGCCAACTTCCTGATGAACCAGGATGACGGCGGGGCGGCCTGGATCGAATTCAACCGCCAGGCCCCCAAGGCCGGCCAGGAAGGCCGCGGTCGCGCCGGCCGCACGGGCGGACGTCGCCGGCGGGCCTGACCCCTAAAGCACTTCATGACCAGAGGCGCGCCGCACAAAGGCGCGCCTCTTTTCTGTTCCGGCCATTGACATGACTTGCGCTCCTCGCTCACCTTGGTGCTTGCTCCCGCCTGGTTTTTCGAAAGTTCTTTCATGCGCTACAAGCACCTGTTTCTATCTATTTTTTTCGTAGCTGTTTCCTTTGCATCCTTGGCCGTCGCCGAAGATTGCCCCGTTTGGCTCAAACCCGGATTTTGGGAAACAGCACAAGTGCAGGATGTGCAAACTTGCCTGGCCTCGAACCGCGGTCTGACAGAACGGACAGAGACCGGGGAAACTCCGCTTCACCTTGCCGCCAGCACCGCACGCCCTGAGACCGTTCTCGCTTTGCTGCAACATGGTGCGGATGTTTCTCTGACCACGGTCGAGGGCCTGCCCCCACTACACCATGCTGCACGGGACTCTTCGCACAGCGCCGTGGTTTCCTACCTTCTGGTATGGGGCAGCGAGGTGGACAAACGGATCCCGCCTGACACCTGTTACGCTGGAACCTGCGCCGATACCGCCCTGCATTTGACTTCCGACCGTCCGAATTCCGCACCGATCCTCGCGGCCTTGCTTGCTGGCGGGGCTGATCCGGATGCTGATGACAGCAAGGGGCGCGAACCGCTGCAGCGCGCGACAGAGCGCGCGGACCTTCTGGAAATCGAGGTTCTCCTGACGGCAGGCGCCGCAATTGGTGAAACCGACTTTGATGGAAACACCGCGCTGCACGTGGTCCCCCAAAACAAGACCAACGAACTGGCCATCGCAAAGCGATTGATCGCCGCTGGCGCGGATGTCGACGCCAAAAGGGATGACAACGTGACCCCCCTGATTACGGTGGCCTACTACACGACCAATCCAGATGTCTTTGCGCTCTTTCTGGCGCATTCCGATGCCCCCTGTCATTTCTCGAAAACCGGAACAAGCGCCCTGACGGGCCATGCATTCAACGGTGCGCTGACCAAGGACGAGACCTACTGGAGCCTGCACGAAAAATGCTCACAGGACTGAAGCGTCTTTTCAGGCTTACCAAAACTGCGGTCATATTGTGGGCCGTGGTCTGCGCTCTTGGTTTCAACCTTCTCACCATTGCCTTTGCACCACTCGCCAACCTGATGCTCGCCGCAGCGCAACGCCTTGCGATCCAACCGGCCGTTGCGGCAGCTTCGGAATTGGCAGAGGCACGTGAAAGCGAAAAGAACGCCACGCGACGTGCAGACAAACTGGAAGCGGAAAGACAGGCAACCAAATCGCGCTCTGATGACTTGCGGAACCAATTGCAGGCCGAACGAACGCGCTCCGAACAACTGGAACTGGACGGCAAAAAGAGCAAAGCGCGCATAGCCCAGTTGCAGACCAGTCTGGATGCGCAAGAACGCAAGGCGGGCAAACTCGGGCTTGAACTAGCCAAGTCGAAAGCGAGCCTCGACACCGCCAGGGCGAAGTTACAGAAAACCTCCAACGCGCTTTTGGAAACGTCAACAGACCTCACCACACTGCGCAAGGAGCCCCGACTTCCCACAGCAGCGCTCGACAAGATTGACACGATATCAGCCAAGATCGTTCAACGCTCTGGCGTGAATGCCACCCGGAATATTGCGTCAATGCCCCTCGAAAGCGTGCCTGTTGTCGGCTCATTGACTATCGTCAGCGTAACCGCACTGGAAATTCACGATGCCTGCCAGACAGCCCTTGAAATGGAAGAACTGCGGCGTCTCGCTAACCTTCCGGAGGTGGAGAACTCGATGATCCGTAACGCCTGCGCCAAGGTTCCGACCCTTGGCGGACTGGCGGATCTTACACTGTCCCAGTGCCGAGCACACGAGGCCAGGGTTTTGACGGAACTCGGTCTCCAAGCAGCCGCGCCGATTGCGCATAAATGCGACTGCCTCGAACTCCCTAACGGATGCCCCGGCGAAGAGGTCCAGACGCTGCGCGTACCACCCCCCAAACCGGAACTTCCTTAGGGCCAATCCGTTAATGGAATGTGAAAACGTCCCCGTAACCCCTTGATCTTGCATTCCCCCTAACCTGTCCACGCGTGGACACCACCTCATAACCCCTCCAAATCCATCACCACCGCAGCGTGATCGCTTGCATGTGGGCGATGGACGCCGGTGCCGGAAAGGCGCGTGGCGGACGACCGGGCGCTTTCGTACCCCAGCCCCATGCGCAAAACCTCGGGGCGGCGGCCCGTCGATTTTTCTGCCAGCGCCTTTGACGCGATCAGCCCATCGGGAGTATCGCATCGCCCGGTGTCTGGCTGGAAATAGGTCCAATGCTCTGCCTCTGGCAGCCGCAGCATCAGGTTTTCTCCCAGCGCCTCCAACGGCGCCACCGCCCGATCTGTACCCTGCGGCTCATTCAGGTCACCGGCCACCAGCCACAGGGGGCCGGCCCGCGAGACCAAGCGTGCCACGGCCTCGGCCTCGACCCGGCGCATCTGCCACGCTTTTTCGGGATCCGGGTACGGCGCCTTGAAATGCACGATGAAGACCGTCAGCGCCCCAAAGCCGACCTGCAGACAATCCCGGCGAAAGACCGGTTGCAGCGGATCGACCCCTTCCGGCATGGACAGCCCGATATCGCCGACTGTCAGGTCCGCATGACTGCGCAGATCATCCCAAGGCCTGCGCGACATCACCGCGACGTCCAGACCCCGGCCATCATTGCCCGGCAGACATCTCCGCCAGGGATAAGGCGCGGTCAACGGAGCCAGAAACCTGTCGTGAAAGAAATCCAGGCTCTCCTGATCGAACACCTCCTGCAGGGCGACCACGTCCGCATCCGCCCGCGCCAGCACTTCGGCCGTCAGACGGCGGTCATCCCTGTCCAGCGCCGGATCCTCGTCATCATCCCTGTCCCGTGCGCCGAACAGATGCGGCCCCCCTTCGGACAGCAGGCGCAGGTTCTGAAGGTTGAACGTGGCAATTCGCATTACTGGCTGCGCATCCGTCAAACCCGGACAAAGGTCATGCGATAGATCACCTCTTCATGCGTCACGGGATCCACCCCCGGCGCACCGCTGATTTCCAGCCGGTCACCGGTCAGCTTGAAGGGACGGGACAGGTCGATCTCCCAATCCGGGTTCCACGCGCCTTCGACGTGATGCACCACCCTGTCGGCCTCTAGCGTGTAAGACGCGACATAGGCCAGCATCTTGTCGAACAGTTCCGCCTTTTGCTCCACGCTCCAAGGTGCATCGCCCCGCGCCGGACGGTCCCGGCGGAACACGGTTGCCATCATCCGCCCGTCGGCATGATAGGCGACATACCCGATGGGGTTCGGCCCCTGCGCGTCCGAAACCACCCCCGTTGCCACAGAGGTCCGCGTCCAGGATTCCATCCGCCAGGTCCCGATCAGATCCTCTGCGTTTGCCATCTCAACCTCCTGTCTCATTTGAGAGTTTGACCGCTGCGTGACGCCTGCGGAATACTGAAATCGAACTTATTTTCCGGAGCGCCTTCGATGAAACGTCTTGCCGCAACTCTTTTCTGCCTGCTCACTCTGCCCGCTCAGGTCACGCAGGCCGCCGACCTGCGCGTGGTCGGCATGACAAACGAAGCCTTCGACATTCAGGACGCGGACCCGACGGTCGCCTGCACGCATTATATCACAGGTCAGTTCCAGCCGGGTGACGGGGATCGTCTTGTCCGCGCTGTTGGCGACTCCATCCAACGGTGGCGCGATCAGGGGCAGTACGGTGTCGCTGTGGTTTGTCTGGACAGCCCCGGCGGCGCGGTGCCCGACGCGCTGAAGCTCGCCGCCATGTTCCGCGAACTTGGCATCGGGACCAAACTGGAGGAGCGCGCCACATGCGAAAGCGCCTGCGCGCTGTTGTTCATGGCGGGCAGTTTCCACGCACATGAAAGCGGTCTGTACAAATGGCGGGTCATGCATCCGACCGCGCGGCTGGGCTTTCACGCCTTCGATCTGCAGGTGCCGGACGGCCGCTATGAGGCACGCATGGTCAATCAGGCCTATGCGCTGGCGATGGAAACATTGGCCCGCACCATTGAGGATCTGATGCAGAACCGCGGGTTCGAGGACGGCGAACATCTGAAACCCTCGCTGGTGGCCGCGATGCTGCGCACGCCGCCGGACCGCATGATGTACGTCGAAACCGTGGATCAGGCCGGGCGCTGGGACATCAGGGTCGGCCCATTGCGCAATGCCGGCCTGACCATGAGTGAACGGGATTTTCGCCGCGCCTGCGCCAATCAGAAAGCCTGGGAACGGGATGAAAGCGCGACGGTGAACGACTATTGGCAGGAAAACTTCGTGAACTGGACCTCCGAAGATTGGGGCGACAATGTCGAGGTCATCACAAATGACATGACCGGCGAGGGCTGTCAGTTTTATACGCCCAGCGGATCCGCCCGCACAAAAACCGCGCCTCTGGATCAGGTGGACGGCGGTTATCTGGATCTTGCCGCGGCTGTCGACCCGACCGCCCGGCTGAGCGATCTACCCTACTGACGGTGCTGCGCAATAGAGCGCCCGATTGACGGGCCAAGGCGTCAGGCCTTGGCCTTTTTCTTTTCCGCGGCCAGTTTTTCGGCCAGATCGCGGGCAATGGCAAAGGCGCCCTGGATTTTGTCCTTGTCACGGCTCCAGTCCCGGCGAATGACGATCTTGTTGTCCTTGACCTTGGCCAGACCATTCTGCGCGTTGATGAATTCCACCAGCCCCTGAGGCGAGGCGAATTTGTCGTTGTGGAACTGGATCGTCGCGCCCTTCGGCCCGCCGTCCAGCTTGGCAATGCCCGCCCGTTTGCACATGGCCTTGATCCGCACGACCAGAAGCAGGGTGTTCACCTCACGCGGCAGCTTGCCAAAACGGTCGATCAACTCTGCGGCAAAACCTTCAAGTTCAACCTTGGTGGTCAGCGAAGACAGGCGGCGATACAGGCCCAGGCGCACATCCAGATCCGGCACGTAGTCCTCGGGGATCAGCACGGGGACGCCAAGGTTGATCTGCGGCGCCCATTGATCGTCGGCCTCGCTGAGGCCTTCCATCTCACCGGCACGGATCTTGGCAATCGCCTCTTCCAGCATCGACTGGTACAACTCGTAGCCCACGTCGCGCATCTGGCCCGACTGTTCCTCTCCCAAGAGGTTGCCCGCGCCGCGAATGTCCAGATCCTGCGAGGCGAGGCTGAAGCCCGCGCCCAAGGTGTCGATGCTGCCCAGAACCCGCAGGCGCTTTTCGGCGGTCTGGGTCAGTTTGGCGCGCGGTTTGGTGGTCAGATAGGCATAGGCGCGGGTCTTGGACCGGCCCACCCTGCCCCGGATCTGATAAAGCTGGCTGAGGCCGAACATATCGGCGCGATGCACGACCATGGTGTTGGCCGTGGGAATATCGAGGCCGGATTCCACAATGGTCGTGGCCAGCAGCACATCGAACTTGCCGTCATAAAAGGCGTTCATGCGCTCATCCAGCTCGCCTGCTGCCATCTGGCCGTGGGCGATCACATAGCTGACCTCCGGAACCTGATCCTTCAGGAATTCCTCGACCTCGGGGATATCCGTCAGGCGCGGCACCACGAAAAACGACTGCCCGCCGCGATAGTGTTCGCGCAGCAGAGCCTCGCGGATGGTGACGGGATCGAATTCGCTGACATAGGTGCGGATCGACAGACGGTCGACGGGCGGAGTGCCGATGATCGACAGATCGCGCACCCCCGTCAGGGACAGTTGCAGCGTGCGCGGGATCGGTGTCGCCGTCAGCGTCAGCACGTGAATGTCCGACCGCAACTGCTTCAGCCGTTCCTTGTGCTGCACGCCAAAGCGCTGTTCCTCGTCGATGATCAGGAGGCCGAGATTGTTGAACCGGATCCCCTTGGCCAGCAGCGCATGGGTACCAACGGTAATATCGACTGATCCCTTGGCGATCCCATCGCGTGTCAACGCCGCCTGCTTTTGCGGGACAAAGCGCGACAGCGGCGCCACCTGCAGCGGAAACCCCCGGAACCGTTCGGCAAAGCTGTTGTAGTGCTGGCGTGCCAGCAGTGTCGTCGGGGCGATCACCGCCACCTGCACACCGGACATGGCGGCGACAAAGGCCGCGCGCATGGCGACCTCGGTCTTGCCAAAGCCCACGTCGCCGCAGATCAGGCGATCCATCGGCTGGCCCGAGTGCATGTCTTCCATGACATCCTCGATGGCCTTCATCTGGTCGTCGGTTTCCTGATAGGGGAAACGCGCGGCAAAGCTTTCGTAGGCCCCCGGCGGCGGGTCCATGATCGGCGCCTTGCGCAGGGCGCGTTCGGCCGCGATGCGGATCAGACGATCCGCCATCTCGCGAATGCGTTCCTTCAGCTTGGCCTTCTTGGCCTGCCACGCACCGCCGCCCAGCCTATCCAGCAGCCCCTCTTCGTGGCCGTATTTGGACAGCAGTTCGATATTCTCGACCGGCAGGTACAGCTTGGCGCCTTCGGCATATTCCAGCAGCAGGCATTCATGCGCCGCACCCGCCGCCGTCACGACCTCCAGCCCCAGATACCGGCCAATCCCGTGATCGACGTGAACCACCAGATCACCGGGTGACAGCGACTGGTGCTCGGTGATGAAATTCTCGGCTTTGCGGCGTTTCTTGGGCTGACGGATCAACCGGTCGCCCAGAACGTCCTGTTCCGAAATGACCGTCAGACGCCCCTTTGGTCCGGCCTCAGGATAAGGCGCGTCAAACCCGGCCTCCAGAGACCAGACCGCCAGGTGCAACCCGCGCTTGCCGATCCGAGTGCCATTGGTGACCGGGATCGCTTCGGCCAGGCCCTCATCCTCGATCAACCCGGTCAGACGTTCGCGCGCGCCTTCGGAGTAGGAAGCGATCAGAACCGGACCGTCCTGCATCCGTGCCTTCACATGATCCGCCAAGGCAGCAAAAAGGCTGATGTTTTCCTGTTGGCGTTCGGGTGCAAAATTGCGCCCGATGCGCCCGCCCGCATCCACCACGCCGGGACCGGAGGCCTGCGGCAGCGGATGGAATTGCACTTGCCGACGCGGACCTATCGCCTTGGTCCAATGCGCATCGTCCAGATACAGCAGGTCCGGTGAAATGGGTTTGTAGACGCTGCTGCCCAGCGTCTTTTTCTGGCTCATGGCATGGCGGCGCGCATCATATTGATCCGCAATACTGTCCCAGCGCGACAGGCGCGCAGGCGTCAGTTGATCGTCAAACAGCACCGGCGCATCCGGCATATAGTCGAACAGGGTCTCCAGGCGTTCGTGGAAGAACGGCAGCCAGTGTTCGACACCAGCGTGCTTGCGCCCCGCGCTGACGGCCTCATACAGCGGATCATCGGTTCCCGCCGCGCCAAATTCGATCCGGTAATTCTGCCGGAACCGGGTAATGGCCGACTCGTCCAGAATGACTTCGGACACCGGGGCCAATTCGACCACGTCCAGTTTTTCCGTGGTCCGTTGAGAGGCAGGATCGAACCGCCGCGCGCCGTCGAGAACGTCGCCGAAGAAATCCAGCCGAACCGGCCCACCATCGCCCGGCGGATAGATGTCGATGATGCCGCCGCGGATCGCGTAATCGCCCGGTTCCGTCACGGTGGGCGCCTGCGAAAAACCCATGCGGACGAGGAAGTTGCGCAGCGCCTCTTCGTCCACCCGATCCCCGACCCGCGCAGAGAACGCGGCTTCTCGCAGGATCTCACGGGCGGGAAGGTACTGCATCGCCGCCGACAGGGTGGTCAGCAGAACGAACCGCCCCGGCATGCCATGCACCAGCCCCGCCAGTGTCGCCATGCGCGCGGCCGAAATGTCGGCATTGGGCGACACGCGGTCATATGGCACACAATCCCAGGCGGGAAAAACCACCACCGGCATATCCGGCGCAAAGAAGGTCAAAGCATCGCGCATCGCCGCAAGCCGCTTGTCATCGCGGGCGATGTGAATGACGGGCCCTGCGGCCTTGTCGACTTCGTCCAGCACGAGACGGGCGTCAAACCCCTCGGGCGCGCCGCCCATGATGATCCGGTTCTGCGTCATGAGCGCTGACATGGCGCGCCGGACACCCGGCGTCAACCGCGCATGTGACGCCTCAGATCACCAGCACCGTCAGGTTGACATACATGCCCCAGAGCGCGGTGATGAAGATCGAGATCACGCCGATGAACTGCGTGATCATCCGGTGGATCCGCAGACGACGCCACAGCGCCTCTCCACTATTCTCACCCCGGCGGATTCTGCGTGCGGAAAACACGCTCAGCAAACCCACGATGGTCATCGGAAAGGCCAGCAGGAACACCGCCTGTGCCCATTCCAGGGAATAAAAGAAGCCAAGGATCACCATTGCCGTCAGAAAGGCGGATCCGATGGCCACGACCCAAAGGCCGGATTCCTCGGCAATGAACAGCAGGCGGTTCGTGTTGATGCGCACGAGGTCTTCGAGATCCTGCTCTGCCTGCCCACCGCTCCGGCGGGCTCGACTGACCATGTCGTATGGCACGCCAAGGACCCAGTGACTGGTCGAGGACCAGAACACGGCCAACATGATCCAGAACCAGAGGTTCGAGAAGGATCGCAAGTCGATCACTTCGAAGACGGTGCCGTACCAGTCCAAAGGCCTGCTCTTTCTATTGGTCGTAATTCTCAGCCCAGACCGCTTATGGCGTGCGGGTGCAGGCTCTGCAATGGCCCTTGTCGCCTCCCGCGTTCCATGTCACCCAAAGGTGACGCCGAGAAGGATTTGCCATGCAACCGACCCTTGCCCCCTATCCCGCCGCCCGCCTGCGCCGCCTGCGCCGCACCCCCGCGATCCGCGCGCTTGTGCAGGAAACCACGCTGAGCCCGGCTGATTTCATCTGGCCAGTCTTTGTTCGGGACGGCGAAGGCGTGGTCGAGCCGATCGCCTCCATGCCAGGCGTCAACCGTCTGTCTGTGGACAAGGTTGTCGAGGCGGCCAAGGGGGCCTACGCGCTGGGTATCCCGTCGATCTGCCTGTTTCCCTACACCGACCCCTCGCTGAAGACCGAGGATTGCGCAGAGGCGTGGAACCCGGACAACCTGTCGAACCGCGCCACCCGGGCGATCAAGGAGGTCGTTCCCGACATGGCGGTAATGACCGACGTGGCGCTGGACCCCTACAACATCAACGGCCATGACGGCTTTGTCGAAGACGGCGAGATCGTGAATGACCGCACGGTCGAGGCGCTGGTGAAACAGGCGCTGTCACAGGCCGAGGCCGGGGCCGATATCATCGGACCCAGTGACATGATGGACGGCAGGATCGGCGCGATCCGGTCTGCGCTGGAATCCTCTGGTCATCAGAACGTTCTGCTGCTGAGCTATGCTGCGAAATACGCCTCAGGCTTCTACGGGCCATTCCGGGATGCCGTGGGCGCCTCCGGCGCGCTGAAAGGCGACAAGAAAACCTATCAGCAGGATCCGGGAAATTCGGACGAGGCCATGCGGCTGATCGCACGGGACCTGCAGGAAGGCGCGGACATGGTCATGGTCAAACCGGGCATGCCCTATCTCGACATCTGCCGCCGCGCCAAGGAGATGTTCGGCGCACCGACCTTCGCCTACCAGGTGTCGGGCGAATACGCGATGATCGCGGGCGCCGGAGAGCGTGGCTGGGTCGACGGCGAGAAGGTCATGCTGGAAAGCCTGACCAGCTTTAAACGCGCTGGATGTGACGGGGTGCTGACCTATTTCGCCCCGGCGGCGGCGCGACTGTTGAATGGGTGAACACATCGCGGCGATCCCCTGCCGATAAACCACAACATGTCGTGACAAGCTTGCTCCACGCGCCTATATTACGGCGCAACCGGCGAAACAGCCGGATTTTTGAGGTTTTCAAGAAACGGGCGGACCTATGACACTCTCCAGACGACATGTGACTTTCGGCTTGGGCGCGGCCATGCTGCTGGGCGCTTGCGCCAATGGCATTGGCGGCGCAGGGCCTGCGCGGATCGACGCACGGGTCGATGCAACCCTTTCGCAGCTCTACACCAACTATCCGGCGACACGGGATCTGGCCGCGAAATCCGCCGGCATGCTGGTGATGCCGCTTGTCACCGAGGCCGGGCTTGGCTTGGGCGGCGGTTTTGGTCAGGGCGCACTGCGGATCAACGGCGCGACGGTGGATTACTATTCGGTGGTCAAGGCCTCGGGCGGCCTGCAGATCGGCGGCCAGCAATACAGCCACGTTTTGTTCTTCATGACCAACGAAGCGCTGGAAACCTTCCGCCGGTCCGGCGGCTATGCAGCTGGCGCCAATATCCTCTATGCCACACCCAGCCAGGGCGAGACGCTGGCGGCGGAAACGACAACGCAGCTTGCCCCGGTGATCGCGGTGATCTTTGGTCAGTCCGGTCTGCGCGTGGGCGCGACGCTGGAAGGCGTGAAATACTCGCGCATTATTCCCTGATCCTGACGCAATCTAATCTTCGTCACGGACACATGGGCGGTCCTGCCCCGCACTTCGGATTGGTTGAGGCTGGCGCGATCACGCGATGATCCGCGCCGGCCCATGCTCTAAATCGTCTCAGTGATAGCGGAACTCACCGACAACGTTGCGCCATTCCCCCGGCGAAATCATCTTGCGGTGCGTAAAGCGCACCGAATGCAGCGGACCGTCGATCGTGTCCTGCCAGAATTCGATGAAGCCGAAGAGTTTGGGATGGTCCGGCGCCAGATCGTAGTCCTGCCAGATGTAGCTGTTCAGCACGTTGCGGTAATCCGGCATCCGGTAAAAGAACTCGGCCGTTGTCAGGCCGTAGCCACGGAGCATCAGTTCGGTTTCGGACTCCTGCATTGTTTTTACCTCTTTTTTTTCAACTCGTTCCCAAATGCTGCCAAGGGAATCTTTAGTTTACAATAAAAACAGCGTGTTAGCAGCGGGTGCAGGCGGCTGCTAACGGGCCATCCACTGCGGAACCATTGCACCCCATCCCTAGTCTCTGATATAAGTTCCCCAACAATATATGGCAGAATAACCAACAGGCCCCCTACGTGAGCGATACGCCAGAACCCCCTGAGAACGAAGAAGAAAACCGCCCGGAATATCGGGGGCCTTCGATCTCGATCGAAAACGAGATGAAGTCGAGCTACCTCGACTATGCCATGTCGGTCATTGTCAGCCGTGCGATTCCAGACCTGCGCGATGGCCTAAAACCTGTGCACCGGCGCATCCTCTACGCCATGTATGAGGGCAATTATACGCCCGACAAATCCTATCGGAAGTCCGCGAAATCCGTGGGCGAAGTCATGGGTAACTACCACCCGCATGGCGATTCCGCGATTTATGACGCGCTGGTCCGCATGGCGCAGAATTTCTCCATGTCACTGCCGCTGATCGACGGTCAGGGCAACTTTGGCTCCATGGACGGCGATCCGCCCGCCGCGATGCGCTACACCGAAAGCCGCCTTGCCAAATCCGCGCTGGCCCTGTTGACCGACATCGACAAGGAAACCGTTGATTTTCAGGACAATTACGATGGCAAGGAGCGCGAGCCGACGGTTCTGCCCGCCCGCTATCCCAACGTTCTGGTCAACGGCGCCGAAGGGATTGCCGTCGGCATGGCAACCCGGATTCCGCCGCACAATCTGGGCGAGGTCATCGACGCGACGCTGGCGCTGATCGAAAACCCGGACCTGTCGGTCGAAGAGTTGATCGAATACATCCCCGCCCCGGATTTCCCGACCGGCGGTGTGATCCTTGGCCGTTCCGGGGCGCGCAAAGCCTATCTGGAAGGTCGCGGCAGCGTCATCATCCGTGCCAAGACGCGGATCGAGGAGTTGCGCAAGGACCGCTACGCCATCGTCATCGACGAGATACCCTATCAGGTGAACAAGGCCACGATGATCGAACGCATCGCAGAGGCCGCGCGCGACAAAAAGATCGAGGGGATCGCCCACGTTCAGGACGAATCCGACCGGGACGGCGTGCGGGTCGTGGTCGAGCTGAAGCGAGATGCGACGGCCGAAGTGGTGCTCAACCAACTGTTCCGGTTCACGCCCATGCAGGTCAGCTTTGGTTGCAACATGCTGGCCCTGAACGGCGGCAAGCCTGAGCAACTGACGCTTTATGGATTTCTTAGCGCTTTCATAGACTTCCGTGAGGATGTTATTGCGCGCCGCACCGCCTATCTGCTGCGCAAGGCACGGGAGCGGTCACACATTCTTTGTGGTCTGGCCGTCGCGGTCAGCAACGTCGATGAGGTCGTGGCAACCATTCGCGCCAGTGCCGACGCCGCCGAGGCCCGGGAAAAACTGATGACCCGGCGCTGGCCGGCAGAGGAAATCCTGCCCTACATCGCGCTGATCGACGATCCGACCCATACGGCGAACGACGACGGCACCTACAACCTCTCCGAGGTACAGGCCCGCGCGATCCTTGAACTTCGCTTGCAGCGCCTGACCCAATTGGGCGTCAAGGAAGTGACGGATGAGTTGGAAGACCTTGCCGCCAAGATCAAGGATTACCTCGACATCCTGTCCAGCCGTGAACGCATTATGACGATCATCAGCGACGAGATGCGCGCGATCCGCGATGAATTCGCCGTGCCGCGCCGCACCGAGATCACCGAATGGGCAGGCGATCTGGAAGACGAGGACCTGATCGAACGTGAGGACATGGTCGTCACGGTCACCCAATCCGGTTACATTAAGCGGACTGCGCTGGCCGATTTCCGTGCGCAGAAACGCGGTGGCAAAGGCCTGTCCGGCATGGCGACCAAGGATGACGACGTCGTCACCACACTCTTCGTCGCCAATACCCATACGCAACTGCTGTTCTTCACCACCGACGGCATGGCCTACAAACTGAAGACTTGGCGCCTGCCGCTGGGCGGTCGCACGTCCAAGGGCAAGGCCATCGTAAACATCCTGCCAATCCCGCCGGGTGTGTCCATCGCGGCGATCATGCCGGTCGACCGGGATGAGGATGATTGGGACGATCTGCAGATTGTCTTTGCCACGTCAAAGGGGTCGGTGCGCCGTAACCGCCTGTCGGACTTCACGAATGTCATGCGCAACGGCAAGATTGCGATGAAATTCGAGGGCGAGGATGAGAACACCCGCCTGATCAACGCGCGCATCTGTTCCGAAGACGATGACGTTATGCTGGTCACCAACTCTGGCCGGGCCATCCGTTTCCCCGTGCCCGAAGTGCGGGTGTTCAACTCGCGCAATTCCACCGGCGTGCGCGGCATTCGCCTGTCGAATGGAGATGAGGTCGTGTCGATGTCAGTGATCCGCCACTTCGACGCCGAATCCGACGAACGCGCCTCTTACCTCAAAATGCGCCGCGCCATGGCCGGGATTGCCGACGACGCGGAGGCCTCTGACGAAGAAGAAGGCAATGCGGACAGCGCGCTGCCACAGGAACGCTACGCCGAGATGTCGGCAGCAGAGAACCTGTTGCTGACCATCACCGCCAAGGGTTTGGGCAAGCTGTCCTCAAGCCACGACTACCCGGTTCGCGGGCGTGGCGGCATGGGCGTGACCGCATGGGAAAAGAGTATGCGCGGCGGCGAGATCGTGGCGAGTTTCCCGGTCGAACTGGACGATCAGATCATGCTGGCCACATCCACCGGCCAGTCGATCCGCGTGCCGGTCGAAGGGATTTCCTTCCGTTCCCGCAGCGCCGGTGGCGTGAAGGTGTTCAACACTGGCGCCGGAGAAACGGTCGTGTCCGTGGCATGGATCGCGGATCAGGGTGACGAGGACGCCACCGAGGAGGAATAACTCTGAAACCCAGGAACGGCTGGCGCGGTACGCATCCATCGCTGATTGCTTCGGCCGCTTTTCGGGTTTGGGTTGGTTTTCGCGCCTGTCCACTATGAGCGCTACGCTCAGAACGAAAAGACCCAAGGGCGCGCCGGTGTCGAAAGCTATCGCAGTCCGTCGGGAGACTTCGACCGCGCGCTCACCATGTTGAAAGCCACCGGTTCGCGATCTGAACGGTCAACACTGGCATCTCAGGTGCGGCAGTTGGTGAGCCCAGCCATTCCTGCGGTCAAACGTGGATTGGACAGCGTAGAAAAGGCTCGAAAAGTGTATATCGTCCCAAAAAACTGATGCGGTTGTCGGGCTTCAGTTGATTGGTTCGGACTGACAAGGCTCGTTCGCTAAAACGCACAGAACCTGTGGGCCTGCGCCAGTTTGATCCTTGGCGCAGAGACTAGATCAAGGGCATCGGACCTATCCAAGGAGATGCTTCAATGTCCTCAACTCTTTCCTCGAATTTCGGGCTGCTGATTGCCCGCCTGTTGCTTGGTGCGCTGTTTGTCATGGCTGGCATCGGCAAGCTTGGCGATGTGCAGGGATTTGCGGGTTACATGGCGTCCGGCGGCATTCCGGCTGGTCTTGCCTGGCCGGTCATCCTGTTTGAAATCGTCGGTGGCATTGCCCTGATCGTCGGATTTCAAACCCGCATCGCCGCGCTGGCACTGGGGATCTTCTCACTGGTGTCGGGTGTGATGTATCACTATGTGCCCAGCGACCAGATGCAGATGACGATGTTCCTGAAAAACCTTGCCCTGACGGGTGGGTATCTGGCGCTTGCCATCGCTGGCGCGGGCGCATGGTCTTTGGATCGTGTGACCGGATCCCTGACGGCGCAAAACGCCTGAGACAACACAGTTGGTCAAGGGCGGGCCGCCTGTCGGTCCGCCCTTTGACGCAGGATCAGTTTGTGCCGGAGGCCGAACTGATCGCAAAGATCGCAAGGATAAGGCCAGCCGCCGCTGCGGCACCCATCTGCGTCGAATCCCCTGTGGTACCGGCACCCACACGACGGCAATAGCGCAGGATTTCATTCACGGTCCGCTCTGTTTCCGGACGACAATCGTAGGTCACGCCGTCGGCCCCCAGAATCTGAACACTGTAGACCGGGTCACCGGACGGGCCCAGGATCTCTGCCTGTGTGGTTTGCTGTGCGCTTGCGGCCTGGGAAAGACCGGCAAACAAGATCGCTATTTTGCTCAGCTTTTTCATGTTCGCTCCTGATTTCTCAATTTTTATGCATTGAGAATTCGTCAGCTTAATGGCCCCGGCAGAGCGAGAAAAAGACAAACCATGTACTTGTTCGTGGTTCATCCCTTAGGGTAACCTTCTTTGAAGGCAGCCTATTCTTTATAGTTCGTAGATGCCCGAAAACTTCTCTTCCAGATAGTCCAGAAGCGGGGTCTCGGACGGCGGCGCGCCGCTGGCCTTTTCGATGACTTCGCGCGGTGTATAGAGCCCGCCGTACTGTTGCAGGTTCTTGCGCAGCCATCCGGTCGCCGATGAGGTATCGCCCTCGGCCAGACGATCATCCAGATCCGCCACCTCGGCGCGCAGTGCCTTGTACAGGCAACCGGCATAAACGTTGCCCAAGGAATATGTCGGAAAATAGCCGAACAGCCCCGCAGACCAGTGCACGTCTTGCAGAACCCCGTTTGACGTCTTGTCCACTTCAAAGCCGAAGTCCGTCTTGAACCGATCGTTCCACGCGGTTTCCAGATCGTCCACCGACAAGTCCCCGGAGATCAGTGACCGTTCCAGATCGAATCGCAGAAGGACGTGCAGGTTGTATTGCAGCTCGTCCGCTTCGGTCCGGATATATCCGTTCCGGACACTGTTCACGGCGGCATAAAACGCCTCTTCACCGTTGATGCCGAAATCCCCGAAAGTGTCGCGCATCTGACGATACAGCCAGCCAGTAAAGGCGCGCGAGCGGCCCAACTGGTTTTCGTAGATCCGACTCTGGCTTTCGTGCACACCCATAGACGCACCGGCGCCCAGCGGGGTCATCCGGTAATCGGGGTTTACGTTCTGCTCGTAACTGGCGTGCCCGACCTCATGGATGGTCGAGTAAAAGCAGTTGAACGGCTCCAACGGCACGGTGCGCGTGGTGATGCGCACGTCATCGCCGGAGCCGGAGCTGAAGGGATGAACGGCCTTGTCCACCCTGCCCCGCTTCATGTCGTAGCCAAAGGTTTTTGCCAGAAGGCGCGCCAGCTTCATCTGGCCGGCCTCGTCGAAGGTGCCGTTCAAAGCAGGCGGTTGAGGTTTGGCAAGAACAGCCTCGCGCAATGCAACCAGCCGCGGCCGCAAAGCACCGAACATGGCTTCAAGATCCGCGGCCTTTGCGCCCGGCTCATAATCGTCAAGGAGCGCGTCGTAGATGTCGCCCCCGGCGGCCAGCGCCTCACCTTCCTGCTGGCGCAGCGCGATCACGTCTTTCAACACCGGCGCAAAGGCATCGAAATCGTCGTCGGCGCGGGCCTCTGCCCAGATCACATGCGCCCGGCTGATGAGACGGGCAAGATCGGCGGCAAGGCTTTCCGGGACACGGATGGCGCGTTCGTGGCTGCGACGGATGTGGCGCAGCTGCGCCTTGGCAACCGGATCAAGGTCCTCTTCGCCGATCGCGGCCAGCCAATCGCCGATGCGGGCATCGGTCCGGCGCTGGTGCAACACCGCCTCCATCGCCGCCCGTTCGTCGCTGCGCTGCTCAGCGGCCCCGCGTGGCATCATGGTCTCCTGATCCCAACTCAACCGTCCGGCAACCTGCGCCAACGCTTCTGTATCGCGCTGGAACGCCATCAACTCTTCATACGCACCCATTCAGGCTGCCCCTCTGATACTCTGTGGTGCGGGATACCGCGCCGCAAAACGCGCCCGCAAAATCAAGGCCCAAAGTGCCACCGCCCCAAGCTGATGCACAATCGCGACGTGCCAGGGGGCAATATACACAACCGTGACGATACCGAGGGCAATCTGGAGGAGCAAGACGGCGAAGACCGCATTGTAGCGGAACCGGGTATCCGTGTTCGGAGAGCGGCGCGACCGTAGCCAAACCACAACACCAAAGATCAGCACGAGGTATCCCACCACGCGGTGGATGAACTGCACCAGACCCGCGTTCTCGAAAAAGTTGCGCCACAGCGGCTCCAGGTCCAGCGCGTTGGAAGGAAAGAAATCCCCTGCCATGAGCGGCCAGTCATTGTAGGTGCGCCCCGCATCGATCCCGGCCACCAGCGCGCCGATCAGGATCTGCAGGAAAGTCAGGTGCAAGAGACCCGTCGTCATCGAATACAGTTTGGGCTCCGCGCTGCGCCGCGCCTGCATCAACGCGCGTTCTTCGTAGGTCAGCGTGTAGACGTACCACGCGATGAAGCCGAGGATGACAAAGGCAAGGCCAAGATGCGTCGCCAGCCGATAGGAGGCCACGTCCAGCATCTCGCCCCCAAGACCGGACGAGACCATCCACCAGCCGATCGCACCCTGCAAGCCGCCCAATACACCCAACAGCAACAGCCGCGGCGTCCAGCCCGTCGGAATCGCCCGCGCAGCCATGAAACCGAAAAAGCCCAATGCCCAGACAAGGCCGATGACCCGGCCTAACTGTCTATGGCCCCATTCCCACCAGTAGATTGTCTTGAACTCGGCCAGGGACATGCCCTCGTTCTGCAACTGGTACTCCGGGATTTCCTTGTACTTGTCGAATTCAACCTGCCATGCCTCGGCGCTCATCGGGGGAAGCGCGCCGGTGATGGGCTTCCATTCGGTGATCGACAGCCCGGAATCCGTCAACCGGGTCAGCCCCCCCACGGCGATCATCACGACCACCAGCAGGAAAAGAGAGATCAGCCACACACGGATTGCGCCGCGCGCACCGCGTTTTCCCGCATCGATCATGCCCCCTGCAGGGGCCGCAGGCGATTTCCCCTGCTCCCCGACCTCTTCGAACAGCTTGCGTTTCGTTGCCATGCCAGCCTCCGCGATTTTGGCTGGACAGTAGTGCGGTGGTTGCGGGCCTTCAAGCGTGCGGGACGCCGCGCCGCAGGCGGGCATCCGGGTCAGGAATACCTCAGTAATGAATGCCGGACTGCCGAAACTGAACGGTTCGGTTTAGATTGAGGTCACAAGTTAACAAGCTGCCTCAGACCAGACACAGACCAAGACATTAAACCAAAGGAACTGACCCATGAAAAAGATCGTTCTCGCCGCAATCGTCGCCGCAACCGCAATGACCGCCTCGGCCGCTTCGGCCACCCAAGCCTGGATCGGCAACAACCACCTGAACGCCCGCTCGGGCCCCGGTGTCGAGTACCACAAGCTGGGCGTGTTCAACCCCTGCACCCCGGTCCACATCGTGAAGTTCACCACCGACCATTATGGCAACCCGACCTGGTACAAGGTCTACTTTAAGCACAACTACTACTGGGTGAAGGCCGACTACGTGCAGGGCCACGCCTGCAACTGGGTCCCGAAGAAGAAGATCATCAAGAAGAAGTGGGCGCCCAAAAAGCACCACAACCAGACCTGGAACTACGACTACTGATCCCTCCCAAGACCCGGCGCCGGTTTCCTCCTCCCTGGCCGGCCCGGCCCACTCGCGGACTGACCCACACGGTCAGTCCGCTTTTTTGTGTCCGGGGTGGAAAGGGTATCGATCCCCCTCGGCTTTACGGGTCCCACCCCGCCACTCTGCAAAAGTACTGATCATCGAGACCAGCCGCTGCAACAACTCGCGGAATCCGGCGAAGCGATGAGTTTTCCAGCCGGCGGCAAGCGGCTGGACCACATCAAAGGGGCGCAGACCTGCGGGATTTCCCGGTTATCCAGTCGGTTGCCTCCCAGCCAAACACTCTTTCAACAGCAAGTTCGCAGAATTGGAATTCATGTCTTAATCAATAATTTCAGTGGGTTGAATGAAGAATCTACCCTACCAGGGTCAGGAATACCTCAGTAATGAATGCCAGACTGCCGAAACTGAACAGTTCGGTTTAGATTGAGGTCACAAGTTAACAAGCTGCCTCAGACCAGACACAGACCAAGACATTAACCCAAAGGAACTGACCCATGAAAAAGATCGTTCTCGCCGCAATCGTCGCCGCAACCGCAATGACCGCCTCGGCCGCTTCGGCCACCCAAGCCTGGATCGGCAACAACCACCTGAACGCCCGCTCGGGCCCCGGTGTCGAGTACCACAAGCTGGGCGTGTTCAACCCCTGCACCCCGGTCCACATCGTGAAGTTCACCACCGACCATTACGGAAACCCGACCTGGTACAAGGTCTACTTCAAGCACAACTACTACTGGGTGAAGGCCGACTACGTGCAGGGCCATGCCTGCAACTGGGTCCCGAAGAAGAAGGTCATCAAGAAGAAGTGGGCGCCCAAAAAGCACCACAACCAGACCTGGAACTACAACTACTGATCCCCCCAAGACCCGGCGCCGGTTTCCTCCTCCCTGGCCGGCCCGGCCCACTCGCGGACTGACCCACATGGTCAGTCCGCTTTTTTGTGTCCGGGGTGGAGAGGGTTACGGCAAAAGGAAACCGCCCGGCAGGCACGGTTATGCGGAGGTCAGGAATGCCAGACTTAAGAAAAAAGCTTCGCAGGCGTAGGTTTTAGGCACAGAGTGTCAACACAGCCCATTCTCTAAGTTCAAAGACCCAAAGGAACTGCACCATGAAAACCTTTATCATTTCCGCCATCACTGCCGCCGCAACCCTTGCAGGCACCGCCGCCGTCGCAGGTCAGGCATGGGTCGGCAACAACCACCTGAACTACCGCACCGGTCCGGGCCAGAACTATCCGGTGGTCGGCACGTTCACGCCCTGCACAGCGCTGCAGACCTATGACACGCAGTACGGTTGGGTGCAGGTTCTGCACCAGAACACCTACTACTGGGTGCACGGCGATTACATTCAGAACTACCAGTGCACATGGACCCCGCCGAAGCCGGTCTACAAGCCGGCGCCGACCTACAAGCCCAAGAACACCTACACCCCGCCGAAGAAGAACACCTACGGCGGCAACAACTACTGATCGCCAAACGATCCAGGACGGAGAGGGTTCCCTCTTCTCCGGCCTGTCAAAAGGCGGACTGATCTCCCTCCCGGGTCAGTCCGTTTTGTTTTTCCAGCGCACCATCTGCCGCATCATGCCGTGCAGCATCTGCACCTCGGCCCGCGTCAGCGGCAGGCGTGACCACATGTTGCGCAGGTTGATCTTCATGCTTTCGGCCTTGTGCTCGGGAAAGAAGAACCCGGCTTCTTCCATTCGCTCTTCATAGTGCCGCGCCAAATGTTCGACCTCGTGATGCTCGGCCAGATCGGTGCCAGCCATCGCCTCGACAACAGCAGGCGCGTTTTCCGTCGCCCGCCGCCATTCGTAGGAACACAGCAGCACACATTGCGCTAGGTTCAGCGAGGCGAACTGCGGATTGACCGGAACAGAGATGATGCCGTTGGCGTAGGCGATGTCCTCATTTTCCAGTCCCGCACGTTCGGGACCGAACAGCACGGCCGTCTTTTCACCCCGTGCGATTCGGGTGGCCATCTCCTGCATGGCGGATTCGGGCGTGTAGACCGTCTTGGTCAGGTCGCGGGACCGCGCCGTGGTGGCAAGGACAAAGGTGCAGTCCGACAGCGCGCCCGGTACGTCGGGCGACAGCAGGGCCTCGTCCAGCAAACGGCCCGCGCCGCTGGACATGGCGACGGCTTTCTGGTTCGGCCAGCCGTCGCGGGGATCCACGATCCGCATCCGGTCCAGCCCGAAATTCCACATCGCCCGTGCCGCCGCGCCGATATTCTCGCCCATCTGGGGCCGCACCAGCACCATGGCCGGTTGGGGGTTGCCCGTCGCCATCTGTCACTCCCTGTCGATCGGCGTTGCCCTAGCGGCTGCAGCGCAGAAGGACAAGCCTTGCGCCCGTTGTGAAAAAGCGCCGTGCATTGATCCTCGACCCGCGCTAAGAGGGCCACCGGACCAGGAGCCAAGACCATGACGACCCAAGACCAGGACGCCCCGCAGATCTACCTTGTGACCCCGCCGGAATTTGACCTTGGGTCATTTCCCGACCGGCTGGCGCGCGTCATGGACACGGTCGAGGTGGCCTGCCTGCGGCTCAGCCTTGCCACCCGCGACGAGGACCGGCTGACACGGGCCGCCGATGCCATCCGCGAGGTGGCGCACCGCATGGACGTTGCGCTGGTGATCGACACCCATGTGGTTCTGGCGGACCGGCTGGGACTGGACGGCGTGCATTTGCTGGACGGATCGCGGTCCGTCCGGGCGGCACGCAAAACGCTGGGCGCGGACGCCATCGTCGGCGCATGGTGTCAGCAGTCCCGTCATGACGGCATCAACGCGGGCGAGGCTGGCGCGGATTACATTTCCTTCGGTCCGGTTTCCGGCGCGTTGGGGGACGGCGAACTGGCGGAGCCCGAACTCTTTGCCTGGTGGTCGGAGATGATTGAATTGCCCGTGGTGGCCGAAGGCGGGCTGACGGCGGATCTGATCCGCACGCTGACCCCGGTGTCGGATTTCTTCGCCATCGGTGAGGAAATCTGGCGCGAGGAGGATTCCGCCGCCGCGCTCAAGTCCCTTGTCGCAGCGATGGCCCCCTGACCCCCTAATTCCCGTGCAGCAGCGCGGGATCGACCGGACCCAGTTCGGCGCCATGCCCCTCCCGCACGCGTTCCTCCAGAACGCGGGCAAGGCTCTTACGGTTGGCATAATCATCGACCCGCACCGGCGGGTGATAGGTCATGACCACACGCCCCTGCCGTCTTTGCGCAAGGATCCGCAACAAGGACGGGCCGAAATCCATATCGCCCCACCAGCCATAGAAACGTGGTGAAGCCCCTTCGGGCGCATGGTAGACCACGCTGACCGGCTGCACCCGCATCCGGTGCCGCAGTTCATCTGAAAAGAACGCCTCGAACAGGGTAGTCTTGAAGGGCAGAACCCTAAGGCCGTCGGTCGACGTGCCCTCCGGGAAAAAGAGCAGACGATGCCCGGCGGAGAGGCGTTCCTCGAAAATCCGCATTTGTCCCTGCGCCTCGCGGCGGTCGCGGCGGATAAAGACCGTGCCGGTTGCCCGCGCCAACCAGCCAATTCCTGGCCATGCAGAAACCTCTGCCTTGGAGACGAAATAGATCGTCTTGCGACTGTTCAGCACAAAAATATCAAGCCAGGACGTGTGGTTGGCGACAATGGCTCCCGCCTCTTTCATCCGGCGTCCGCGCACCTCAACCGGTAGGCCCATGATGAGCAGCACGCTGCGGCATACGAATTGCGTGATGTAGGGCGTGACGGGTCGGCGCAGGCCAAAGAACGGCCTTTCGAGCGTCCTGATCAGCAGCAACAACGCAAGACAGCCAAAGATGACAAGGGTCATGAACGGCGCACGCCACGCGATCCGCAACCAGCCCGCCGTGGAAATCGGCGGATAGTCAGGCGGGTCGGCATCTCGCCACGTTTGGCTCATGCGCGCCTCACGACGCCCGGTCCTGCGTATAGAGCGCGCGCTGGCGTTCGTTCATCCGCGCGGTGTCCATGACAAGGCAGACATCCGTGGTGTTGAAGGCATGATCGATAAAAGCCCCCTCGCCCACGAATCCGCCCAAGCGCAGATAGGCCTTGATCAGCGCGGGTACCTGCAGCATGGCCTTGCGGCGGTTGATTTGATCCTCGGGAAGCAGGTCCATCGGCTGAAACTCGCGCGCGCACACCCGCAGATCCGGCGGCGCAAGATGCCGGTGATGCAACAGCGACAGGGGTTCCGCCAGTTTGGCTACGTCGGTTCCGTGGAAGCTGGCAACGCCGAACAGCACTTCGATCTCGTACCGCAGGACATAGTCCGCCAATCCCTGCCACAGATGGAACATCGCCGCCCCGCCGCGATAGTCACGGTGGAGGCAGGACCGCCCCAGCTCCAGCAGCTTGCGGCCGCTGGTCTTCAGCGGCGTCAGGTCATATTCATCTTCGGAGTAGAACTGACCCGCCGCGATGGCCTGATCGTCGCGCAACAGACGGTAGACGCCAACCACGGCGCCGTCGCGCGCATCGTCACAAACAAGCAGGTGGTCAAAGAAGGGGTCGAACGCATCCCGTTCGAGGCGCGCATCGTGGTCGACCAGCGCGCCATCACCACCCAATTCCTCGACAAAAACCTCGTACCGCAGGCGCTGTGCCGCCGCGATCTCGGCGTCGCTGCCTGCCAGTCGGACCGAGAAGGCCTCCTTCAATGCGGTCGCTCCTGTCGCCATTCGCCTAACGTCATGTGCTCATAGGCAAGGCCATAGTCGAGTGCAACTCTTGCCATTGGAATGGGTGCGGGGTTAACCAAACATCAACCTATGACCGAATACGTTAACCATCATAAACGGGGACAAGCGTGACCCTGGAACCGTCCAGAACCACCTTGCCCTGTTCGCGAAAGTTGACGGTTATGCGCCCGCCAATGTTGGACTGCACCTGCCCGGTTCCCCAATCGGGTTGATCGGGGTGCTGAACCAGCATACCGGGTTCGAGTAAAGAGTTGAGATCGTTCATCCTTGTCCTCCCTGACGGAGCTATTCCATGTCCCAGTCCAGCGCCAAACTCGCTTCACTCGTCGGGTCCCGCCTGTGCCACGACCTGATCAGTCCGATCGGCGCGATCCAGAACGGGCTGGAGTTGATCGCGCTGTCCAATCCCGGCGACACCAGCCCGGAAATGGAACTGATCCAGGACAGTTGCGAAAGCGCCTCTGCCCGCATCCGGTTCTTTCGCGTCGCCTTTGGCAGTGCCGGGTCCCAGCAGATGATGGGGCAACGCGATGTCCTGTCCACCCTGTCAGGGCTTGGCAAGGGCGGCAAGACCAGGTTCGACTGGACCCCGACCGAAGACCTGCCGCGACCCGAGGTTCAACTGGCCTTCCTTGCCTATCTCTGCTGCGAATCTGCGCTGCCGCACGGCGGTATCGTGCGTTTCGAACGCGATGCGGCGGGGTGGTCGATCACTGCACAGGGGCCGCGGCTGAGCGTGGATCGCCCACTGTGGGATCACCTGAATGGCAGCGTGCCGCTGGACGACCCAGCCGCCGACAGGGTGCATTTCGCCATGCTGCCCATCCTCGCAGAGGCACGCGGTCAAAAACTGATGACCACGCTGCGGGATGAAACCATCACCATCAAGATCGCCTGACGTCGTGACGGATTGACGGAAAACGATGCGCTCAGGCGCGCACCGTCCCGTCGCCGGTCACGATATATTTGAAGCTTGTCAGCTGTTCCGCCCCCACCGGCCCACGGGCATGCATCTTGCCGGTGGCAATCCCGATTTCCGCGCCCATGCCGAACTCCCCGCCATCGGCGAATTGCGTCGAGGCATTGCGCATCAAGATCGCTGAATCCAGCCGTTCAAAAAACCGTGCAGCCGCCGCATCATCTTCGGTCAGGATGCAATCCGTGTGGTTGGAGCCGTATTTGCGGATATGGGCGATGGCATCGTCGATATCCTCGACCACGCGCGCGGCGATGATACTGTCAAGATATTCGTGACCCCAATCCTCTGCTGTCGCCGGCACGGTGCCCGGAATGGTCTGCAGTTGCGCGCCCGCACGCACCTCGACCCCAGCCTCGATCAGGTTGCGGATCACACCTTGCCCGATGGTCTCCGCCACGTCCTTGTGGATCAGAAGGCACTCCGCCGCGCCACAAATACCGGTGCGCCGGGTCTTTGCGTTGCGCACCACGGCCAGCGATTTGACCGGGTCGGCCTCCTTGTCGATGTAAATGTGCACGATGCCTTCGAGATGGGCAAAGACCGGCACGCGCGCCTCGCGCTGCACCAGACCGACCAGCCCCTTGCCGCCGCGCGGCACGATGACATCGATGTAATCGGTCATGGTCAGCATTTCGCTGACTGCCGCCCGGTCCCGCGTCGGCACAAGCTGGATCGCCGCAGTGGGCAGACCCGCCGCGCGCAATCCTTCGACAAGGCAGGCATGGATCGCACCGGAGGAGTGAAAGCTTTCCGACCCGCCGCGCAGGATCACCGCATTGCCGGCCTTGAGGCACAGCGCGCCCGCGTCTGCGGTCACATTGGGCCGGGATTCGTAGATTACGCCAACCACGCCTAGCGGTGTCCGCACGCGCTGGATATGCAGGCCGGTGGGGCGATCCCATTCGGCCATGACGGCACCCACAGGATCGTCCTGCGCCGCGACAGACCGCAGCGAGGTGCAGATACCCTCGATCCGCGCCTCGTCCAGCATCAGGCGGTCCATCATCGCCTTGCTGATTCCCTTTTCACGGCCGAAATCAAGGTCCTTCGCATTGGCCTCGATGATCAGGGCGCGCCGCTCCCAGACCGCATCGGCGGCTGCCTCCAACGCCTGCCGTTTCTTCGACGCTGGGGCAAAAGCCAGTTCGGCGGCAGCCGCGCGGGCCTGTTCGCCAATGTCCTGCATCAGGGCGGGGATGTTATCGAGATCTTTCATGGATCAACCCTCTGTCAAGCGTCGGATTTGCGTATTTCTAAAGAGAAGAAGTCCTAGCGTCAAAGCCGCAGGTCACACCGCCATGTCGTCGCGGTGGATCAACACGGCGCGTCCCGGATAGCCCAGAATAGCCTCGATATCGCGGCTGTGGTGTCCCGCGATGGCGCGCGCCTCTTGGGCCGTGTAGCGCGTCAGCCCCTGCCCCAGCGTCTGCCCGCCGGGCGCGCGGATGGTCACCGGATCGCCGCGCCCGAAATCCCCTTCGACGGTCCTCAACCCGGCCGGCAGCAGCGATTTTCCAGCCGCCAAAGCTCGCGCCGCGCCATCGTCCAGCCAGAGCGTGCCCTGCGATTTCATCGCCGCGATCCAGCGTTTGCGGGCGGCATGCGGGTCCAGATGCGGAGTGAAGAGGGTCGAGGGCGCGCCGTCGATCAAATGTTGCAGCGGGTGCAGTTCTGCCCCGTGGCCGATCAGCATCGCGCAGCCGGATGCGGTTGCCGTCTTTGCCGCCATGACCTTTGTCTTCATCCCACCCTTCGAAAGGCCCGATCCGGCATCGCCGGCCATCGCCTCAATCTCTGGGGTGATGTCACCGATGACCTCAAGGCGCTGGGCCGTTGGGTCGTTGTTGGGGTTGCCGGTGTACAGACCGTCCACATCCGACAAGAGGACCAGCAGGTCCGCCCCGACGGTCACGGCCACCTGTGCGGCGAGGCGATCATTGTCCCCATAGCGGATTTCGTCGGTGGCGACCGTGTCATTCTCATTGACGATCGGCACTGCCCCAAAGCCCAGCAAGGTTTCAAGGGTGGCGCGTGAGTTCAGATAGCGGCGGCGGTCGGCGCTGTCTTCGAGCGTCACCAGAACCTGCGCAGTGGTCAGGTCATGCGGCGCCAGCGCCTCTTCCCACGCGCGGGCAAGGCGGATCTGGCCGACAGCGGCGGCGGCCTGCGACTGTTCCAAAGGCAGATCGGCCGGAGGCAAATGCAGGATGCCGCGCCCCAGCGCGATGGAGCCCGAGGATACCAGGACCACATCCGCGCCGCGCGATTTCAGCGCCTTGATGTCCTGCGCGATGGCGGCCAGCCATTCGGTGCGCAGATCTCCGGACTGCCGGTCCACCAGGAGCGCCGAGCCTATCTTGACCACCACGCGCCGCGCCGTGGTCAGGATGTCCCGTCGCGCCTCTGTCAGGGCTCCCACGGGTCGTCCTCCTGCACGGGCGCGGGTCGGTCCTGTTTACGCCGCGCCTCTACATGCGGCCGCAGGGCGCGCAGGACCTCTGTCACGCCTTCCTTGCTGGCACCGGACATCAGCATCACGTTCTCCGCGCCGGCGGCCTCAAGTTCCTCTTTTAGAAAGACGCGTTCCTCTGCGTCGAGGGCGTCGATCTTGTTCAGAACCGTAACGCGCGGTTTGTCGGCCAGTCCCGCGCCATAGGCATCGAGTTCGTTGCAGATCGTCTGGAAATCCTCGATCAGGCTGCCCGAGGTGCCGTCGATCAGGTGCAAGAGGACCGCGCTGCGTTCCACATGGCCCAAGAAGATGTCGCCAAGACCCTTGCCCTCATGCGCGCCTTCGATCAGGCCGGGAATGTCGGCCACCACGAATTCGGTATTGTCGACAGAGACAACGCCAAGGTTCGGGTGCAGCGTGGTAAACGGATAATCGGCGATCTTTGGGCGGGCGTTGGAAGTCACCGACAAGAATGTGCTCTTGCCCGCGTTCGGCAGCCCGACAAGCCCCACATCGGCGATCAGCTTGAGCCGCAGCCAAAGGGTGCGTTCCACGCCTTCCTGGCCGGAATTGGCGCGGCGCGGTGCCTGGTTGGTAGAGGTCTTGAACTGTGCGTTGCCCCAGCCGCCGTTGCCGCCCTTGGCCAGCAGCACGCGGTCGCCCAGCTCGGTCAGATCCGCGATCACCGTATCTTCGTCTTCTTCAAGGATCTCGGTGCCGACCGGAACACGGAGAATGATATCCTCTCCGGTCGCCCCGGTCCTGTTCGACCCTTTTCCCGCTTCGCCGTTCTGCGCGAACCAGTGCTGTTGATACCGGAAGTCGATCAGCGTGTTCAGCCCGTCCACGGCTTCGGCCCAGACAGAGCCGCCATTGCCGCCGTCGCCTCCGTTCGGCCCACCGAATTCGATGAACTTTTCGCGGCGGAAGCTGATACAGCCGTTCCCGCCCGCGCCGGAGCGGATGTAGACCTTGCAGAGATCGAGAAATTTCATGGGACAGGCTTTCTGGTAACGGTGAGCCGGGGTCTACAGAGGATTGGGCGCAGAGGAAAGACAATGTGCATCGGCGCCGGGCTGGCGCACCACGCGGTGGATGGTAACGTCACCGCCCTCAAAATGCGCCCGGCGACGGATGGTTTCAAGCGGCGAGAACCCCAGTTTGCGAAGCACCGACGCGGACGCGCGATTTCCGGAGATGTATCCACTATGGACATCACCGCCGGTCGACCTGTCATGCCAGTCCAGAAGTGCACTGGCAGCTTCGGTCGCATAGCCCCGGCCCCAGGCGGTTTCGCGCAACCAATAGCCCAGTTCCGGCAACGATGGACGATCCGGCGAAAACCGGGCCGCCTCCTCGATCGAAATCACCCCTAGCGGGTCACCCGCGTGCTCTATCGTCCGGAAACCGGCCCGGGCACTGAACTTTGCAACGAATTCCTGTGCGTCCTCCAGCCGGTAAGGATGCGGCGGCGAGGTCAGCCAACGCTGGACATTCGGGTTTGCAATCTCACGCGCGATCCAGTCGGCGTCCTCCGGCAACATCGGCCGCAGGACCAGCCGCTCCGTGGTGATCACGGCTCAGGCCAGCGTTCGAATGTAGGTCCAGGTCGGGACCTTGGCGTTGCGGGCAAGGCAGAAGGCCTCGGCATCGCCGATGTATTCAAACCCGCTGTTGACCAGCACCCGCGCAGAGGCCGGGTTGTCCTGAAAGACCGAGGCGAACATCGTCGCGTTGCTCATCGGGTTGGCCTCGACCAGAGCACGCACGGCCTCGGAGGCAAGGCCGGTGTTCCAGAACGCGGGCGCAACCCAATAGCTGACCTCGGATTGGTTCCGGTCCATCCGGGTCAGCGAGATCAGGCCCATCAGCTCGGTGCCACCGACCTTGGTGGCATCCATGGCCCAGACGTCTTCGGTCCGCTGCGAAGCGGTCACGCGGTCGATGTAGGCCTCGCACACGCCCGGCGGCAAGGGATGCGGAATGGTGGCCGTCATACGTGCCACTCTTTCGTCGCCTGCATAGAGGTTCATCAGCCCGACGTCGGAATGACGCACGGGACGCAAATCGAAACGTTCCATTGAGACGGTCGGTTGACCAACCGTGCTTACAAGGCCCATCTGCACGCTCCTCCTGTGCATGGCCGGATCAGGCATGGCATCCGCAAGGTATGTGCGGTCTTATGACTGGCATGTGGCCGATCCGGGACCTTTCAAAGGCAAGGGGGACCGGCTGTCCTGCCGATCCCCCTGTCCGTTTTCAAAACAAGTCCTTCGGCGTTACTCTGCGGCCTCGGCTACTGGCAGGACCGAAATGAAGGTACGACCCTTCAGGCCCTTGTGGAACTGAACAGCGCCATCGACGGTTGCGAAGATGGTGTGATCCTTGCCCATGCCCACGCCTTCGCCCGGCCAGAACTTGGTGCCGCGCTGACGCACGATGATGTTGCCGGGGATCGCGGCCTGACCACCGTAGAGTTTGACGCCAAGGCGGCGTCCGGCAGAGTCGCGTCCGTTGCGGGAGGAACCGCCAGCTTTTTTGTGTGCCATGGGGTGTTACTCCTGTTCTGCGGCGAAGGTTTTCGCCTGTTCGATCCAGTTGTCGCGCTCGATGCGGCCTTTGAACGACAGCTTGTCATCCATATAGGCAATCTCTGCGGCATCCCAAGCAGCGATCTGGTCAAAGTGGAAGACGCCGTTTTCGTGCAGCAGGCCTTCGAGCTTCGGACCAACGCCCGAGATCTTTTTCAGATCATCCGGCTTGCCACCGCGGGCTTCGGTCAGAAGGTTGTCGGGCTTGACGCCTTCGGCTTCTGCGGCCGGGGCTGCGGCAGGCTTCTTTGCCGCCTTCGGGGCAGGCTTGGCTGCCGGTGCGGCTGCCGCGACAGCGGCGGCCGACACGGACCCGGCACCGACGGCAGCCTTGACGCCGGATGCGTCTGCGCCTTCGGACAGGATCTCGGTCACGCGAATCAGGGTCAGCTTCTGGCGGTGGCCCTTGGTCCGCTGCGAGCTGTGCTTACGGCGACGCTTGACGAAATGGATCAGCTTGTCGCCCTTGACCTGGTCGATCACCTCGGCCTGCACGGCCGCGCCTGCGACGGTGGGTGCGCCGATCACGGTGGTGTCACCGCCCAGCATCAGGACTTCGTTGAACTGTACGGTTTCACCCGCATCTGCGGCCAGCTTTTCAACCCGGAGCGTATCGCCCGACTGAACCTTGTACTGCTTGCCGCCGGTCTTGAGTACCGCGAACATGCGTGTCTTCCTTTGCTTTTCCCGCGTCCTGCGGCCCCTTGCGGCGTTGCCGGGGTCAAGCCCCGCCTTCGGACAGCGCGCCCCTGTCGGGACGATCGTTGACTAAAAACAAAAAGGCGGGACCGAGGCCCCGTCTTTCACGTGCGCGGCTTATGACCGTCCGGCAGGCCTGTTGTCAAGCCTTTGTTGACGGATGGCAAAGGCCGCGCGATCAGAGTTCCTGCTGCTGCATCATCTGGGCCGCCGCAAGCCCCAGCGCAAAGGAAACCTCGTCATACATATCGTTGAATCCGGCAAACAGCGCCCGGTTCAGCGCCCTGCCCTGCGACGTCTCCGACAGGGCAATATACGCATCCAGTTCCTCGTCGGTCAGCGGTTCATAGGCCAGCAGCAGAAAGCCGTAGATCCACTCTTGTGTGTCGTCACGGGTCTCCTGTTCCTGGGACCAGACATCCTGCAGGATCTCCGCCTCGCTCATGCCAAGGCCGCCCCCTTCCACGAGCCCCGAATAGAACCGGAACGACGCGTTCAGCGCACCTGTGACATTGGCCTCCAACAGGTCATTGACCTCGATGAAGCGATCGATCTGCTTGAAACGAGCATCATCTGTGCCCTTGAGATCGCGATAGGTCTGGCGCGCGGCTTCTTCCACGGCGTCGTCTATCATTGCACGACGCGCTGACAGCTCGAGCTGGATCACCTTTTTGCCAAGGTCGGAGGAGAAAAAGGCGATGAGCGGCGCGGGATCGCTTTCCGCAATGATTTCGGCAAAGCTGCCGCGCATGACCGTGTGCATCTTTTCCGGGTCATAGATCTGCGCCAACAGGCCTTCCCAGCGCGGACTGTGACCGCCGGGGATCAGATCCTCGGCCAGTTCCTCGCCATAGGCCATTCCCTCGACCCGCATGATCTCCAGCATTTCTTCGATCTGCAACGCCTCCAGCAGATCATCCACGGGTTCCGCCCGCAGCGGTGCGGCGCTGGTTCCGGTCGCCAATGCAACCGCAAGCACCAGCAACAGGCGATGAGCCCAGAGGCTCAGGCGGTTCGGGTAAGACAAGTCCATGACGTCCTCTCGCATTGATGGCTTACAGGTAGAGCACGTCGGCGACTGCAACAACCACCAGCAGGAAAGACAAGCGAACCGGCGCTTGCCCCGGTCTTGCCGGAACGGCAAATGACAGACGGGCCAAAATTCTGTCGTTTCGCTGTTGCGCAGGGGTTTGGAATTGTCTAAACGGCCCCTCACCCAGACCCCCGCGGAGAGGTGCCGGAGTGGTCGAACGGGGCGGTCTCGAAAACCGTTGTCCCTTCACGGGGACCCAGGGTTCGAATCCCTGTCTCTCCGCCACTTTTTTGATGCAAACATCTGAAATTTATGAAAAAAACTGACTAGAGCGCAATCGCGTCCCCCGCGAAATCCCCCACCTTGACAAGCACTGCCCCGGAATTCGCTGAAATATGGCGGTTAGTCCTTACCCATCGCATTGGCTAGTTCGCGAGCATCCTGGCTCAGAGCATTCACCAGTTTGCGCAGCATGATTACTTCGCCGCTGCGCCCGCCGTGTTTCCAGTTCGGGTTCGCTTGCCCGGTTCGAGCGCCACCGCCTGCGCCATGCATCCGGCAGACAGACCAGCCACGAACGGCAGGGGCGCGGCAGGCAAGGCCGGTTCGCTTTGACTTGGCGCTGCACCGGGGGGCGTCGTGTGCGCTTTGCATGGGGTTGCCGTCACCTTTTTGAACGGCCCCACCCCCGGCGCTCCAATTTGTGGATGCGGGAATTTGGCATCCCACGCCGGTCCCGTCAGTCATTCCGTCAGGCTTCTGCACCACCCCCCTCCACCGGTTTCGACGGCACCGACAATCGCTTGCCCGCCTTCGTTCACTGTCACGCGCTCCACGCGCACCACCTTTTGCGCTTTCGCACGGTAGCGCTTGAGCGTTTCCATCTGTGCAGAGAAGGTGCGCGCGGCTTTGTTCATCGCGCGTTCGGCGGAATCCTGTTGCGGGATGGTTTCGACGTGGTTCAGCTTCCGAGCCATCATCATCACGGCTTGGTGGGTGACGGCCATCTGAGATAGCAATAGCGCCTCTGCGGCGTCTTGGGGATGCATCGCGTCCACAAAGCCAAAGGCAAAGTCGGCCGCCTCTGCGTCGGTGCCTTTGCCTCTCGAACCGACCGATACGATTTGCGAAACCAACCCGTTGAATACGGTCTCATGCGCGGTTGCCTTTAAGACCTGTTTCCAATCGCCGCTCAGGGCCACCAACCGCCGTGCGGCATGGTCGGCTTTGGGTGTCGCCGCATCCGCATATCTGGCAGATTTCTACAGCCACACGGGCCGTCCATCCGTCGACCCCGAATTGCTGATCCGCATGCTCCTGGTCGGCTATTGCTTCGGCATCCGGTCGGAACGGCGGCTATGCGACGAGGTGCATCGGAACCTGGCGTATCGTCGGTTTTGCCGTCTCGTTCTGAGCGACCGGGTTCCGGATGAAGGCCTTCTGCGCCTCCGTAAACCTCGATGCCTTCATGTGTTTCCGCTCCTCTACCAGCCAAGAAAGATTAGCCGAAAACTCCGGCTTCAGATGATCCAGATTTCAGGGGGCAGAGCACCAGCGGGGGGGCAGGTCAGACGGCGTATCTCTGCCCGATGGTTTTCGCGGTCTCCTGAAGGCGTGAAAGGTGGTTTTTCGCGACTGCCTCGGCCGTTTGATCGCCGGCATTCCAGACTAGGTTGATTGCGCCGACCACTTCTGCGCCAGCCAGGATCGGAACCGCAATGGCCGCTGGAAGCTCGCCATAATCCACCGCCCGACCCCAATGCCCGTGGGCCCGGGTGGCATAGCCCTTTTTCGAGATCGATTTCAGGGTAATCGGCAGTTGTGGCAAGGCCGCAGCGTCTTCCCGCGGAAGTCGTCCTACCAATTCTTTCAATGCTTCGGCTCGGCCGGCGTCCGTGAGGGCCGAGAGGTACGCGGCCCCAAGCGCCGAAAGGATCGGCGAGGGACGAAACCCGACCGAATCCGGGTAGACCCCATGCTTCTTGAACATTCGGGTTGTATCGACGATCTCCGTCCGGCCCCCTCCGATCGCGGCGGCAAGATCGACGCCCAGTCCAGTCTCCTCGGAGAGCAGGACGATCTCGCTCTTGCTGACGGCCACGAGCCTGTCGACCACATCCGGCATGCCCCCGGCTTGCGGGAATGCGGAGCCAAGCTGAAAACATCCGTCACTGCTTCTGCGGGTCAGCCAACGACGCTGTTCCAATGTAGCACAGATCCGCAAAAGCGTCGGTTTGGACAGGCCGGTTTGCTTTGCCAGAAACGCAAGCGAACTGGCGCCCGAGGTATGGATGACCTCGAGCACGGTCAGTCCGCGCTCTATGGACCGGTTCAGTTTCAATACGCACTCCGTTTCACCTAGTGTAACGCAAATTCGCCAGAAAACCAGTAGTGCGGTAGGCTCTGCCGCAAGCCCGCCACGCGAAGAATCGCGAAGCAAGAGCCGACCGACGGGCGTCGCATCTGGGAGGATACCGTGTCGGAATTCAGGAAAATTTCCTATCTGGATCACGCCGTGACCGGGTTGTCGCTCGTGGTCCTCGGGGTTGTGTTCTACGTGTCGGTATTCGGGGTGTTCTCCGATTCCTACCTGCGGGTCGGCATGTTGCTGGTGGGCGGTCTGCTGATCATCCTGTCCGCGATTGGCCGCTCCGGCACGCTCTTGGACCGTGGGCTTCTGGCGGTGATCGCCATCGCATTGTCGCTAAGCGTCTACCAGTACTTCCGAGCCGCCGAAGAGATTGAAACCGGGCTCTATTTCCTGACGTCAACCGACATCTGGATGGGGTTTCTTGGGCTCTTCGCGGTGATCGAACTGACCCGTCGCTCGGTCGGCCTGGTGATGGCGGTGGTTGCCGGTGTGTTGCTGGCCTACGGCGCCTTCGGCCATTTGGCACCGGGCTTTCTGAGGCATGCCGGGATCTCGACCGAAGAGTTGATGACCGTGCTGTGGTATTCCTTCGACGGTGTCTTCGGACGCCCCATGGCGACGGTGGTCTCGACCATCCTGATCTTCATTGTCTTTGGCGCGCTGCTTGAACTTCTGGCCATCGACCTCGTGCTGGTCCGGCTTGCCATGGCCGCCACCGGGCGGATGCGCTCCGGCCCCGCCGCTGCGGCCACGGTGGCCAGCGGCCTGTTCGGGACAATTTCGGGCTCTGCGGTGGCAAACGTCGTGGGCACTGGCGTCATCACGATACCATTGATCAAGAAGCGCGGGTTCTCGGCCCGGTTCGCGGCGGCGGTGGAATCGGCGGCCTCCAGCGGTGGCCAGATCACGCCGCCGATCATGGGTGCCGTGGCCTTCATCATGGCCGATGTTACCAGCGTGCCGTATCTGACGATCTGTGCTGCCGCGGCGGTGCCTGCGCTGCTCTACTACGGAGGTCTTTTCGTCGCGATTTCCAGCGCCGCGCGCAACATGGACCTGGCAAAAGAGCCGCGGCCCAACATCTCTTTCAACTGGCGTGAGCTTGTGCAGATGGGGATTTTTGTCCTCGCACTCGGGGGCATCGTGGTAACCATGGTCGGCGGCTCGTCGCCCGCATATGCCGGATTTGTCGGCGTCGTCCTGGCCGCTGTGCTGGGCTTTGCCGTGCGTCCCGACCTGCTGTTCAACTGGGCCGCCTGGATAAAATTCATCCGCTCCGCCGGCCTGATCTCGGCCCAGCTTGTGGTCATCGTCGGCGCCGTGGGGATCGTCATCGGCGTGCTGAACCTGACCGGCGTGGGGCTGCGCTTCGCCTCGCTGCTGTCGAGCCTTGCCGAGGACCAGCTGATCATCTCGCTGATCCTGATGGCCGTCGCTTGCCTGCTGCTCGGCATGGGTATGCCGACCGTGCCGGCCTACCTGATCATCGTGCTGGTGATGGGCCCGTCGCTGCAGAAACTCGGCGTGCCGATCGTCCACACGCACATGTTCGTGCTCTATTTCGGCGTCTTGTCGGCGATCACCCCGCCGGTTGCGCTGGCTGCCTTTGCGGCTGCCCCCATCGCGGGCTCCAGCCCCATGGGTACGGCCCTTGAAGCCTCGCGGCTGGCACTGCCGGGCTTCGTGATCCCGTTTGCCTTCATCTACCAGCCCGCGCTGCTGCTGGGGACAGGGTTCCCGCTGGCGGAGTCGGCGCAGGCAATCCTGTTTGTCCTGCTCGCCACGATCCTGATCTCGCGGGCCTGCTATCCGCGCCGCGGCAAGGTCTACATGGTGCCGGTGGGGCTGGGATTGGCCGTTGCGCTGATCTTCTTCGGACCGTTGGTCGCCTGGATCGCCGCCGCTGCCGCAGTTGCGCTGATGTACGTCGACCGGCTGGAACTGAACGTCAAGAACCAGATTTCATGATCGCAATGAGGAGAACACAATCATGAAGACAACCACCCTCAATCGTCGGAGCCTGTTGGCCGGCACCGTCGCCGCAACGACGCTGGCCATGCTGCCCCGCGCCGCCTTTGCCAAGGAACTGCTGCGCATGTCGACGCTGGGCCCGGGCACCAGCCCGAACCTGGTGATGACCACCTTCGCCAACATCATCAACCGCGAGCTGCCGGAGTACGAGATTCAGATCAACGCCACAGGCGCTGCCACCCGCCACGTGCTGGAAGTGGCGATGGGCAAGACCGCTTTCTGCATGTCCTCGCCGGCGCTGCACGCGCTGATGGCGAACCAGCGTGCCATGTTCGAAAAGATGGACCAGGCGCCGGAACTGTCCAAGAAGCTGCGCACCGTGCTGAACTTCCCGATGGGCGTCTATCACATTGCGGTCTACGACTCGTCGGGCATCACCTCGCTGGATCAGGCCAAGGGCAAACGGGTCTTCCTCGGCCCTCCGGGCGGTGCGGCCTATGCAACCATGGAGCGCCTGTTCGAGGCGGTCACCGGCCTGAAGGCGGGCACCGACTACGAGGCGGTGAAACTTGGATGGGATGCCGCCGCCGCATCGTTCCAGGACGGCAACCTCGACATCTACTGCAACCCGACCAACGCGCCCAGCCCGGTGCTGACCCAGATCGCGGTGACCAACCCGATCCGCTTTCTTGGGATTCCGGCAGATCAGCTGGAAACCGACGCGGTCAAGGCGCTGGCCAACCGTCCCGGGTTCGGCCTCGGCACGCTGCCGGCGGGGGTCTACGGCGACAACCAGGTCAACGACGAGGACACCACCACCCTGCGTGTCACCGTCGGCATCGTCACGAGCGAGACCGCCGACGAAGCGATGATCTACAACATGACCAAGACCTTCTTCGAAGGCGTGGCAGAAATGCGCGACAGCGCACCCTGGCTCAAGGCCATCACGCCAGAGGGCGCGGTGGCGGACCTCAACATGCCGCTGCACCCCGGTGCGTTGCGCGCGCTCGAAGAGCTTGGCGTCACGATCCCCGACGTCGCACGCGGGTAAACAGGCAAATGGCCGGGGCGGCAGCGCCCCGGTCCGACTATCAGGCAGGCCCCGATCATGACCAAGAACGTTCTTTTCATCATGTGCGATCAGCTGCGCTGGGACTACCTGTCCTGCACCGGGCATCCGCATCTGCATACGCCGAACATCGACGCCCTTGCGGCACGCGGGGTGCTGTTCGACCGTGCCTATGTGCAATCGCCGATCTGTGGCCCGTCGCGGATGTCCTTCTACACCGGGCGCTACGTCGCCTCTCATGGGTCCACCTGGAACGGCATTCCGCTCAAAGTGGGAGAGATGACGCTGGGCGACCATCTGCGCCCCCTGGGCGTGCGCACGGCCCTTTGCGGCAAGACCCACATGACCGCCGATGTCGAGGGCATGAAGCGCCTCGGTCTCGCGCCGGACAGCGAGATCGGCGTGCGGGTGGCGGAGTGCGGCTTCGAACCCTTCGAGCGCGAGGACGGGTTGCACCCCGACGGCCCACGCTATCCGCGCAACACAGCCTATGACCAGTTCATGAAGAAACGCGGCTGGCCGGACGAGAACCCCTGGAACACGGTTGCCAACAGCGCCGAGGACGCGGACGGCAACATACTCAGCGGCTGGTTCATGGACAACGCCGACAAACCCGCGCGCGCCGCCGACGAGGAAAGCGAGACCCCCTATATCACCACCCGCGCAATGGATTTCATCCGCGAGGCGGGAGATACGCCCTGGTGCCTGCACCTGAGCTACATCAAGCCGCACTGGCCCTATATCGTGCCCGCGCCCTATCACGACATGTATGGCCCCGAAACGCATCTCGACCCGGTGCGCAGCGAGGCGGAGCGCGAAAACCCCCATCCCGTTTACGGCGCCTTCATGGAGGAACGTGTCAGCCGCGCCTTCTGCGACGATGGCACCCGTACCCGCGTGCTGACCGCCTACATGGGGCTGATCAAGCAGATCGACGACCAGATGGGGCGGTTAATGGCGTTTCTTGATGCGCAGGGTCTGACCGAGGAGACGATGATCGTCTTCACCTCCGACCACGGCGATTACCTTGGCGATCACTGGATGGGCGAGAAGGAACTGTTCCACGACGCCTCGGCCCGTATCCCGTTGATCGTGGTCGACCCGCGCGAAGAGGCTGATGCCACCCGCGGGCTGACATCTTCCGCGCTGGTCGAGGCCATCGACGTCGTTCCGACGATCCTCGACTATTTCGGCGGCGAGGCGGTGCCGCATATCATCGAAGGGCATTCGCTGACGCCGCTGCTGCACGGGCAGACCGACCGCCTGCGCGACGTCGCGGTCTCGGAATACGACTATTCCATGCGCGACGTCCGGCGACGCCTGGGTGTCGATGTCAAGGACGCCAAACTGACGATGCTGTTTGATGGTCGCTGGAAATATATCTTCGCCGAAGGGTTTCGACCGATGCTCTTCGACCTGCAAAACGACCCTGACGAATTGACCGACCTCGGCAGCAATCCGGCGCATGCGGCAGACTGCGCCCGCATGGAAAAGCTGCACTTTGCCTGGGCGCGCCGTACATCGCAGCGCACCACCCGGTCGGATGCCTGGATCGCCTCACGCGATCCCAGCCTGGGGGAGGCCAAGGTGGGAATCCTGATCGGCTATCGCAACGAGGCCGAGCTGCGCGAGGTTCTCGGGACCGAAACCGGCTGCGACACGAAATCCGACAAGGCCTCCTGACCCGATGGCCCGGACCAGCACGGTCTTCAAACGCCTGTTACCAGTCAGACCGTGGTTCCGTGAACAGACGCGGGCGTCGTGGAAAGCAGACGCGCTTGCCGGGTTTACGGGCGCCACAATCGTGCTGCCGCAGGGCGTCGCCTTTGCCATCATCGCCGGGTTGCCGCCGGAATACGGGCTGTTCACCGCGATCATCGTGACAGTCATCGCCGCGCTCTGGGGCTCTTCGCGCGTCATGGTCTCGGGGCCGACCACGGCGATTTCCGCAGTGCTCTTTGCCTCGCTGAGCGGTCTGGCCGTGCCCGGGAGCGAGAGCTATATCGCGCTGGCCTTGGTGCTGACCTTCCTTGTCGGCGTGTTGCAACTCACCGCGGGGCTCGCAGGGCTGGGCGGGTTGATCGCCTTCATCTCACACTCGGTCATCGTCGGCTTTACCGCTGCCGCCGCCGTCTTGATTGCGGTGTCACAGCTTGGCCCGGCGCTGGGTCTCGCAGGCGGCGAGGGCGGTGTGCTGCATCGCCTGTCCCGGATCGTGGCGGACTCCGGCGCACTGAACATCGACGCGGTGATCATCTCGGCCGTGACGCTCGCCAGCCTGATCGCGTCCTTCCGCATCAGTCACCGCCTGCCGGGCTACATTATCGCGCTGGTGGCCGGCTCGCTCGCCGCCATCCTGCTGGGCAATGAGGCCGGCGGGGTGGCTATGTTCGCGCCGCTCGATGCCGTCCTGCCGTCGTTCGAGGCGCCGGACCTGACGATAGGCACCATCGGCGCGCTGCTGCCCGCCGCCGCCGCGGTGGCCTGCGTCGGCCTGCTCGAGGCGGTCTCGATCGGCAAATCCTTCGCCATAAGGCGCGGCGAGACCTATGACAGCAATCAGGAAATGGTCGGCCAGGGTCTCTCCAACCTCACCGGCAGCTTCTTTCACTGCTACGCGGGTTCGGGCTCCTTCACCCGCTCCGGCCTGAACGCCGACAGCGGCGCAGCCTCGCCGATGTCGGCGGTCTTTGCCGCCGGGTTCCTGGTCGTCCTGCTCCTCCTGCTTGCGCCATTCGTGCGGTTCGTGCCGGTGCCCGCCATGGCGGCGATTATCCTCTACGTCGCATGGCGGCTGATCAACGTCGCCGAAATCCGCCACATCATCGCGACCAGCCGGTCCGAGACCTTCATTCTCGCGGCCACTTTCCTGACCGGCATCCTCTCGGGACTCGACTTCGCCATCCTCGTCGGTGTCGTCGCATCGCTGTCGATCTTCCTCAACAAAAGCGCACATCCGCTGGTCGCGGTCGGCGCACCGACCGAGGTGAACGGCCGACGGGTCTTCAGGAACGCCGAGACCTTCAACCTGCCGCAATGTCCGCAAATCCGATTCGTCCGCATCGAAGGCCCGCTGTTCTTTGCCTCGGTCGAGCACGTCGAGCGCGAATTCCGGCGGATGGAGGAAAAGGACGGCCTGAAGACCTGCATCCTGAACCTCAAGGGCGTCGGCAAGATCGACCTCTCCGGCGCCGACTTCATCCTGTCCGAGGCGCGCCGCGCGCGGGCACATGGCAACGACCTGCACCTGCTGGCCGCCAATCCGAGTGTCCTGAATGTGCTCAAACGGCTGCATTGTCTGGACGAGTTAGGACCAGACAACGTGCACCCACACAAGTCAGATGCCATCCGACCGGCTGTCGCCCGGGCGTCCGACCCGATCTGCGCCGGTTGCGAGATTCGCTGTTTCAACGAATGTGCCGACAAACCGGGCGCGGAACCGACGGCTTGAACGGCTCGGGCCGCTGTCGGGTTGGCAGGACTTTGTGGCGCAAATGCCGGGGGGATTCACCTTGTGAATCCAAAATGGTAGCTGGTTATCATGAGCAGCCGCAGTATAGCGATGCCGCGATCCAGAGGTGCCAGACAATGAAGGTCCTCTTCGGTATGGCCCTCAGGCAGAACACCGACTTCGTCGAGAGCCTGTTGCGCCTGATCGGCCTCGACTGGTAGGCGCCGGACTTCAGCACCCTGAGCAGGCGCCAGAAGACCTTGGCCGTGACCATTCCGTATCGTTGCTCGCAGGGGCCCCTGAACCTGCTTATCCCATTCGGCACATTGCTTCGCAATGCCCTGCCGGGCAATGGCCAGCACCTGCATCAAGGCCGGGGGCGAAGGCGAATGGCACGCCCGCAAGCATGGTGGCGCGAAACGCCATCTGTGGCGCAAGATAGACATCCCTTGCCCGACAGGCGATTTGCGAAGCAAATCTGCCGAGAGGGGAGGTTATCGGAAGCAACGTCGGCGATGCGCCAATGCTACCCGAACTTCTTGACCAGATCCCGGCTGATGTGCGGCTCGGTACGGTCATCGCGGATGGTGCCTACGACACGCGGAAGTGCCACGACGCCGTCGCGGATCGAGGCGCCCATGCGGTCATACCGCCGCGCAAGAACGCCAATCCTTGGAAGCCGTCGACTGCGGGCGCCATCACTCGGAACGAAGCACTGCGCGCATCGAAATACCTCGGTCGCGCGATCTGGCGAAAGTCGAGCGGATACCACCGCAGAAGCCGCGCCGAGACGAAGACGCATTGCTTGAAATTACTGGGGCAGAGCATCATGGCACGCGACTTCGATCGCCAAGTCGCCGAACTCTAAGTCCGCGCCGCCGTGCTGAACGGCTACACCGTGCTCGTCATCCCAATCACAGAGTCTGCAGGATAAGTCCGTCTGGGCAAAGGGGAAGTCCGGGCTTGACGATCTTTGCGCAACAAAGCCATGGGATTCTTCAAAGCCTCGAGAACGGGTAGAAAACCTGGGGGTCCGGTTGTGCGCTTTACTTCGAAATGGTCATCATTAAAGCTTCACTCCTTCAGATCGGTTGCGTTTGGGCCACCCCAGGCTATCAGTATGGCAGCATTTTCCACAGACACATCCGTGCAAAGGCGCGAAAGATCCAAATTAAATTTTTCAGTCATCCGATCCTCGTGATGGTTGCATCCACTGGGCAAGATCCGACCAGATAATCTGCACAGGCCGCCATCATCGCGCGCCTTTTCGACCAAATCGCCGCGCCGATATGAGGATTCGACAGCAATCTCCACCTTATGATCCAAGGCGACATCGGCCATGTCTCCCGCGAAATACGTCCGCTCGGCCACTCAGTCTCGGAAGGTGCTGCGCAGCCCGTGTGGTGCGGCCGGTCGTTTGCTCACACGGTCAGCAAAACCAAGAAATCCTCCAACAATATCAGCCGCGTGCACACGCTTCATAGCAGCGCTTTACGTGATGTCCGACATATCACCGACGCGCCGCGCGGGAAAAACTAGCGGGTTGCCTTCAAAAACGCGGCAATGCCTCCAATAGAGCCACGACCTCGGGCGTCAGCGGCACACTGTGTTCTCGGTCCATCTTCATGCGCACAGCAGGAATGGTTCACAATCCGCTATCAAGGTCGATTTCCTCCCAGACTGCGCCGCGTTCCTCTTGCGAGCGTGCTGCAGTCAGGGCTGCAAATTCAAAGGCACGCGCGCCCATACTTTCTCGTTCACGAATCGCGGCCAGCCAACGAGGATCGTCATCGATCTGAACCGCCGGGTGGTTACTTTGTTTCGCCACCTTGGCAGCGGCGGGCAACAGCTCCTTCAGTTTTCCGGCCTAGCGTGCCGGGTTGTCACCCGTTCTAGGCCCAGCAACCGCGGCCCATGACAGCACGGTTTTGATGCGCTCGCGCAGCCGCGATGCTTTTTCCGTCTTGGTCTGCCAAAATGGTTCCAACACGCGCAGTACGTCTTGTACGGAGATTTCGTTGACCAACATCTTGCCAAGCTCAGGCATGGCATATGTGTGCAAGATGCTCTGCCATTGCTGACGGTGTTTGGGGTTCTTGAAAGCGTCGAGTTTCGCGGCAAGGCATTTGACGGTTACTTCGGCGTAAGTGAGCCCTCCGCGACGCGCGGCTTCAGGCGCGGCCCGGGCTGCTTTGCGTTCCTCAACCGGATCGATGCCCTGCCGGATCTTGTCCTTGGCCTCTCCCGCTCGCTCGCGGGCTTGAGCGAGGGTAGGCGTCAGAGACATTCGCGACCTCCGGCACCACAAGGCAAGCTGATGTGAAGCGGTGAACTGACCCTTCTGATATCCCAAAAGTTGCTGCGATTTCTCGCTTGCTCATACCACCTCTGAGAAGCTGCAGAGCCTCTTCCTTGTGGTGCTGCGCAGCCGGATCACGGCCCTTACGCTGCCCCTCCTCCTTGGCGTTAAACCCCGGGCTGTGATTTCGGCGCGGTCCTCTTGCCATGAGTCTTCTCCGCGCTCCTGGCAACAAGCCACGATTGCGCGGAAGATCCACTAAACCCAACCGTTCAAGTTTCCAAAGGCACCTCTTCAGCCCTGCACACGCCCCATGAAGGCGTCGAACTCGTCATCCTTGATGGCGACGGAATGACCTGCCTCCGGATAACCGCCGCTGTCGACGTCAGCCCTGAATTCCTTGAACGCCGCGATGCGTTCGTTCTGCAGGCGTTCGAATTCGGGGGCGAAGTTGCGATAGGCTTTGCCGTGACGCGGTTTGTGGTTCCTGCCGTATCCGCAAACGTCCTCGGTGAACAGGTACTGCGCGTCGGCATATTTGCCCGCGCCCATGCCCAGCATCACAAGCGACGAATTCTCGGTCAGGAACTTGGCCACGCGATCCGGGACGACCTCCAGCTCGGCACCAAAGACCCCGATCTTTTCCAACATCTGGGTGTGGTTCCACAGTGTCTCGGCCTCATCCGCCGTCTTGCCCACGGCGCGCCAGCCGGTCCAGGTGATGTAGGACGGGATCAGGCCGATATGGCCCACGACTGGGAGGTGATTGTCACAGAGCAGCTTTTGGATGTCATAGCTGGCCGAGCAGTAATAGGCGTCGCCGCCCAGTCCGGCATAGTGGAATGCCGCACGCAGGTAGTCCTCTCCGGTAGCGATGGGACGGCCCTCGAACCGGCCCCAACCGCCATAGGGCAGCCCCACCTGAACAAAGCAATCGCCCGCAGCCTCGCGCATTTCGGCGTTAAAGAATTTGCCCTCGATGGACAGCATGTGGATGCCGGCGGCATTGGCGGCGGCGGCTTCCTCGGGGGTAGTGACGAAAAGCATCGAGATCTTCTCGCCACGCTTCTTCATGGCGCGGATGTCTTCGACGTGGGGACGGTTGTGATACATGGGTCTATCCTTTGATGGCTCAGGCAGCTTTCAACAGCCGCTTCAGGTTCTGTTCGGGATCAGCCAACACATCGGAATCAACGACAGATCCCCGTTCGATGAGTTTCTCGAAGATGCGAATGTCTTTTGACGTGCCGTTGCCCGGCCCGATGCCTGCCGCCGCAACGAGGGTTCCGGTCCTGTCGCATTGGAACACGACGGTTGCACCATCGCGGCCAGGGCGGCCGTGGATCGGCGCAGAAAGATCGAAGATCCCGGCGACCTGCAGCCCCAGATCGTATTGATCCGACCAGAACCAGGGCGCCTTCATGTAGGGCCCGGACTGGCACAGCATGGCCTTCGCCTCGTGCTCGCCCTGATCCTGCGCGGCCTTCCAGCTTTCCAACCGGACGCGCTGGCCACGCCACTCGAAACTGCAGCAGTCCCCGGCGGCAAAGACATGGGCGTCAGATGTCCGAAAGTCGCCGTCCACGGTAATTCCGTTCTGCACTTCCAGCCCTGCGGCCTCCGCCAAGTCGGTGTTGGGCAAGGCCCCTACGCCTGCGATCACGGCATCGAATTCCAATGACGGGCCATCAGCAAGCGTGATGCGCGTCGCGCTGGCAGAGGCCACGCCGGTGGCCAGCATCAGCGTCACACCTTCGGCCATGTGCCGATCCTGCAGGACCTGCGCGATCTGGGCCGGGACCGCGCGCCCCAACAGGCGGGAAGCCGCTTCGACCACCGTCACATCGGCGCCAGCCGCGCGCGCCAGTGCCGCCAGTTCCAACCCGATGAAGCCACCGCCAATGATGCCGATCCGGGCACCCTGTTTCAGAAAGGACTGGATGGTCTGGGCATCGCGGTCGCTGCGCAGCGTCAGACACCCCTCCATCCCCGGAAACAGCCGCGCCCGCGCGCCTGTCGCAAGAAGGAGGTGATCATAGTCCAGAGCCTTACCCCCCGCCAAGGAAACCCGCCTAGGGGCGCGGTCGATACCCGTAACGGTTTCGCCAAGGCGCAACGTGATCCGCTTGTCGGCGTAGGTCTCGGCGGCGCGGATCAATTTCATCTGGCCCGACTTTGAGAGTGGCGGACGTTCATAGGGAAGCGCGGTTTCGGCCCCGATCAACGTGACCTCGCCCATATACCCTTGCTCCCGCAGGACAAACGCAGCCCTGACGCCGCACTCCCCTGCCCCGATGATCACCATGCCCCCCATGACTACACCGTGAACGCCGTGCGAAAGGAGTCGAGCGCGGCTTCGGGATCTTCCGCCGCAAAAGCCTCCATCCCGATGGGGCCGCTATAGCCCATTGCATTCAGCGCCTTGGCGACGCCCGCGTAGTTGATCTCGCCCGTACCCGGCTCGCATCGGCCCGGGTTGTCGACACCCAGCCGCTTGACGACCTGCGCAGCCTCACGCGCCGAGGCCAGCAGCGCATCAGCCCCCTCGGCATCCGATAGCCTCCCGACCAGATAGCCGTTCATGATGGTGAAATTGGCGCCTGTGGCCTCCAGCTTGGCCAGATCGTGATCCGGCCAGTTCCAGAGACCAACACCGAAGCCCATCTCCTTCAGGCGCGATGCCCGCCAGTCGATGAATTTGTCGCGCCAAAGCATCTCGGCGCAGGCGGCGAGTTGAAACGTCATTTAATGTGCTCCATTTGGGACGGGGCAAGACGCTGCTCAGCGCCCGGGACAAGCACCTTCAATGGCGCCTGCACGCCATGTTTCAGATCTCGACGAAGACGCGGTCACCGTCGACCTTGACGGGATAAGTGCAGAGGTTCTCACAGGCCGGGGGTGTTTCCACCTCGCCGGATCTGCAGTCGAAGATCGAGGAATGCTTGGGGCATTCGATGGTCGCCTCGACCACCAGCCCGTCCTCAAGGTGCACATCCTCGTGGGTGCAAAGCCCGTCGGTGCAATAAAAATTGTCCTCGTGATCGCGGATGATGACGAAGGTCCGCGTGCCGTGGTCGAAGCGGATCACGTCCTCGGCCTCGACATCGCCCGTAGCGCAGGCATCTACCCATTCTGCCATGATTAGTCTCCTCGTTCGTCTGGGGCGGCTCTTGCGGCCGGTCCTTCGTGATAGGGGTTTGCGGTCTCCGGCAGCGGGCGCCGGAGGTAAAAGTCGGGATCGGTGCGCTGGCGCCAAAGCGCGGGCAGCATCTCGGCATAAGCGTCTGCGAAGGACGTGTTCGGCGCTGGAAAGTCGTGTTTGCAGACTTCGTGCAGCTCGGGCAGCTTGTAGTAGGGAACCAGCGGGAACATGTGATGTTCGACGTGGTAGTTCATGTTCCAGTAGATGAAGCGGCTGACGGGGTTCATGTAGACCGTCCGGCTGTTCATGCGGTGGTCCAGCACGTTGTCCGCCAGCCCGCCGTGCTGCAGCCAGCCGCAGAGCACCATTTGCCAGCAGCCATAGAGGCGCGGCAGACCGATCAACAGCAGCGGCACCCAGCTTTGAAAAATCAGCGCGGCGGCGATGGTCGCCACGTAGACCGCCATCCAGATGCGCGCGGTGCGGATGGTCTTGGCATGAAACGCTTCGACCATGTAATCCGCCTCGTCCGGCAGAATGTGGCCCTGGGCATGGCGGACCATGCGTTTCACCCCGTCGATCACGTCGAGGAGTCCAACAAGGTTCGCCGCCATCTTGAGCATCTCGACCGGGCGCATGATCGCCACCTCGGGGTCACGGCCCACGATGACCGTGTCCGAATGGTGCCGCGCATGGCTGAACTTCCAGCAATAGGGATCGCGGACCATGCAGAAACACGCGACCTGGTAGACGGCCATGTTCATCCAGCGGGTCTTGAACGCAGAGCCGTGCCCGCATTCGTGCCAGCGCGAGTCCATCGCCGAGCCGTACAGCACGCCATAGACAAGCCAGAACGGCACCGACCACCAGCTTGGCATCAGCACTATGGCCGTGACGGCGAATACCACCATCAGCCCGAACAGGATGATCGTGTCACGAATTGCGGGCTGGTCCGCCCGCTTCATCAGCGATTTCATGATTTTGCGGTCGATGGGTGTACGATACCAGTCCTCTGTGACCAGCCCATTGGCCACGGCGCTCTGCGAATCAGGTCCCAGAAGGTTGTAATCACGGGGCATGGGGTCAGATCTCCTGCGGTTTGAAATCGGCAGGGGCCGACGGCATGACGCCCTTCAGCAGGTCAACCGACTTTTCCAGCCCTTCGAGCGAGTTCAACAGCACGTCCTCGTGCTCGTTTGACAACCAGCCGTCGTAGCCGCCCATCTTCAGCCGGTAGCAGAACTGCCGCCACCATTGCTCGCCATGGCCGAAGCCTAGCGTGATGTAGGACCAACTGCGTGCCGGGATATCCATGAGCGAGCCGTTCTCCAGCAGGCTGGTCGTGGCCTGCACGGGCTCATTCAACATCGTGTCCCTTGCGTGGACGTGATAGATGGCCTCGCCCAGTGCCTCTGCCGCGATCAGAGGGTCCGCCCCCATCCAGAAAAGATGCGAGGGGTCGAGGTTTGCCCCGATCACGGGCCCGACCGCCTCGCGCAGTTTCCACAGGGAGGGAACGTTGTAGACACACTGGTTGCCGTGAAGTTCCAGCGCGATCTTCTCGACGCCGCACTCCTGCGCCAGCGCCACGATCTCGGTCCAGAACGGGATCAGCTTCTCTTCCCACTGATAACGCAGGATCTCCTGCGTCTCGGGGGGCCAGCTGCTGACGACCCAGTTCGGCATCACGTCATTCGCGGACCCGGCGGGCAGGCCCGACATGGTGCAGACGGTCTTGACGCCCATCTCGCCAGCAAGGCGGATGGTGTCGCGCAACCCCTGCCCCTGAACCGGATCAGTCGGGTGCAACGGATTGCCTTTGGCATTGAAACTGATGATCTCAAGCCCGCGATCATCGAATTCGGTCTGGAATGCCTTTTGCGCAGCGCCGTTGCCCAGCAGGTCGGACATTCTGCAATGTGGGGCCGTAGACCAACCGCAGGTGTTCACCTCGACACCGCTGACGCCCATGCGCACGGCATTGTCCGTCATGTCCTTGAAGGACAAGTCCCCAAGGCTGTCCGATACGAAACCCAGCTTCATTTGTAGAACTCCGGCTTGGAGACGAGGGTGATGTCTTCGCGCACACCATTGACCAGTGCGCGCACGCCTGCCTCGGCGATCACGGCGGCGGCGTAGCCGTCCCATGCGGAGGACGCGATTTCGGGATAGCCGCCGCCCTGCGCCCATTTGACAAAGGCGCGGTCCTGCTGGCGATAGGCCTCGGCATAGCGATCGCGCCAGTCGGGATCGTGGCCCAGTGTCTGGGCCGCGTCCTGATCGACACGGGTATAGCTGACATGGTTGGTCGAGATCGTGCCGGTCTCGCCCACCAGTTCGGCCTTCACGTCATAGCCGTAAGCCGCGTTGTTGTTCACCTCGACGGTGACGATCTGGTCATCGGCGGTGGTCAGAACCATGAAGACAGGCGCCACCAGCGCGTCCGACCGCTTGGGCTGTGACGCGGAAATCGAGGTGACCTCGGTGTCCAGCAGGTAACGCATGACGTCGAATTCGTGCGGCGCAGAGTTGGTGATCGCCATGGCGCCGGTGAAATCGGCAGCAGGCGTTGCCACGTTGCGGTGCCAGTTGTGGAGCATCAGGCACCGGCCGATCTTGCCCGTCTTGAGCGCTGCGCGCATCTGCAGATAGGCCGGATCGTAGCGGCGCATAAAGCCCAGCATGATGTGCCTTTCGCCTGCGGCCTCTTCGGCCTTCATCACGTCAAGGCATTCCGCCGAGGACTGCGAGAGGGGCTTTTCGCACAGCACCTTCTTGCCGGCCTTGATGCAGGCGAGGCTCAGCGGCGCGTGGGTGAAATCCGGGCTGGCGACGATCACGGCGTCCACATCGTCGCGGGCGATGGTGGCATGCGCATCGGTTGCGGCCTCGGCACCAAACTGGTCGGCAATGGACTTGGCGCGTGCGGCGTCCATGTCGCAGACCGCCCGAAGGGTTGCGCCGGGCAGGTCTTCGGCCACGATGCGGGCGTGATCGGCTCCCATTAGGCCTGCGCCTATGACGGCAATGCGAAGGGTCATTCTTTTCGTGCTTTCGCTTGAGGGTAGAGGTCCCGGGGCAAGCCCGGGACGGTTGGTTCAGTGCGCCGGTTCCGGCACATGGCCGTCGTGGGTGTCCATGTAGCCTTCGATATTCGCTTCGAGATCGGCCATGGATTCGCCACCCGCCATCAGGTCCGCGATTTCCTCGCGGGTTTTTTCTCCTTTGCGGAAGTCGGCAGCGATGGCGCCCCGGATCAGAACGGCAAAGTGGTCGCCCACCGCCATCGCGTGCATGACCTGGTGAGTGATGAAGATCACCGCCAGGCCGCGACGCTTGGCCTCGTTCACGATGCGCAGCACGTGGGCGGCCTGTTTCACCCCCAATGCGGCGGTCGGCTCATCAAGGATCAGCACACGCGCACCGAAATACACCGCACGGGCGATGGCCAGTGATTGCCGTTCGCCGCCAGAGAGGCCACCGACGAGACGGTCGCCGTCGGTGATGCGGGTGATGCCCATCTTCTGGACCTCGTCCACAGCGATCCGGTTCGCCTTCTGCCGATCAAAGACCTTGAACGGGCCGATACCCCTGGTGGGCTCGTTTCCGGCAAAAAAGTTGCGCCCGATGGACATCAGTGGATAGGTGCCGCCGAATTGGTGCACCGTGGCAATGCCCATCTCTTGCGCGGCGCGTGGGCGGTCGAAGTTGACAGGTTTGCCGTCCATCAGCATCTCACCACGGGTCGGCTGAAAAACACCGGACAGCGTCTTGATCAGCGTCGACTTGCCAGCACCGTTGTCGCCCAGAAGGCAAAGCACTTCGCCTTCGTTCACCTTCAGGCTGATTTCGTGAAGCACGTCGATGGGGCCAAAGCTTTTGTCGACTTTGCGCATCTCCAGAACGGGGTTCTTGTCAGACATCTGTTGCCCTCACTTTTTCTCGGTGGTCGACGCGCCGGTCGCCGGGTTTCGAAAGGTGTCGTTCATCGACATCGCCCCGATGAAAAGCATGTTCAGATCCTCGTCGAAGGCGGTGACATTGATTCTTTGGAACACGATGCCAAAGGTCGGCGTGCCAAAGACAACGCCCGTCGACATTGTTTACAGCCGGGCGACGGCTTGTGCCGTGCGTTCCGGTTTCTTCTTGCGTGTGACCATCGACAGGGCCAGCGAGCGGAAGCTTTCGTTCATGGCGACGGCAATCAGCAACGTCACCCCAATGATCAGGTTCGACCAGTTACGGTCGATCTCGGTGAAATAGATGCCTTGGTTGACCACTGCGAAGGTCAGCGTGCCGAAAAAGATGCCGATCACCGAGCCGAACCCGCCGGTCAAAAGCGTGCCGCCGACAACGACGCTGACGATCACGTTGAAGATGATCCCCATACCGCCCGACACCTGCGCCGAATTGAACAGGATCGCCTGGCACATGCCGACAAAGGTGGCGGCGGTGGCCGACAGGATGAAAAGGGTGATTGTCATGCGGTCCACCGGAATGCCCGCGTTGCGCGCACTGTCACGGTCGCCGCCCATGGCGAACAACCAGTTGCCAAAGCGCTGCCTGTGCACCACGAACCAGAAGACGACCGCCGCGATCACCCACCAGACGATGATGACCTGATGGCTCGCCCCCATCAGGCTGCCAAAGGCGAACTTGGCCCATCCCGGCGCCGTCACGGCGACACTCGCCGCCCCGGTCAACACCTTTGATGCGGTCAGCACGATCCCCTGCATGGCCACCAGCGTCCCCAGCGTGATGATCAGCGACGGCACCGTGGTGCGGATCGTCAACATACCGTTGATGGTCCCGACGATCACCCCCAGCCCCAGCGCCGCGATCATGCCAAAGACGATCGGCAACCCGAAATGGCCCGAGACGATGGCGACCGTCATCGACCCCGCCGGGATCAACGCGCCGATGGAAATGTCCAGTTCTCCGGCGATCATCAATAGCCCCACCGGGATGGCCACGATCCCCATATTGGCCGCGAAATTCACCCAGCTTGCCGCGCCCATGAGGGCAACAAGATCGACACCACCGAAGATGACAAAGAACAGCAGGATGCCGATCAGGCTCAGGACGGCCCCCGCACCGGGCTGGCGGAGGAAGGTTCCAAATGCATCACGCATGGCTCAGCCCGCCTTTTTCTTGGTTGCATAAGACAGCGCCAGATTGCGGAAGCTGTCGTTTGACATCACGGCGATCAGCAGCAGCGCGCCAATGATGATCGAACCGAAATTCGGGTCGATCCCGGAAAAGAAGATGCCCTGATTGACGATGGCAAAGGTCAGCGTGCCCAGGACGATGCCGATCACCGAACCCGATCCGCCGGTCAGCAGCACGCCGCCGATCACGACGCACATGATCGAGTTGAAGATGAACGCCTGCCCTGCCGCGACCTGCGCGCTGCCAAAGGTCAGCACCTGGCTGACGCCGACGAATGCTGCTGCGAACCCGCTCAGCATGTAGAGCCCGATTGTGGTGCGGGCGACGGGGATGCCCGCGTTGCGCGCGCTTTCGCGGTCGCCGCCAAGGGCAAAAACCCAGTTCCCCCAAGGCGAGATGTGCAGGAAGAAATAGACCAGCCCCGCGAAACCCAACCACCAGAAGATCGTTGCGCGGAACATGAAATTGATCGACGACCCCAGAAGCGCCTTGGCCGAGGGGTCCGGCGTCATGAAGACACCTGTTGACCCTGCGATCATCACGGTAAAGCCCAAGGTCAGGCCCATCGTGCCGAACATCGTTCCGATGGTGACGATCAGCGACGGAATAGCGGTGCGAGTCACAAGCTGCCCGTTGACGAAGCCCACGCCCAGACCCACCGCGAGACCTGCGAAAACTCCGAACCATGTGGGCAGATCATAATGGCCGGAGACCAGCGCCGTGGTCAGGGCAGCGGCAGGCACCACTGCTCCAACAGAGATGTCGAGTTCGCCCGCGATCATCAAAAGGCCCACGGGCAACGCAATGATGCCGACCTCGGCCGCCATGGTCAGGAAGGCCGACCAGCCCGGCGCACCCAGAAAGATCTTGCCACCAAGGGACGCAAAGAAAACGTAGACAACGAGCGTCCCGATCAACGTACCGAATTCTGGCCGCCGGATCAGCGTGCCGATTGTATCGGCCATATCGCGTTTCGTCTTCATATTGGTTGACATGGTTCTCCCCCCGGACGGCACTTGCCAGCCCTGCCTTGATGGGGCCGCGACGAACGCGACCCCATGTTTTCAACGCTCAGCGCGTGCCGGACTTGGCGCCGGCCATCGTGGCTGCGATGTTGGAGGCATCGACGACGCCGGGGCCGGTCAGGATTTCGCGCGTCGGGATCGACAGGCCATAGTTGATGTGGCCGTTCAGGATCGACACCGCATAGAAGCCCTGCTGATAGCCCTGCTGGTCGATGGCGCAGGATTGCTGCCCGTTCGAGATCTGGTTCAGGATCGCTTCGTCGAAGTTGATCCCGCAGACCTGTACCTGACCGGCTTTGCCCGCCTGTTGGATGCCCTGCACGATGCCGACGGCGTCGAGGTTCGCAGTGGCAAACACGGCGTCGATCTCAGGGTTCTGCAGCAGATGCGCGCGCACGGCCTGAGCGACGGCGGTCACGTTGCCCTGCGCGGTGGCGGGCAGCGGCATGGTCGAGGCGCTATGGCCAGCGTTGGCCATACCTTCGGCGAAACCGTTGCAATAGTCTTCGATGTTCGCGGCGCCGGGCAGCGAGTTCACGCACAGACCGGTGCTTGCGCCGTTGTTGCCCAACCATTCGCCGCCCGCGACGCCAGCCTTGTAGTCAACCGCGCCCACGTAGTTCAGCGCACCCAGACGATCCGCCGCCTCGATGCCACCGGCATTGTAGATCACCAGCGGGATGCCGGCATCGACAACCGCCTGAAAGGCAGGGTCCATCGCCTCGGGCACCCAGTTGGGGCCGACGACGCCCGTCGCGCCCTGGTCAATGGCCTGACGGATCAGTTCGGCGGCGTCGACACCGAGGTTGTCGTAGTTCTGCGGGCCAAGCCACGTCACCTTGCCGCCTTGAGCTTCGACAACCAGACCGGCGTCCTCGGCGCCTTTCTTGACGATCGACCAGAAGGGATCGTCGGGCTTGCCACCGATGACGAAGATGTTTGCGCCTTCGGCATAGGCCGTGCCTGCGCCCAGTGCCAGAACCGCCGAGGTGGCAAGGATCTTGATCAGTTTCATGTGGGTCTCCTCCCTATGTGCCGCTCGTTGCGGCGATTGTTAAAGATTGGGATCATCCGGCCCGCCTCCTCGCGGGCCGATCCGGTTATTCCGCCAGGGTCGCCTTGGCCTGCTTGGCCTTCAGGCGCTCCTTCTTGGCGCGGAAACGGGCCTTCATATGCTCGTCGGCATCCTTGGAGCCGTCGTGCCAGGTGCCGAACCACTTATCGAGCGGGACAAGCCCCTCGCCGCCGTAGTTCACCTCGAAATATTTGTGGTGCAGGTAGTGGGCATAGGCATGGCTGTTCAGCGCCTTGTTGCCCTGCTCCCCGTCGAACTCGAGCTTTTCGAAGCCGATATGGCCGTTGATCGCGCCATAGCCGGTCGCATTCAGCTGGAACAAGGCCACGACCGGGTTGGAGGGGATCAGCAGATGCCAGAACATCTCGGCGAAATAGAGCGTCGATTCAACCGGATGCATGGACATGGACGACCACGGGCTGGGGTTGATCGAGTTGTGGTGCACCGAATGGATATGCTTGTAGAGCGCGCCCTGATGGATCAGCAGGTGAATGCAGAAAAAGTGAATTTCGTGGATCGCGGGCACCAGCAGCGTCAGCACAACCAGCCACAGCCAGTGCTGCTCCCAGCCAAGCCATGCAAAGGCATGGTAGCCATTGGCGAAGCACCACAAAAAGGCCACCTGTACCAGTGTCCAGATCGGAATGGATACGAAGAAGCTGCGCAGGAAGTTGTCGAGGTTCTGGGATTTGAACCAGAACACGTCAGACGGATTTTCGGACGGGAATTTGGCGTTGTATTTGAAGCGCGTGCCCTGAATGCGCTTGACGTAGTAGAACAGCTCGATCGAGCCATACATGACAAAGATGCCGCCCGCGTTGACCGCGTAGAGGATGGCAGCCCACTTCCATGACCAGCTTGCGAATTCGTTCAGGTTGGGCTGGATGATAAGGAACCAGTAGATCAGCGTGACCGCCAAGTGAAAGGCGTTCCACGGCCACAGGTACTCGACCACGAAATGCCCCATTTTGCCCCAGCGCCCTTCCCAGAAAGGCGCGGTCTGAAGCGGTTTGCTGGGCGCCCAATTGCCGCGCTTGTCACGGGTGCCGTATTGCAGGTCGTCCATTCGGCATCCCTCCCAGAGGCGACGACAACAACTGAATTGGTGTCACCGCGATGCAGATTTTCTTGACAGGTTGATCCAGATCAAATCAAGCTAACTCAAATACAAAGGCGCTTTTCGTATCATTACAGATCATGACGCCCTGTATTTGAAACAAATTGACATGAGGATGCACGATGAAACGACCGACGATCCCGGATCTGGCTGAGGCGGCGGGCGTTTCCGTGTCCACCGTGAACCGGGTTCTGAACCAGCCGGAATCAGTACGCCAGCCGACGCGCGAACGTGTGATGAGCGCCGCCCAGGAAATCGGTTTCTACGGGCTTGGCACGCTCCAGCACGCAGTGCGCGCCGGGCAGGAAACCCACCGTCTCGGCATCCTTTTGCAACAGGAGGGACGGACCTTCTACAACAACCTCGGCACAGCCCTTCGGCAGGCGGCCATGGCGCAGGCGGGTTGCTCGGTCGATCTGACCTTGAGATACATGGATGACCTCTCGCCGGACAAGGTCGCGGCCCAACTGGTGGCCTTGTCTAGCGAAGTGGATTCGATCGCGCTGGTCGCGGCGCAGCATCCCTTGATTGCCGATGCCATCGACACGGTCATGGAGCGCGGCGTGCCCGTTACCGCCATCATCGCCCCGCTGTCCGCCTCCGGCAACGTCAGCTTTGTCGGACTGGACGCCTGGAAAGTCGGACGAACCGCCGCCTGGGCCTTTGTCAATATCGTCAAGCAGCCGGGCAAGATCGGCATCCTGCTCGGCAACCACCGCTACCGGAATCAGGAAATGAACGAGAGCGGGTTCCGGTCCTATTTCCGCGAACACAACAACGCTTTCACCCTGCTGGAGCCGATTGCCACCTATGAATCGGCTGCGGCGGCACGCGAACTGGTCGAAAACCTTCTGAAGGAGCATCCTGACCTCTGCGGGCTGTTCGTGTCCGGTGGCGGGATCACCGGCGCGATCGCCGCGCTGCGCGATGCGCCTCACCGCTCTGATTTCGTCACTGTTGCGTATGAACTGTTCGATGCCACCCGCTCTGCGCTGATCGACGGCACGCTCAGCATGGTTATCTCGCATCCGATGCAGACCCTCGCGACCGAAACGATCCAGACAATGATCAAGGCAAAACGTTCCGGTGCCGATGGCGGTGCGCAACGCGTGGCCTTGAGTTTTGAGATCTATACTCCGGAAAACGTATGATGCTCTGTCGAAGAGCTAGAACCGGTCAGCATTTCGACCGGGCATCTGGGCTCGGCCAAGGCTGTGTCTGCCCCTGTAGACGGGAAACCTTGCAGACTTGGACCTGTGCCGCTTGTGTTCCGCTCGGTTGCGCGCATCAAGCGCAGGGCAAATTCGCATCGCATCATAGCCGACCGTCGGGCTTGCCCCCCGGCGCCAAAGACGCATGATGACCTGGCTGTGCCTGCCCGGCGCAACACCCCTTGCCCGGCGGTGCATAGCCGTCGCAACTTCAGGAGACCACAGCCGCCAATGGCGATCACGTTGAAGGATGTAGCCGAGCGCGCGGGCGTCTCCCGCTCTGCGGTGTCGCGGACATTCACCAAGGGTGCCTCGGTCTCTGCAAAGACACGGGAAAAAGTCGAACGGGCCGCGCGTGACCTCGGCTATCACCCGAACGCGCTGGCCTCTTCGCTGACGACCGGACGGACCAAGCTGATCGGGCTGGTGTCCAACAACTTTCGCAACCCGGTGTTCCTCGAAATCTTTGACCGCTTCACCCGGGCTCTGCAGGATCGCGGGCTGAGACCCCTGCTAGTGAACCTGTCGGACGAGGATGCGCCAGAGGCCTCCGTCCGCATGCTGAAGCAGTATTCCGTCGACGGCGTTGTCGTCGCCTCCTCGACCCTGCCCGCAAGTTTTGCCGAGGCATTCCGTCAGGCCGGCATTGCGGTGGTGCATGCCTTTGGCCGCCCATCGGATGCGCCGACGGTCCATGTGGTCGGGATCGACAACGTCGAATGCGGGCGCATGGCGGCCCGCACGCTGATCGAACGGGGGTATCGGTACGTCGGGTTCCTTGGCGGGCCAGAGACCGCGACAACAACCGAGGACCGCCTTGCCGGTTTTGCCGAAGTGCTGACCGAGCATCCGGACGTCACCTGCACGCGGTCTTTTGCCCGAGCCTACAGCTTTGCCGAAGGGCGCGCGGCAATGGCCGATCTGCTGAAGGCCTTCCCGGCAGAGGCCTATTTCTGCGGCGATGACGTGGTGGCCATCGGGGCCCTGTCCGCGATCGGCGACAGCGGACGCAGGGTGCCCGACGACATAGGCCTGATTGGCCTGAACGACATGGAAATGGCGGGCTGGCAGAACATCGGACTGACGACGATCCGACAGCCGATCTCCGACATCGTGAACGCGGCCGTCGCACTGATGGTCACAATGCTGGATGATCCGGGCCGCAGTCCGGCGGCGCGGGTCTTTCCCTGCCAACTGGTGGAGCGCAGGACACTGCGCCCCAAGCCGGATCAATAGGGAAAGACCAGCATGCGCGCCCTGCCCCGGACGCGCACCCGAGGGTCAATTCAGACGCGGAACATCGGCGGGCGGGCATCCACCCATGTGCCATCGGCCTTGCCGCTTTCAGCCACCGCAAACACTGCCGCCATGGACCGCAATCCATCCTCGGCGCGCGGATAGAGGTTGGCCGCCGGATCCATTTGGCGGCCTTCTTTCTGTGCCCGGATCGCCTCGGCCAGATCCTTGTAGATATTGGCAAAGGCCAGTGGCATCCCCTCGGCATGGCCGATGGTCACGCGGCTGGTTCTGTCCGCCTCGGGTGACAGACCGGCTTCGCCGCGTTCGATGACTTGCAGACGTTCCCCCAGCGGCATCCAGTACAGCTGGTTCGGCTGCTCCTGCGACCAACGCAGCCCTCCCTTTTCGCCAAAGATCTGCATGGTCAGACCGTGCTGGCGGCCAATGGCCACCGACGAGGTCCAGAGCCGCCCGACCGCACCGCCGTCAAACCGCAGGTTCACCATTGCGTCGTCTTCAAGCTCGCGGCTGGCGATGCAGGACACCGTATCGGCAGACAGCTTTTCCGCCTCCTGCCCGATGATGAAACTGGCCATATGCAGCGCGTGGATACCGCAATCGGCGAACTGGGCCGAAACCCCGGCCTGCGCCGGATCATAACGCCAGCGCACCCGCGGGTTGTCCGCATCCGCCGCATCGGCATGGTGGCCATGTGCGAACTCCGCCTTCACCAACCGGATCGCGCCAAGGTCGCCGCGCGCCACCATCGCCTTCATATGACGCACCAGCGAATAGCCTGTGTACCCATAGTTGACTGCGCAGATCCGGCCAGTCTCCTGGACAAGACGCACGATCTCTTCTCCCTCTTCCACGGTCATCGTCATCGGCTTTTCGCACAACACGTTGAAGCCGGCCTCCAGGAACGCCTTGGCGATCTCGAAATGGGTCGCGTTGGGGGTTGCCACGGTGACAAGATCGACGCGGTCTTCGCGCGCCAGTTCACCGGCCAGCATCTCGCGCCAGTCGCCATAGGCCCGATCATCGGCCAGCCCCAGACGCTGGCCGTACGCGCGCCCCGCATCAGGCCGGTGATCCAGCGCGCCAGCGGTGAACTCGAATGCGCCGTCCAGACCCGCACCCAAACGGTGCGCCGGTCCGATCTGGCTTCCCTCGCCGCCGCCGATCATCCCCCATTTCAGCTTTGCCATGCGTTCATTCCTTGTTTGAAGACAATGCTTTCAAGCTCGTTTCCGATCTGTGCCGATGGCTTTCGAAAGTGGCGGCTTGGCGTCGGGTCCCGCATGTCTGCGACAGGCGGTTGCCCGCCCGGTCCTGACCCTGTCCCCTCCCTTGCCCGGATTTCGTTTGCAACCGGTTGCAAATTCTGTAGCTTGGCGCCAGACGCGGCGCAAGCGGCAATCACCTGCGGCCCGCGCGATGGCGACGACTGTGGGGAGGCATTCGTGACCGACAAGACGATCAAACTGACAACCGCTCAGGCCATCGTCCGCTGGCTGGCCAATCAGTACATCGAAATCGACGGGCAGGAACTGCGGGTCTGCGGCGGCGGCTTTGGCATCTTCGGTCATGGCAACGTCACCTGTCTGGGCGAGGCACTGAACGGCTACCGCGAAGAGCTGCCGCTCTATCGTGGTCAGAACGAACAAAGCATGGGGTTCGCGGCGTCCGGCTATGCCAAGCAATGGCTGCGCCAACGTTTCATGTTCTGCACGGCCTCTGCCGGTCCGGGCACGCTGAACCTGACCACCGCGGCGGCCCTGGCACATGCCAACCGGCTGCCGATGCTGATGCTCTGTGGCGATACCTTCCTGACCCGCCTGCCCGATCCGGTGCTTCAGCAGATGGAGAATTTCACCGATCCGACCTTTGGCGCCAATGACGCCTTCAAGCCGCTCAGCCGCTATTGGGATCGCATCTGTCACCCTGCGCAGGTGATCCAATCCCTGCCTGCCGCGCTGGCCACGCTGCTGGATCCGGGCGATTGCGGCCCGGCCTTCATCGGGTTGCCCCAGGATGTGCAGGGCTGGACCTATGACTATCCTGAGGTCTTCTTCGAAAAGAAAGTCCATCGCATCCGCCGGATCACCCCGGACGCCGGGGAAATCGCCGATGCCGTCGCGCTGTTGAAATCAGCCGAACGGCCCATGATCATCGCTGGTGGCGGCGTACAGTATTCCCGCGCCGTGGCCGAACTGACCGCTTTTGCCGAGGCGCATCAGATCCCCTTGGTCGAAACCATTGCGGGCCGGGCGAACTTGCTGGCCACGCACCCGCTGAACATCGGCCCCATTGGCGTGACCGGATCGGACAGCGCCAATGCGATTGCTGAAAAGGCCGACGTGATCTTGGCGGTCGGGACGCGGCTGCAGGATTTCACCACGGGGTCGTGGACCGCCTTCGCCAAGGACGCGCGCATCATCTCTGTCAACGCCGCGCGCCACGATGCGGGCAAGCACCGGTCCCTGCCGGTCGTCGGTGACGCCAAACTTTCGCTATCCGCACTGAACGAAGCCCTAAAGGGGCACACCGGCCCGGCAGACTGGGTCACCTTCGCGCAGGACCAGCGCAAGGCGTGGGACGCCTATGTCGCCGACAACACGTCCCACGCTGACAACCGTCCGAATTCCTATGCGCAGGCCATCGGTGTGGTGAACGCGCTGTGCGACCCGCGCGATCGTGTCGTGGCCGCCGCCGGCGGTCTGCCTGCCGAGGTCACGGCCAACTGGCGCACATTGGACGTGGGCACCGTGGACGTGGAATTTGGCTTTTCCTGCATGGGCTATGAAATCGCAGGCGCCTGGGGCGCGCGCATCGCGCAAGCCGAACAAGAGCCGGACAAGGACACCATCACTTTTTGCGGTGACGGCTCTTACCTGATGCTGAACTCCGACATCTATTCCTCGGTCCTCAGCCGCAAGAAACTGATCGTGCTCTTGCTGGACAACGGCGGCTTTGCCGTCATCAACAAGCTGCAGAACAACACCGGCAACGAAAGCTTCAACAATCTTCTCAGCGATTGCCCGACGATCCCCGAGGCGTTTGGCGTCGATTTCGCCGCCCATGCCGCCGCGATGGGGGCCGCCACGGAAAAGGTCAGCAACCCGCAGGAACTGGGCGAGGCTTTCAAGCGCGCCAAGGCCAGCGACAAGACCTATGTCATCGTGATGGACGTCGACCCTTTCGAAGGCTGGACCACGCAGGGCCACGCCTGGTGGGAGGTCGGCACACCCCACGTGACCGAAGACGAAAAGGTTCGCGCCGCGCATCTGGACTGGGAATCCTCCCGCTCCAAACAGCGAAGGGGCGTCTGATGCCGCTGATCGAGGCCATCCGGGGCAATCGGTTCATCGTCTTCGGCCGAGCGGGCATGGATATGTTCGCCTCCCCCCAAGGCACCAAGGCCGAAGAGGCCGAAACCTTTGAAAGCGGTCTTGGCGGATCCTCTGCCAATATCTGCGCCGGACTGTGCAAACTGGGCAGCGCATCGGCGCTGGTGACCTCGGTCTCCGACGATGCGGTCGGACGGTTCTGCCTGAACCAGCTCAAACGGTACGGTGTGGACACCGAATACTGCAAACCGGTCGGCGGTGAATACCGCACCTCTCTGGCGGTCTACGAAAGCACGATGGAGGACTTTCAACTGGTGATCTATCGCAACGGCGCGGTGGATTTCCAGGTGACCGAGGCGGACATGGACCGCGTGCGCTACGCCGACTGGACGGCGCTTGTGACCGCAGGCACGGTCTTTGCCGCAGAGCCATCCCGCAGTGCCACCTTTCGTGCCTTCGACAATGCCAAGGCTGCCGGTCTGCCGGTGATCTTCGACATCGATTACCGCCCCTATTCCTGGCCCTCGGCGGAGGTCGCCTCGGAGGTGCTGACCCGCGCCGGAGAAGCCTCGGACATGATCGTCGGCAACGACGAAGAATTCGGCTTCATGGCGGGCGGCATCGAAAAGGGGTTGGACAAGGCGCGCGACCTGGCCGCCGGGGGTCGCCTCGTGATCTACAAGATGGGATCCGAGGGCGCTGTCACCTTCTGGAACGGAGAAGAAATCCGCACCGGCATCTATCCTGTCACCGCCGTCAAACCGAACGGCGCGGGCGACGCCTTCATGTCCGGTCTCCTGTCCGGCATCGCAAACGGCCAAGACCTGCGCAACGCGGTGCTGCAGGGCTCTGCCTGCGCGGCCATCGTCGTCTCCAAACCCGGCTGCGCCCCTTCCATGCCGACACCGGCGCAACTTACCGAATTTCTTGCCAATCACCCCGGTCCCACGGAGGTCTGACCATGCATATCGCCCCTTACGACAACCACAACAAACCCATCGTCGACGTGGACAACCCCACGGTGCCGCTAAATTACTTCAACATCGTCAAGCTGAAGAAGGGCGAGGCCTTCGAATACCAGGTGCCCGGCTATGAAACCTGCATCGCCCCCGCGACCGGCACGGTGGACGTGGATGTCGAAGGTGTCAGCTTTGCCGCCCTCGGCAACCGGGGCGAGGACGTCTGGGACGGCGAACCCGAAGGCGTCTATGTGCCGTCAGGGGCCAAGGCCACGATGGTCTGCACCTCGGACACAGCCGAGGTCTTTGTCGCCGGGGCCAGATACGACAAGGTGCTGGATCCCTTCGACGTGCGCGTGGCGGACATCGACCTTGTGCAATACGGCTCGGACGACACCAAGACACACCGCAAGATCAAGCACATCCTCGGCCAGAAACAGCATGACAAGGTGGGCCGCCTGCTGGTCTCCGAGCTCTTCACTGTCGGGGCCGGTGGCTGGTCTGGCTTTCCCAGCCACAAACATGACACCGACCGCCTGCCGGACGAAACCCGGCATGACGAAACCTACAACTTCCGCTTCAAGCCGAACTGGGGCTCGGGCCTGCAGATGTTGCAGCGCGAGGATGGCAAGCCCGGTGACGCCTATCACATCGTCGATGGCTCCACGATCTGTCTCGACAACGGCTATCACCCCTGCTGCGTTCTGCCGGGCTACGAGATGTACTATTTCACCATCCTCGGCGGCCTCAGCCAACGGTCTCTGGTGCAGTATTTCCAGCCGACCCATGCCTATCAGATCGAAACGATCCCCGGCATCAAGGACATGATCGCGAAATTCAAATGACGCTTGTCACGCTGTCGGATGTCCTGCAACCGGCCCTGCGCGAGGGCTATGCCGTCGCCGGGGTGGTCACGCTCGGCTGGGAGGACATGCGCGCCTTTGTCGAGGCGGCGGAAGCCGAAAACTGCCCCATCATCCTGCAGGCCGGGCCGTCCTGCCGTGAACACACGCCACTGCCCATCCTCGGGGCCATGTTCCGGCACCTCGCCAATGCCGCTAGCGTGCCGGTGGTGGCGCATCTGGACCACGGCTACACGGTCGAGGACTGCCGCGAGGCGTTGGACTGCGGATTCACCTCGGTCATGTTCGACGGCTCGAGCAAGCCGCTGCAGCAGAACATCGACGAAACGGCGGCGATTGCCGAAATGGCCCATGCGGCCGGGGCCTCCTGCGAAGGTGAGATCGGCTTTGTTGGCTATTCCGGCGGCGCGGAAAGCGCCGGGACGGACCCGGAAGAGGCGCGCCGCTTTGCTGCCGAAACCGGCGTGGACGCCCTGGCGATCTCTGTAGGCAATGTGCACCTGCAACAGAACGCCGGGGACGGACTGGATGAGGCGCGCATCCGCGCCATCGAGGCGGTCACAGAGGTGCCGCTTGTGATCCACGGCGGCTCTGGCGTACCGGTCACGCAACGACGCACATTGGCCCACGGATCCAACATCTGCAAATTCAATATCGGTACCGAACTGCGCACGGCCTTTGGTGCGGCACTGCGGCAGGCTGTGAATGTGGATCCGGATCGCTTCGACCGCGTCCAGATCCTGAAAGAAACCCACGCCCCTCTGGTCGCGCGCACGAGGGAAGTGTTGCGAAACATCAAGAAATCATGACAATGCTTTGTTTTACAGAATCTTTAAGGCCTTGCGCCACCCCTGTCAGATGATGGCCTGCTCGACGAAGGGGCGCTTTTCCGCGATCCGTTCGTACCCCAACGGGCTCAGGTCCAGCGTCCGGTATCCACCGTAGATGATCACCTCGGACACGCCCCGCCCGGTCGCCGGGCTCTGCTGCAACCCGTGGCCCGAAAACCCGTTGGCGAAAATGAAATTTTTCACCTCGGTGTGCGGTCCGACAACAAGGTTGTGGTCCAGCGTGTTGTAGGCGTAGTGCCCGGCCCAGTGGTTTACTACCTTGATCGCCTCAAAAGCCTCAGACCGTTCGGCCAGCGCGGGCCAGATCACCTCTTCGAACTCGTCATAGCGCGGGTCGAAATCGTCCCAATCCACCGCCGGGTCCGGGTCAGGCCGACACCCGGCCATGAAATAGCGCCCCTCGGGCCGGCAGAAGACACCTGTGTGGTCGATCATCAGCGGCAGGCGGCCTGCGTTCACCTGCGCCGACCCTTCGGGCGACTTGGCACAGTCAAAGACAAATACCGTCCGCTTGCGCGGCTCCACCGGGATATCCAACCCTGCCATACGCGCGGTCAGGGCGGCTCGCGGCCCAGAGGCATTGACGATTGTCCCCGCCGCAATCTCTTTGCCAGAGGCGAACACAGCCTTGTTCACCCGGTTCCCCTCGCGGGTGATTGCCGTGACCTCATCGGTCACAAACTCCGCCCCCTGCGCCCGCGCCTTGGCCCGGAACCCGTTCATCAACCCGGTGTTGTTGAACCAGCCCTCACCGGACCGCCCGTAAGAGGCCAGAGCGATGTCATCCACCCGCAGGTGCGGAAAGGCATCGGCAAGCTGGTCACGGCTCCACAGTTCGACCTCCGCATCGCAGGATTTTTGCACGGCGTGATTTTCCTGCAGGATCCGGACCTGCCGCGGAGTCCGGGCAAGGAACAGATACCCCCCGGCGTGAAAATTGAGATCCGGCCTTTCCCCATCCACCTGCATCACTCCACCGAAATCACGAATGACTTCAGCGCCGTACTGACTGATCTTCACGTTGATCGCGTTGGAAAACTGTGTCCGGATCGACGCAAAGGACAGCGCGGTCGAAGAGCGGGCAAAGCTGGCATCGCGTTCGACCACCAACACCGACCCGTCAAAATCCGGGTTGGCCGTCAGGTAATAGGCCACGGCAGAGCCGATCACCGCCCCGCCGACGATCACCACGTCATAGCTGTCTTTCATGTCCGGCCCATCACCCAGCGCTGCCGCGCATTACGCCTGTTCTTTTGCCTTCAATGCGGCATCGCGCATTTGCGACAGAGAAACCCGGGGCGTCAACGCCTCGGGAGAGATGTTCAGATCCAGAACCGCGCCGGTCTTGGAGGCCAGCGCCCGCTCAAAGGCCGCCGCAAATTCCGCTGTGGTTTCAACCCGTTCCGCGTGGAACCCATAGGCCCTGGCCAGTGCCGGGAAATCCGGGTTCAGGTTCATGTCCGTACCGGACACGCGCGTCGGGTAATGCCGTTCCTGATGCGCGCGGATGGTGCCGTAGATCCCGTTGTTCAGGATCAGGACAATCGGCTGCGCGCCGTATTGCGCGGCCGTCGCAAGTTCCTGACAGTTCATCTGGAAATCGCCGTCCCCCGCAAAGCAGATCACGGTTCGATCCGGGTGGCGGATCTTGGTTGCGATCGCGGCAGGCAGACCATAGCCCATCGCACCCGCCTGCGGTGCCAGCAGACGCGCATCCGGCCCATATTTGAAGAACTTGTTGGGCCAGACGGTGAAATTGCCTGCCCCGTTGGTAAGCACCACATCCTCCGGCAGCACCTCTCGCAGATGGGCGCAGACCTTGCCCATGTCCACCGGGCTGGGCAGATCGCCAAGGTCAAAGCCCGCCTCCCACGTCGTCCGCGCATCGGCCCGCCACGCGCCCCAGTTGCCCGCGACTGGCTGCGCTGCCATCGCCTGCATGAAGGCGTTCGGGCCGCAGCAAATGCCCAGTTCGGGCTGATAGACCTTGCCCAACTCGCCATCAGAGCCATGCACATGGATCAGCCGCTGTTTTGGCACCGGAACATCCAGCAGAGTCCAGGCCTCGGTCGAATTCTCGCCAAAGCGGTTGTTCACGGCGAGGATCACATCTGCCTCACGGATCAGCTTCCGCACGCCCGGCGTCATGCCCACCCCGGCCTCGCCACAGAAACAGGCTGAGAAGTTGTCGAACATGTCCTGATAGCGAAAGACGGAAACAACAGGTATGTCAGAGGCTTCCGCGAATGTCTTAAAGCCCGCCCGGCCCACTTCGGTCCAGTTGCAGCCGCCAAACAGGATCAGCGGACGCTCTGCCTGACCCAAAATGGCGCGGGCCTGCGCAACCGCCTCTGCCGCAGGCGCCGGTTCGGGATAGACCGCCGGACCGGTCAGCGCCGGCGTATCCGTGGCGGTTGTCAGCATGTCCTCGGGCAGCGCGATCACCACCGGCCCCGGTCGGCCCGTTGTGGCCGTTTTCCACGCGCGAGCCATGATCTCGGGGATGCGGTTCACATCGTCGATCTCGACCGCCCATTTCGCCATGGTGCCAAAGACGGCGCGGTAATCGACCTCCTGAAAGGCCTCGCGCCCGCGCATGTCGGTGCCGATCTGCCCGACCAGCAGGATCATCGGCGCGCTGTCCTGCATCGCCGTATGCACACCGATTGAGGCATTTGTAGCCCCCGGACCACGCGTGACCATGCAGACGCCCGGCTCTCCGGTCAGCTTACCCCAGGCGGCGGCCATGAAACCGGCCCCGCCCTCATTCCGGCAGTTGACGAAATCCAGCGCGCCCTGCGTGTCGTGCAGCGCATCCAGCACCGCCAGATAACTTTCACCCGGCACGCCAAAGGCCTTGGTCGCCCCAAGCGCCACAAGGCATTCGACCAGCAGTTTGCCGCCGTGTCGTGTCATGTCTCACCCCATACTGTCAGAGCAGGTGCCAACCGCAATCAGCCGCCCTTGAGCCGCTGCATCAGGTAAACCTCGTTTTCCGGGGACAGCGCTTGATGGCGACCGGTCGACATTTCGCCGTCGATCACCACCGAAACACCCGCCTCGATGATCTGGCCAAGCCCCGGATGCGCCGCCACCAGCCCATCCAGCATGCCGCCCACGGTCGAGGCCTCGACCTCGACCACCTCTGCGCCATCGGTCAGACGGCGCAGAGCGGACCAAAGGTGAACCTTGACGCTCACCCCTTGGCCTTGATGGCCGCCAGAACCTTGGGCGGGCTCATCGGCAGGTGCCGCATGCGGACGCCCACCGCCTCGTGGATGGCGTTGGCGATGGCGGGCAGCGGCGGGGTGATCCCGGTTTCGCCCACACCGCGCACGCCGTAAGGATGGCCCGGGTTCGGCACCTCGACGATCACGGTGTCGATCATCGGCAGGTCAGAGGCGACCGGCACGCGATAATCGAGGAAGACAGAGTTCTGCAGACGCCCCTTGTCGTCGTAGATGTATTCCTCGTTCAGCGCCCAGCCGATGCCCTGCGCCGCACCGCCCTGATACTGCCCTTCGACGTAGGACGGATGGATCGCGCGGCCCGCGTCCTGCACCACGAGGTAGCGCAGGATCGTCGTGCGCCCGGTTTCGGGATCGACCTCCACATCCACCACATGCGCGCCAAAGCTGGCACCGACGCCGTCAGGTTTTGACTCGTGGTGGCCAGAGATCGGCCCCCCGGTGTCACCCATGTTGGCGGCGATTTGCGCGATGGTCATCGGGGGGAACTTGCCCGCGTTGGGCCCGGCAGGCTGCGCCGCGCCGTTTGCCCATTCCACGGCCTCCTCATCGATGCCCCATTCGTTCGCGGCGCGGCGGCACATCTCCTTGATCGCGTTGCCCGTCGCCTCGACCGCCGCCTTGCCAGTGGCAAAGGTCGCGCGGCTGCCATGCGTCGGTTCATTCACGCCAAGCGCGCCGGTTTCCACCACGTTCACGCGGACGTCCTCGTAGGGAATGCCCAGTGTCTCTGCCACCATCAGCCCGATGGAGGCGCGGCTGCCGCCGATGTCCGGCGTCCCGACAGAAACCTGCGCGGTGCCATCCTCGGAAATCGCCATGGAAACAGAGGTATCGCCGTTGTGGTTAAACCAGTAGCCCACCGCAAAACCACGCCCCTGGTTCGGGCCAAGCTCTGCCTGCAGGTTCGGATGCGCCTTGGTCGCCTCCAACACCTCGGCCAGTCCGATGGACCCGAATTTCGGCCCATAGCTGGACCGGTCGCCGGTGTGCACGGCGTTTTTCTGGCGCACCTCGATCGGGTCCAGTTTCAACTCGCGGCACATCTCGTCCACAAGGCTTTCGACCGCAAAGGCGCCCATGGGCGACCCCGGCGCACGATACGCCGCGCATTTCGGACGGTTGGCCAAAACGTCATAGCCGATATGTTCGACCGCAGGCAGCTTGTACCCGGCAAAGGCGCAATACAGCGCCATGTCCACCGGCGCCCCGGGAAAGGCCCCGCCCTGCATGCGGAATTCGGCCCGGGCCGCGGTGATGGTGCCGTCCTTCTTCATCCCGATCTTGACGTCCATCGACGCCGAGGCTGTCGGCCCCGTGGCGCGCAGCACCTCCGACCGGGTCATGACGATCTTGACCGGACGCCCGCCCGCCTTTTTCGACAGGGCCAGCGACAGCGGCTCCATGAAGATGGTGGTCTTGCCGCCAAATCCGCCGCCGATTTCGGACGGGGTCACGCGCAATTGAGACGCTTCCAGCCCCAGAACCGAGGCGCACATCTTGCGGATGAACCATTGGCCCTGCGTGCAGACCCACATCTCGCCCTTGCCGTCCGCGCCCATCTGGCCAAGGCAGGCATGCGGCTCGATATAGCCCTGATGCGTGGCCTCGGTCTTGTAGGTGCCCTCGCGGACGATATCCGCCTCGGCAAAGCCCGCGTCCACGTCGCCGTGACCAAACTCCATGTATTTGACCACGTTGGGATGCAGCCCCTCGGGTACGGTGGCATCCGCCGCCCCTTCGCGGATCACCGGCGCGCCGTCGGACATCGCGGCGTCAACGTCGGTCACATGCGGCAGGATCTCGTATTCCACCTCGACCAGACGCGCCGCCTCTTCGGCCAACAGCTTGGATGTCGCCGCCACAGCTGCCACCGCGTGCCCGTCGTACAGCGCACGTTCCCCGGCCATGGTGTTTTCCTGCAGGTCCCAGTCCTCACCGGTCAGACCCGTCGGAAAATCAGCGCGCGTGACCACGGCCTTGACCCCGTCCAGCGCCTCGGCCTTCGAGGTGTCGATCCGCACGATCCGCGCATGTGCATGGGGCGAACGCACGACCGCGCCCCAGATCATGCCCGGCGCAGTGATATCCGCACCATAGCGCGCGCGGCCCGTCACCTTGTCCAGACCATCGGGACGATCGGGACGTGTGCCGACCAGCCGGAATTCCTTGAACTCGTCCTTTGCCATCACGCAGCCTCCCCGCGCAGTTCCGCAGCCGCATCCATGACGGCGCGCACGATCTTGTCATAGCCGGTACAGCGGCAGAGGTTCCCCGCCAGCCAGTACCGCACGTCTTCCTCCGAGGGATCGGCGTTCACCTCCAGCAGCTTTTTCGCCGCCACAAGGAACCCGGGCGTGCAGAACCCGCATTGCAGCGCCGCATGTTCGATGAACTTGCGCTGCAGGGGGTGCAGGCTGTCGCCCTGCCCCATGCCCTCGATGGTTTCGATCTCTTTGCCCTCGGCCTCGACCCCAAGGACAAGGCAGGAACAGACCAGCGTGCCGTCCAGCGTCACCGAACAGGCCCCGCAGTCGCCGGTGCCGCAGCCTTCCTTTGTGCCGGTCAGGTCCAGCCGGTCGCGTAAGCTGTCCAGCAGGGTTTCGCGCGGGTCCGCGAGGAATTCGACCTCTTCGCCGTTCACCCGTGTCGTTACGTGAATCTTGCTCATTTGCCGGCTCCCCTTGCCCGGTCATAGGCGATGCGGGCCGCGCGCTTCGCCAGCACACCCGCCACCTCGGTGCGGAACGCCACGGTCCCGCGTTTGTCATCGATCGGCTTGCAGGCGGCACTGGCCGCTGCTGCCAGTTTGTCCAATGCCGCGTCATCCAGCGTGCTGCCGATGATGGCAGACGCCGCCTCGGGCACCAGAACCACGGTCGGCGCGACGGCCCCCAGAACCACGCGGGCCGCAGAAATCCTGTCGCCCTCGACGCTCAGGCTGACCGCACAGCCGACCACGGCGATGTCCATCTCGGTGCGCGGAATAAACCGCAGATAGGCGTCACCACCCCCGGCACCGCGCCGTGGCAGCAGCACGGCAGAGACCACCTCACCCGGCTTCAGCACCGTCTTGCCCGGACCCGCCGGGATCTCCTCGACCGGCACGGTACGCGTGCCGTCGCGCCCGGTCACCTCGACAGAGGCCCCCGCCGCCACCAGACCCGGCACGCCATCCGCCGCCGGAGAGCCGTTGCACAGGTTCCCCACCAGCGTCGCCCGGCCCTGGATCTGGGTCGACCCGACCAGTTCCATGCCCTCGACCACGCCGGGCCAATCCGCACACAGCCCCGCATGCGCCCCCAGCGCAATGCCCGGCACGGCCACGCCAATCCGCCAGCCGCCATCAGCACTCTGCGTGATCTCGCTCACGCCCGGGATTTTCTTCAGGTCGATCAGATCGTCGGGCAACACCATGCCTGCCCGCATCTGCACCAGCACATCCGTGCCCCCGGCAAGGAACCGCGTCACGCCGGTTCCGGCCAAGGCAATTTCCACCGCATCCTCGAACGATGCCGGACTATGATATCGCATCATGACTCCCTGTCGTTGATCAGCGGTCCGGACGCGCCGCCCGCTGCGGGTGCAGGACACATCCCCGCGCCCTGTCTTCTACTCACGTTTCCAATCTGGAAGGCCGGCTTAGCCGCCCTTCCGAAACGCGCATCATGCGCCAAAAACCGCGCCGCATGATTTCCCGCACATCAAGCCACTTCCCAAGGGAAGGGTCAACCTGCGCGCGCGACTTCCTTTGCATTCTTCGCGTCATTCCCCGACCGTCGGCAAGGGCCGATACCTTACCCGCTTCTATGGGCTTCAAAATACCTCGGGGGAGTCGTCACGCAGATTACGACGGGGGCAGCGCCCCAACCTTCCTTCAAACAAGGGGATAGCCTCTCAGGTCTTGCGCTTCATCAACCCGCGCGAGGGGTCATAGCCCCAGACCGCCGCCGCCATCAGCACGACGCTCGCCAGCACCACCCATCCCAAGGCGGCCCAGTTGACCTCGACATAGAGCGCAAAGCGGATCAGTTCGACACCATGTGTAAACGGGTTCACCGCGCAGATGTCATGCAACAGCTCCGAACTTTCGGCCATCTTCCACAGCGGGTAGAGCGCGGAGGACAGAAAGAACATCGGAAAGATGACAAAATTCATCACGCCCGCGAAATTCTCCAACTGCCGGATAAAGCTCGACAGCACCAGCCCCAGCGCCCCCAGCATCAGCCCCGCCAGAACCAGCGCGGGCAGCACCGTGACATAGCCCCAAGGCGGCATGGTGATGTCGAACAGCGCGGCGATGCCGAGGAAGGCATAGACCTGCAGAACCGAAATTGCGGTCGACCCCAACAGTCGGCACAACAGCAGCCACCATCGCGGAAAGGGGCTGGTCAGCAGCAGGCGCATCGACCCCATCTCGCGGTCGTAGACCAGGCTCAGCGACGACTGCATCCCGTTGAACAGCAGGATCATCCCGCACAGGCCCGGCACGATGTAGGTCTCATAGGTGATATAGGTCTGGTAGGGCGGAATGATCGACAGGCCCAGGGCCGCCCGGAACCCGGCAGCAAAAACCAGCAGCCAGACAAGCGGGCGCACCAGAGCGGCCAGGAACCGCTCACGCTGATGGACAAAGCGCAGGAACTCGCGGCCCACGACCGCGCGCAGGACACCCAGATGGCCGCTCATGCCCCCCGCGCTCATGCCATGGCCCTCGTGCGGTCCACGAACCAGTCCGACAGTGGTTTGTCCCCCCGCACCTCCCCGGTGATGCCATCGGCAAGGATACGCCCCCGGTGCAGCACCAACAGGTGATCCGCGTCCCGCACCTCATCGGTCAGATGCGTGGTCCACAGCACGCACATCCCCTCGTCGCGGGCCAGATCATGCACCTGCGCGGTGATCGCCTTGCGGGATTCCACGTCCAGTCCCACGGTCGGCTCATCCAGCAGCAACACCTTGGGCGCGTGCAGCAGGGATCGCGCCAGTTCCGTCCGCCGCCGGTGCCCCCCGTTCAGCGCGCGTACCTTTTCGCCCGCCCGTTCGCGCATCCCCAACCGGTCCAGCGCCCCGTCGATCCGCGCCGCCAGTCCCTTGCGCGGCAATCCGTGCAGCGCCGCGAAATAGGACAGGTTTTGCCGCACCGTCAGGTCCAGATCCAGCGTCGGCTGCTGAAACACCACGCCCAATGCCGCCAGCGCCCGGCGCGGGTGCCGCCGCATGTCCTGACCGGCCACATTGATTTCTCCCCCTGGCGCCACCAAAAGTCGCGTCAGCAAGGCCACCAGCGTCGATTTCCCCGCGCCGTTCGGCCCCAAGAGCGCGCAGAACCGCCCCTTCGGAACCTCGAACGACACATCGTCCAGCGCCTGTTTCGCCCCATAGCTGAAACTCAGCCCCTCGACCCGCAGGCCCTCGTCCATCGACTCACCCATCCGTCAATTCCGCCGGTGCCCCTTCCAGCCGCAGGATGCGGTCGGACAAACGCTCTGCCTCATCCCGGTCATGGGTCACGAACAGGGTCGCGGGCCGCGTCGCCGCCAACAGCGATTCCGTCAGCGTCAGCATACGCTCTGCAGTCGCCGGGTCGAGCGAGGTAAAGGGTTCGTCCATGATCAGCAGATCGGGCGGGGTCGCAAAAGCGCGCGCAAGCGCCAGTCTCCGCTGCTGGCCCAGCGACAGCTGACCGGGAAAGAGGTCTTCCTTGCCCGCCAGCCCCACACGATCCAAAGCCGCCCGCGCGCCCTCTGCCCCCAATCCGGGATGCACCAATGTCAGGTTTTGCAGCACCGACCGCCAAGGCAGCAGCGTGGGTTCCTGAAACACCACCGCCATCCGTTCGGGCCGGTCCACATGGCCCTCGAACGCCAGATCGGTCTCCGCGATGATGCGCAGAACGGTGCTTTTGCCGATTCCGGATTCGCCCACCAAGGCCACGCTTTCGCCCGGCGCGATATCGAAATGCACAGCCCCCAACACCTGCACATCGCCAAAGCGTTTCGCGTCAATGCGGACCCGGATCACGCGTCCCTCCAGCCGCGCACGCGGCGCTCCCAGGGTTGCAGGATCAGCCATTCCACCAGCAGCATCACGCAGATGAAGGACAGCGCGTAGACCAGCACCATCGCCACGTCGAAAAGCTGAAAATAGAGGTGGATCTGAAACCCCACGCCAGAGGACCGGCCAAGGAATTCAACCACCAGCACGATCTTCCAGATCACGGCGATGCCGGACCGCGCCGCGCCGGTGATGAAGGGTGCAAGCTGCGGCAGGATCACATGGCGCATCCGTGCGCCCCAACTCATCCGGTAAATCCGCGCCATCGCGTCCAGCTGCGGATCCATCGCCCGCGCGCCTTCGCGGATCACGGTGGTCACGTTGGGGATCTTGTTCAGCGTCACCGCCAAAATCGCCGCCGTCTCGTTCAGCCCGATCCACAGGTAACACAGCACGATCAGCACCAGCGCCGGAAGGTTCAGAAAGATCACCAGCCAAGGGTCCAGCCATCGGTTCAGCGCCTCACACCGGCCCATCGCCAGCCCCAGCGCGATCCCCGCCCCCATCGCCAACGAAAAGGCCCAGAGCACGCGCACAACCGTCTGCGACAGGTGAAACAGCAACTCGCCAGAGGCCAGTTCGGCCCGGAACGGATCGATCAGCGCAAGCGGAGACGGCAGAACCTGCGGATCTGCCGTCCGGGCCGCCGCGACAACCCACAGGCCCAGCAACAGGGCGATGGACAGTGCCGTCACCCCGCGCGACGCCGTTGCCGTTTTAGTCGAGGTCGGCAAACAGCCCCTCCGGCACGGACGATGCCTTGCCCACCAGGTCCTCACCGCCCAGATCCGCCATGACAGACAGCATCTTGTTGGCGGCCTCGACGTCCACGGGACCGCGCGCCGGAATGCCGCTGATCCAGTCGGCCTTCAGCGTTTCGAACTGCGCGTCGGACTTGGCGTTCATGCGCGGACGAATGGCCTCCCACGCGGCGTCATCGCTGGCCAGCAGGTCCTTGGCGTCGCGGCTGGCGTCGTACAGCTTTTGCGCAAGGCCGGGATGCTCGGCCAGAAAGCTTTCCTTGAGATAATAGCCCAGCAGCGGCGTATTCGGGTCCAGCCCCAGCGCCTTGCCCGCCTCGTCGACGGAAATCAGCTCGCGCATTCCGGCCGCTTTCATCTTGGCAAGGAAGTGCCAGAAGTTGATCGCCCCCGCATAGTCACCGCCAAGCCCGGATTTGAAGATCAGCGGCGGCGCGCCAAAGACCTGCTCGGTCTGCGCCTTGAGATCCATGTTGTATTCCTTTTGCGCATAGGCGCGCAGGATCAACCACGATTTGTCCAGAGGGCCACCGGCGATCCCGATCTTGCCACCGTCGAGATCGGTCAGCCGTTTCGCGTCGCTGTCGCCGGGCACAAGGATCGAACCCACGGCCCGCGAATACGGGATAAACACGTAATCCTTGCCCGCCGCCCGCTGCCGCGCGACCCAGATCCAGTCTGCCACCGCCATGTCGGCCTCGCCGCCCTCGACCGCGATCCGTGTCGCGCCGTTGTCGGCATAACCCTGCACGTCCAGCGTGAACCCATGTGCCTTGTCGAACCCGTTTTCGGTGATCGTCGCCAGTTCCCAATTCACGGTCCCGATCTTCAGGACAGCGGCGCGGATCACCGGCATATCCGCAGCCAGAACCGGCGCCGCAAGCGCCATGACCGCCGCGCCGACAGCACCCAGACGGCTGAACATCTTCAGCATGTTGAATTCCTCCCGTATCTCTCCGGACCTCCCCGTCCGGGCTCTGTCAAAGCCTAGAACACCCGCGCCACGGCAACGACTTGTCCTTTGGTCGTGTAGCCAGCAGGACTCCGCCCTCCAGAGACGAAATCACCGCCCGGGATACGGGCGGTGACGGGGATTCGGGTTGCACGCACTCGGGGCACATGCACGTCAGGAATGGCGCAGGGTCAGTCTGCGTCATCCTCACCGTTGGCCGCCAGATAGGCGATCACGTTCTGACGCTCTTCTTCCTTGCGCAGACCGGCAAAGGACATCTTGTTGCCCGGGATGTAGTCACGCGGGTTGGTCAGGTATTGGTCCAGGATCTCGGGCGTCCACGCCTCGTTCTCTGCGCCGAAGGCCACCATCGCGTCCGAGTATTTGAACCCTTCGGCAGCGGCGATCGGGCCGCCGACAATACCGTTCAGCACCGGGCCGACGCGGTTCTTGGCGTCGTCGCCGACCTGATGGCAGGCCTTGCACTTGCGGAACACCTTTTCGCCCGCATCGGCGTCGCCGGGCAGCTCGTGGCTCTCTGCAAAGGCCAGGGTCGGCAGCATTGCAATGAAGGTGGCTCCGAGGATCTTCTTCATCATGGGATAGGTCTCTCCGATTTCAGTCCGTCTGTCCGCGCGTCAGCATTCAGGGTCCCGGTGGACCGGGCTGGCCAAGACATACGAAGGGAATGCCTTGTTGTACATCCACCGCCACCCCGGGCAATCCTGTCGCGCCATTGTGTCGCTGAGATAGGAGTATCAGGCCCACGGGCAACCGGTCATTAGCACCTTGGTCTAGCAGATGCCGCCCCGACGACCCAGAAACGGGGCGACGAATCGTGCCCCCGCCGCAAACGCCCCTTCAGAGGGAATGGAACACGAAAGACCGCATCGAAACCGAGCCAAGGTCGATCGCATCGGTCATGAAGGTCAGCGCATCGCGCCCGTCAGAGGCGCCCGCAATGGTCAGCGCGGGCATGTAGTGATCCACCGACGGATGCGCCTGTCGCAACAGCGTCCCCAACCCTTCGGCATCGGCCAGCGCGCCAAAGTCCCGGTCTTCCATCCGGTCGGCAAACAACGCATCGAATTCCAGCGCGAAATCCAGTGGTTTGCCGCCGGGCCGCATGGCCCGCAGGTTGTGCACCACGTTGCCCGAGCCAAGGATCAGCACCCCGCGATCCCGCAGATCGGACAGCGCGCGCCCCACCTCCAGTTGATGCGCCAGACCCCGGCTCATGTCGATGGACACCTGGAACACGGGCACATCCGCGCCGGGATACATGAATTTCAACAGCGTCCACGCCCCGTGGTCCAACCCCCATGTATCGTCCTCTGCCGCGTGGTGGCTGGCCAGCAGGCTGACCACCTCGCGCGCCAGATCGGGGTCGCCCTGCGCCGGGTACTGCTGTTGATACAGTTCCTCGGGGAAGTTGTAGAAATCATGGATCGTGCGCGGTGCGGCGGACACATCGACCAGCGTCGTGCCCTTGGTCATCCAGTGGGCGGACACCACAAGGATCGCCTTGGGACGCGGCAGCGTCGCGCCCAGTTCCGTCCAGGCCCGGCTATAGCCGGTATCCTCGATGGCATTCATCGGGCTGCCGTGGCCCAGAAAGACCAGCGGCATCCGGTCGGACGGCGTCAGCCGGTCACGCAAACGGTCAAGTTGCTGGATCGTGCTCATCCGGTCTCTCCTATGGCTGGGGGCCGCCGGGATGGCGGCCGTGCAAAGTCAGGCGAACTGACCAAGGGTCCGTTGCAGGACCGGCAGGCGCAGCGCAAAGGCACCGGCGCCCAACAGGGCGACCGCCCCCTGGACGATGGCCCAGAACACCGGGAATTCCCAGCCGCCGCCTTCGCCGGAAAACAGCCAGCCATTGCCCGCATGGACCCATGCCGCGCCCAAGAGAACCGGGATCAGCGCCAGCGACACCAGTCGCGTCGCCACGCCAAGGATCAGCGCCAGCCCGCCCGCCAGCTCGGCGAAGATGGTCAGATAGGCCAGAACGCCCGGCAGGCCGAGGCTTTCGAAATAGCCGACAGTGCCCGCGACGGTGAAGACATTCACCTTCAACAGCCCGTGGGCAAGGAACAGAGCGCCGGTCGAAACCCGCAGAAGGGTGGCGGCATAATCGGAAGAAGTGGTCATTGTTGCGTCTCCTGAAAGGCAAGCGGCCCGTGGCGGCCTGCCGTGTTGTGATGAGACGGAAATACCGCTTGCTCACAGTCAACAAAATGGCGACTTTATTGGAATACTATCCACGTTTTGTTCCGAATAGGCTTCATGGATACCCTCGACCAACTCCGCGCCTTCGTGGCCACCGCGCAAACCGGCTCTTTCACCGGGGCTGCCGATCAGCTTGGCGTGTCCAACCGCCTGACGTCGAAATACGTGGCAGAGCTTGAGGCGCGGCTTGGCGTGCGGCTGTTTCAGCGTACCACGCGCAAGGTGGGCCTGACACCGGCGGGCGCCGACCTCTTGGCCCGCGCCCCGGCCCTGCTGGACGATCTGGACGATCTCTTGGCCGAGGTCGGCGAAGGCTCGCGCGGTTTTACCGGCACGATCCGCATCTCCGCCCCGGTGACCTTTGGAGAGATCTACGTCAGCGGCCTGCTGGGCCACTTCGCCGAACGCAATCCGGGGCTGACGATCGACCTGCGCCTGACCGACCACTTCGTCGATCTGGCCAGTGAGGGCATCGACCTCGCCTTTCGGTTGGGCCAGTCAGAGATGCTCTCGCTGAAATCGCGGAAACTGGCGGTGTTCCGGACGCTCGTTGTTGCCAGCCCGGACTACCTTGCCCGCTACGGCACACCGGACAGCCCTCAGGACCTGACGGCGCATGAATGCATCATCGACACTAACCGGCGAACGCCGCGCCGATGGGTCTTTGAACGCGACGCATCGGATCACACGATACAGGTGCCGGGCCGCTTTCAGGTCAATTCGGCCCGTGCGGCGGCCGAACTGGCGAAACAGGGTCTGGGCATCGCCTGCGTCCCGCGCTTTGCAATCCGGGACTTTCTGGACAGCGGGCGGCTGGTTCCGCTCCTGACGGAATATCATGGCCAGAGCGGGCCGGTGACAGCCGTCTACCTTGAGGGGCGAACCCTGCCCCGCAAGGTCCGCGCCCTGATCGATTTCGCCGTCGAGGACATGCGAAACGCCGACATCCTGTGAGGCAACGGGCCGCAAATGCCTGCGAATTATGCATCGACACAGGCCATGCCGCAGCGCAGCACGTTTTTCCTTGCCCTGCGGCACCTATCGACGGAAATCTGATCCCATAGGCGGCAAGGGCGTCGCCGATTCCCGACAACGGGCTGATGAGCAAGGCTGCTCGACCTCTCGCAACTTCGGTTGCGTCTGCGTCGTGCGGCCTTTTTTGTTTTGGAAGGGTGACAGAGATGAAGAACTTTCCGATGTTCCTGCGCATGGACGGACGCCGCATTGTGCTCTGCGGCACAGGCGAAGACGCCGCGCGCAAGGCGCGGCTGGCCCTCAAGACAGAGGCGCGGCTGGTGATCGTCGGGCGGGATCTGGATGCGGAACTGCAGGCCCTGGTCGATGCGGGCCGCGCCGATCATCACCCCGACGCCCGCGACGACACCTTTGACAACGCCGCCCTCGTCTTTGTTGCCACCGGGGATCTTGCCCTTGATACCGCGCTCGCCGCCCGCGCCCGCGCGGCAGGTGCCGTGGTCAACGTGGTCGACCGGCCAGAGATGTGTGACGCCTTCACCCCCTCCATCGTCGACCGAGATCCGGTGGTTGTCGCCATCGGGACAGAGGGCACCGCCCCCGTCCTTGGCCGCCGCATCAAGACAGAGATCGAAACCATGCTGCCGCCGCGCCTTGGCGGCTTTGCGGCATTGGGCGGACGGATGCGCGGCGCCGTGGCAGAGCGCATCGCCCCCGCGTCGCGCCGCGCCTTCTGGGAGTGGGTCTTTGCCGGTGAGGTCTTTCGCACCCACAACACGGGCCGCGAACGCGCCGCCGCCTCAATGCTGAAACAGGCCATCGAGGCAGGCCACGCCCCGTCGAACACCGGCCATATCGCGCTGGTCGGCGCAGGCCCCGGCGCACGCGATCTGCTGACCCTGCGCGCCGTCCAGCGCCTGCAACAGGCGGACGTGATCTTCTATGACCGGCTGGTCGACCCCGAGGTTCTGGAACTCGCCCGCCGCGACGCCGAGCGCGTCTATGTCGGCAAGGAGGTCGGCGCCTGCGCCTGGCCACAGGACCAGATAGACCGCCTGATCGTGGCCGAGGCCGCCAAGGGCCGCCGCGTCGTGCGGTTGAAATCAGGCGATCCATCGATCTTTGGCCGCGCGCGCGAGGAACTTGACGCCGCCCAGAGCGCCGGTATCGAGGTCGAGATCGTCCCCGGCATCACCGCCGCCTCTGCCGCTGCCGCCAGCCTGAAACAGCCGCTGACCGAACGCGGCGAGACCGACACCTTTGTCATCACCACCGGCACCTGCCGCCCCGGCGACGGCGCGCCGGACCGCACGCGCCTTGCCCATCTCGGCACCTCGGTCTGTTTCTACATGGCCGTCGAAAAGGCGCATCAGGTCAGCCAGGAGCTGATCGCGGCAGGCGCCCCGGCGGACTGCCCCGTGGACGTGATCTGTTCGGTCAGCACCGATGCCGAACGCCATGCGGCGACCACGCTGGCCCGCCTGCCCGACACCATCCGCGCCGAAGGGTTGCGCAGCCCCGCGATCCTCTTCCTGCGCTACCCCAAATCGCTGGCGGCGCAGCAGGCCGACACACAGGCGGCCTGACGCCCTCAGCGCCCGATGGCATAGGCCTGCATCAGCCGGGGCGTCGCCGCCCCGCGCAGCAGGCCATCCACCGCGCGCGACACCGCCGTCAACCGCCCAAGGCTCCATGGCGCGGCCACATCGATGCCATGCCCGCGCGCGCGCAGATCCGCAATCACCGGCTCCCCCAACCCCGGCTCCACCATCAGCGCGCCGGGCCGCGCCGCACGCGGATAGAAACTGGATTGCAGATGCGCCGACAGGACCAGAGGCGCATCAATCGCCTCTTGCAGGTTCATCCCGTGATGCACGAGGTTGAGGAAAAAGAACAATTGCCACTGGTCCTGCCCGTCGCCACCCGGCGTGCCAAAGGCCAGCCGCCGCCCGTCCGGCCCCCGCGCCATCGACGGCGTCAGCGTCGTCCGTGGCCGACGCCCGGGCATCAGGGTGGTCGGCAACCCCTCGTCCAGCCAGAACATCTGCGCCCGCGTGTTCAGCGGCACGCCCAGCCCCGGCACCACCGGGTTCGACTGCAACCACCCGCCCGAGGGCGTGGCCGACACCATGTTGCCCCAGCGGTCCACCACATCCAGATGCACGGTGTCGCCTTCGCGCTTGTCCAGATGCGCCATCGTCGGCTCTCCGCCGCCTGCCCCGGCCTGATCCGGCACCGCCCGCGCCGCGCGGGCCTGAAACGCCGCCGCCAGATTCTCCTGCCCCGGCACCACCCCCGGTCGCTGCTCGGTCGAGGCCTGATGCCCGATCTGCGCCGCCCGCTCGACCGCATATCCCTTGGACAACAGCAGATCCCCGGCCACGTCGAACTGCAGCGGATCGCCGTAATAGGCCTCTCGGTCGGCATAGGCGAGCTTCATCGCCTCCACCCCCAGATGCACAAATTCCGCGGAGCCGGGGCCCGCCTCGGCAATCCAGGTCTGCTCCAGCATGGCCAGCGACTGCAACAGCGCCGGTCCCTGTGTCCAGAACCCCGCTTTCCAGACCTGCCAGCCGTGATAATCGCCGCAAACCGCCGGTTCGACCGTGGCACGCCAGCCCGCCATGTCCTGCCCGGTCAACACACCGCGCCGCCGCGCGCCGGTGCCATCCATCACGCAGGCCTCGCGCAGGTAATCATCCACCGCCTCGGCCACAAACCCGCCGGAAAACACGCACCGCGCCGCCTCGATCTGCGCCTCTCTCCCTTCGACAGCCTCGGCCTCGGCCAACAACCGTATCCAGAAGCCCGCCAGTTCCGGGTTGCGGAACAGCGCGCCGCCCTCCGGCACCTTGCCGCCGGGCAGCCAGACCGCCGCCGAGGTTGGCCATTCCTGACGAAACAGATCCGCATGATCCGCGATAACCCCCGCCGCCCGCGCCAACATGGGATGCCCCGCCTGCGCATAGTGGATCGCCGGTTCCAGAACGGCGCGCAGCGGCAGCGTCCCATAGTCCCGCAGCATCAGCATCCATGCGTCAAAGGCCCCGGGGATCACCGTCGCCAGCAGGCCGGAGCCGGGGATCAGGTCCAGCCCCTGATCGCGGTAATGCGCCACCGTGGCACCCGCAGGCGCGCTGCCCTGCCCGCAGATCACCTCCGGTGCCTCCTCTCCCGCGCGCCAGACCAGCGCCGGCATATCGCCCAGCGGCCCGTTCAGATGCGGCTCGACCACGTTCAGCACGAACCCCGCCGCGACGCCCGCGTCAAAGGCATTGCCGCCCGCTTCGAGGATTTTCATCCCCACCGCACTGGCCAGCCAATGGGTCGTAGCCACCATGCCAAAGGTGCCGCTCAATTCCGGTCGCGTGGTAAAGCTCATGCGCTGCGCCTGTCCTTCAAGAACCCTGTCCTGTGACCGCGCCGGTCAGAATTTTGCCCCCCAGCGCGGATGCTGGTCGTCGATGACCAGCGAATGCCGATGCTCACGATGGCCCTGCAGATGCGGATGGTCCAGCGGCAGGTTGTCGTGACGGTGCGCCACCTCTGCCGGGTCGCCCGCAGGCCAGAGCCTCAGCGCCACGATGACCCCCAATCCCGCCAGCGCCGCCAATCCGATCAGTGCAGGCACCGGCCCCAGCGCCGTCATCAGCCATCCGGACAGCGGATAGGTCAGCAGCCAGCAGGCATGGCTCAGCGCAAACTGTGCGGCAAAGACGGCGGGCCTGTCCTCGGCATGGGCGGATCGTTTCAACAGGCGGCCGGAGGGCGTCAGAACCGCCGAATAGCCCAGACCGATCAGCACCCAGACCCCCGCCAGCAGGACCCAGCTCAGACCGCTGATCGCGATGCCAAACGCCAGCGCCAGCAGCGCCGCAACCATCAGCACCGCCCCGCCCAGCATCACGGGCCGGTCCGGCAGATCGTCCAGCACGCGCGGCAGCACCAGTGCCGCCGCCATCGACCCCGCACCAAAGGCAAACAGCGTCCAGGCCAGCGCGCTTTCACCCAGACCCAACTGCCCCCGCACCAGCACCACGGAATTCACCAGCACCATGGCCCCGGCAGAGGACACCGCAAGGTTCAGCGCCAGCAGCCCACGCAGGCGCGGCGTGGCCAGATAGATGCGAATGCCGCGCGTGGTGCGCTCATAGATGCCGCGCGGCGCGCTGGCCTTGGGGCTGGGCAGCATGACCGACACCACAAGCGCCGCAGAGGCGATGAACCCCACAACCGTCCCAAGGAACAGCGTCTGCGAGGCCATGACCGCCAAGAGCAGCGCCGCCAGCGTCGGGCTGACGATGTTTTCCAGATCATAGGCCAGCCGCGACAGCGACAGCGCACGGGTATAGCGCGCCTCTTCGGGCAGCACGTCCGGGATCGTCGCCTGAAACGTGGGGGTAAAGGCGGCCGAGGCGGACTGCAGCACAAAGACCAGCGCGTAGACCTGCCAGACCTCGCTCACAAAAGGCAGGCACAGCGCCGCCGCCGCGCGGATGACGTCCAGCACCACCAAGAGGGTCCGCCGGTTCACCCGGTCGGCAAAGGCCCCGGCCACCGGCGCGATGCCCACATAGGCCACCATCTTGATGGTAAACACCGTGCCCAGCACCATGCCCGCGCTGTCGCCCGCCAGATCATAGGCCAACAGGCCAAGCGCCACGGTCGCCAGCCCGGTGCCCAACAGGGCCACGACCTGCGCCAGAAACAGGTGCCGATAGGTGCGGTCTGACAGAATCTCGAACACCGCGGCCACTCCCGTTTTCAGCGTTACTGCCTCGACAGTAGAGCATGTTCAGCGGTTGTGAAAAGTGTCCGCATGAAGGGGCAACTTCCTAACGCAAAGTGAATTCGCCTCTGGAAGCCCTTGATTTCATTCAACCGCCAAGGTGTCCACGCGTGGACACCTCTTCGCCATCCACCGGCACGGCACGGTCCGCCCGCCGCCAGGCGACGATCTCGGCCATGATCGACAGGGCGATTTCCTGCGGATCCACTGCCCCGATATCCAGCCCCGCCGGCGCCTTCAGCCGGGCCACCCTGTCAGGCGACACCCCCTGATCCAACAGCCGCTGCGCCAGCACCCCGGCCTTTTTCCGAGAGGCCACCATCGACACCCGCCGCGCCCCACTTTCCAGCGCCGCCAGCAACCGATCGCCATCCTTCACGCCCTGGCTCGCGACCACCACGAAATCCCGCGCGGTCAGTTCAGCATCGGACGTGTCGCGCAAGACGCGATACCCCGCCAGCGCCCCGTGACCGGCCAGGGCCTCGGCAATCGGCGTCTCGCCAAGGATCACCAATCGCGGCGGCAACTCGAACGGCTCGATCAGCAGGTCCACGGTCCCGCCAGAGGGGCAGCCGCTGCGATAGACTTGCGCGCCGTCGTCATCGGTCAGGTTCACCACCCGGGCCGAGGGCTTGACCCGGATCACCCGCGCCTCCCCCTCGCGCAGGGCCTCGACCGCCGCCTCGCGCACCGCGCGCGTCACACAGGCCCCGCCAAGATGGCCCTGCACCTCTCCCCCGATGGTCACGGCCGCCTTGGCCCCCGCCTTGGCCGAGGTCACCTCCGCGGTCCGGATCACCGTCGCCACACAGAACGGACGCCCCTGACGGCGCAGATCCTCGATACAGTCGAATATGTCAAAGCTGCTCATCCCATCCCTCACAACCGTTCGAATTCCGCTTCCAGCGCCGCCAGCGCCTCGATCGAATTTGCGGGCAACAAGGCGTCTATGTGCGGGCGCGCCGCCGCCATCGCCCGCGCAACGGGCGCATGATCCTGCCAGCCCGCCAGCGGCGTCAGCCAGACCACCCGCCGCGCCTTTTTGCGGATCCGCGCCAGCGCCTCGGCCAGCACCTCGGGGTCTCCGCAGCAATAGCCATCGCTCAGCACGATCACCACGGTCCGCCCGTTCAGCGCGCGCGCCGCATAGCCGTCGTTGAAAGCCCGCAGAGAGCCGCCAATATCGGTGCCCCCGCCGAACCCCTCGGCCATCAGGCTCAACCGCCCCGCCGCACGCAGCGTATCGCGGTCGCGCAGCGCCTCTGTGATGCGCATCAGACGGGTGTGAAACAGGTAAGCATCGGCACGCGTGTCCGCCCCGATCAGCCCCTTGAGAAAGGCCAGAAAGACCCGCGACACCATGCTCATCGACCCGCTCACATCGCAAAGCGCCACGATCCGCAGGGGCCGCTCGGGCCGCCTGCGCCGGTACAGGTCCAGCGGCTCTCCCCCCCGGGCCAGACTGGCCCGCATCACACGGCGCAGATCGATTTCCGCCCCCCGTATCGCCCGGCGCCTGCGCCGACTGCGCCGGTCCCGTATCGCGCGGGCAAGATCCAAGGCCACGCGTTCGGCCTCGCGCAGCGTATCCTCATCCATCAATTCGCGCAGATCCCGCTTGCGCAGGTTGTCGACCCGCGTAGCGATCAGGCGCCCTTCGGTGCCTTCGGCTTCGCCCATACCGTCATCGGGGCGGCTGTCTCCGGCGGGCCCGTCTGCCCCCTCGTCCGGGCCGTTCTCTCCCAGATGCGCCTGCCACAGCGCGGGTTTCGAGGCCTGAACCCGCACATGCGCCGGGGCCTCGCGCCGTGTCACCCGGCCCGCGTTGAACCAATAGGCGTCGAACAGATCGTCGAACCTGCGCCAGCCGTCTGCGTCCGGCACCAGAAGCACCTTCATCGCCTGCCGCGCCTCTTCCGCATCGGTTGCGCGCACCTGCGCCAGCGCGGCCAGAACCGCCTCACTCTCTCCCGGGCCCAGCTTCAGCCCGTTTTCCCGCAAATGCCCGACGAACCCGGCCACCCGGTCCGCGACACCCGCCGCACGGGTCGGAAAACGCGTGACCTGCATCAGGCGACCTTGCCCACGATCCGTGCCATGACTTCCTCCGGCAGGGCATCCCGATCTGCCGCCGTCTTTAGCAGGCAGACCAGCGTGGACTGAACCCGGGCGGGATCCGCAGACAGGTCGTTCAACCCCAGCCCCGACAGCGCCGCCGCCCAGTCCAGCATCTCGGCTACGCCCGGTTTCTTCTCCAGATCCTCGCGGCGCAAGGCCTGCACGACCCCGACGATCTGGCGTGCCAGTCGCGCCTCCAGATCCGGCGCACGCCGCGCAAGGATCGCCAGTTCCGTTTCAAGATCGGGATAATCGACATAGGCATAGAGACAGCGCCGCCGCAGCGCGTCCGACAGATCGCGCGTACCATTGGCGGTCAGGATCACCACCGGCCGCGCCTGAGCGGTCACGGTGCCCAACTCAGGAATCGTGATCTGGAAATCCGACAGGATTTCCAGAAGGTAGGCCTCGAACTCCTCATCCGCGCGGTCGATCTCGTCGATCAGCAGCACCGGCGCAACCTCCTGCGATATCGCATCCAGCAAGGGCCGGCGCAGCAGGAACTTCTCGGAAAACAGGGCCTCTTCGCCCGCACCTTCAGCCCGGATCGCCAGCAATTGCCGCTGGTAATTCCACTCATAGATCGCGTGTGAGGCGTCGAGCCCCTCGTAACATTGCAGCCGGATCAACCGCGTCTGCAGGACCTCCGACAGCGCCTTTGCGATCTCTGTCTTGCCCACGCCAGCGGGCCCCTCCAGCAACAGGGGGCGTCCCAGCGCCAGCGCCAGATGCAGCGCCATGGCCAGCGTCCCGTCCGCCACGTAGCCTCGCACAGCAAGGCGCTCTGTCAGATCCGCTACGTCCATCGTCTGCATCTTCTTTGGTTTTGAAATACCTCGGAGGGGGTCCGGGTGAGGCAGAGCCTCCCCCGGTGGATCGCCGCGCAACAGCGCAGCGAAATCCCGTTACCCGTGCAACCCCAGATCCCGCGCGATCTTCCACACGCGCCAGTGATCATGCGGCATGTGGCTTTGCGTCAGGCCAAAGTGGCGAAAGGCATCGTGCACCGCGTTGGAGAAACACGGCACAGAGCCGACATTCGGGCTTTCGCCGACACCCTTGGCGCCGATGGGATGATGCGGTGACGGCGTGACCGTGAAATCGGTCTGATAGGTGGGCGTCTCCCAGGCGGTCGGCAGGAAGAAATCCGACAGGGTCGCCGTCATGTGGTTGCCCATCTCGTCGTAGGCGATCTCCTGCCCCATGGCGATGGCGTAACCCTCAGTACAGCCGCCATGCACCTGCCCGTCGATGATCATCGGATTGATCCGGGTGCCGCAATCGTCCAGCGCATAGAACTTCCGGATCTCGTGCTCGCCGGTGTCCACGTCCAGATCCATCACGCAGATATAGGCGCCAAAGGGATAGGTCATGTTCGGCGGATCATAGTAGCTGACCGCCTCCAGACCGGGCTCCAGCCCCGGGATCGCCTGATTGTAAGAGGCAAAGGCGATTTCCTTCATGGTCTTGAATCGGCTGCCGTCACCCTTGACCACAAAGCGGTCGACGTCGAATTCCACGTCGTCGTCATGCACCTCCAACAGGTAGGCCGCGATCATCTGCGCCTTGGCGCGGATCTTGCGCGCGGCCATGGCCGTGGCCGCCCCGGCAACCGGCGTGGACCGTGACCCATAGGTGCCAAGGCCATATGGCGCGGTATCGGTGTCACCCTCTTCCAGCGTGATGTCATCGGCCGGAATGCCGATTTCAGAGGCGATGATCTGGGCAAAAGTGGTCGCGTGCCCCTGCCCCTGGCTGATCGTGCCCAGCCGCGCGATGGCGCTGCCGGTCGGATGGATGCGGATTTCGCAACTGTCGAACATGCCAAGCCCAAGGATATCGCAGTTCTTGACCGGCCCCGCACCGACGATCTCTGTGAAATGCGTCAGCCCGATGCCCATCAGCTTGCGCGTCTTGCCAGCCTTGAAATCCTCCAGCCGTTGGGCCTGTTCCTTACGCAAATCGTCATAGCCGACCGCTGCGAGCGCCTTGTCCCAGGCGGTGTGATAGTCACCGCTGTCGTATTCCCACCCCAGCGCAGACTGATACGGAAACTGGTCCTTGCGGATGAAGTTGATCCGCCGCAGCTCTGCCGCGTCCATGTTCAGCTTGATCGCCAGAACCTCGATCATGCGTTCGATGAAATAGGCGGCCTCTGTCACGCGGAAGGAACAGCGGTAGGCCACGCCGCCCGGCGCCTTGTTGGTATAGACACCGTCCACGGCCAGATAGGCGGTGGGAATGTCATAAGAGCCGGTGCAGATGTTCATGAATCCGGCCGGGAATTTCGTGGGATCCGCGCAGGCGTCAAAGCCGCCGTGGTCAGCCGTTGTGTGGCACCACAGCCCGGTGATCTTGCCCTCCTTGGTGGCGGCGATCTTGCCCTGCATCCAGTAATCGCGGGCAAAGGCAGTGGACATCAGGTTGTCCATCCGGTCCTCGACCCATTTCACCGGTTTGCCGGTCACGATGGAGGCCACCACCGAACAGACGTAGCCGGAATAGGCCCCGACCTTGTTGCCGAAGCCCCCACCGATATCCGGAGAGATCACGCGGATGTTGTGCTCGGCGATGCCGGAGATCAGGCTGACGACCGTGCGGATCGCATGTGGCGCCTGAAAGGTGCCGTAGAGCGTCAGCTTGCCCGTCACCTTGTCCATGCTGGCGACACAGCCGCAGGTTTCCAGCGGACAGGGATGCGTACGGTGGTAATAGACCATCTCCTCGGCCACCACGTCGGCCTCGGCCAGCACCGCCTCTGTGGCGTCCTTGTCGCCCTGTTCCCATGTAAAGATGTGGTTGTGATGCTTGCGAGGGCCATGCGCGCCCTCGGTCTGGCCTTCCAGATCCTCCCGCAGCACCACATCTGATTTCAGCGCCTCGAAGGGGTCGGTCAACACCGGCAGATCGTCATAGTCGACCTCGACCGCCTCGACGCCATCGGCGGCGGCATAGCGGTCGGTCGCCACCACATAGGCGACCTCCTGCCCCTGAAACAGCACCTTGCCGTCGGCCAGCACCATCTGCTTGTCGCCCGCCAGTGTCGGCATCCAGTGCAGGCCTAGCGGCTCCAGATCCTTCGCCGTCAGCACTGCCAGCACGCCGGGCACTTTCAACGCCTCTTCGGTGTTGATCGAATTGATCCGCGCATGGGCATAGGGGGACCGGACGAAATCGCCGAACAGCATGCCGTCCATCTTGATATCGTCGACGTAGTTCCCCTTGCCTTGCGTGAATCGCACATCTTCCACCCGCTTGCGCGAGCAGCCCATACCCTTCAGCCCGGCAGAGCGCTCTTCGGGGCTTGCAACCTCGTCCTTCATTCCGCGGCCTCCTTCGGAGCGTTCATCATGTCAGCAGCGGCAAGGATCGCCTTGACGATGTTCTGATAGCCGGTGCAGCGGCACAGGTTGCCTGCCATGCCCATGCGCACCTCTTCCTCGTTCGGTGTCGGGTTCTCCTGCAGGAACCGGTGCGCGCGAGTGATCATGCCCGGCGTGCAGAAACCGCATTGCAGCCCGTGATGTTCGCGAAACATCTCCTGCAGGACGGACAGCGAACCGTCCGGGTTCACCAGCCCTTCGACCGTGGTCACATCCGACCCGTTGGCCTGCGCCACGAACACGGTGCAGGCCTTGACCGACTTGCCGTTCATATCCACCGTGCAGGCCCCGCAGTGCGAGGTCTCGCAGCCCACATGCGGGCCGGTGATCTTCAGGTTTTCCCGCAGGAAATGGATCAGCAGGGTGCGCGGTTCGGCCAGCGCTTCCACCTCTTCCCCGTTCACCTGCATCTTGACGTGCATCTTGCTCATGGTCCCTCTCCCTCAGGCCCGGCGCGACTGGGCGCTGGCGATGGCCCGGCGCAGAACGACGCCCGCCACGTGTTTCTTGAACTCCACCGGACCTTTCATGTCCTTCTGCGGATCAATGGCAGCGAGCGCGGCCGCGACGGTCCCCTCGGTGTCCCCCCCCGCCAAAGCCGCGCCCGCCTCTGCCGACCAGACCGGCGTATCCGCCAGATTGGTCAAGGCAACCGATGCCGTTCCCTGCCCGATAATTACCGCCGCCGCAGCGGTGGCGTAATCGCCGATCTTGCGCTTTTGTTTCACATAGGCCTGACCGCTGCCCGCCACGGGCATGGGGATGTTGATCCGCGTCAGGATCTCATCCTCTGCGCGTGCCGTGTCATAGGCGCCCTCGTAGAACGCCCGCGCCTCCAGCGTGCGTGTGCCCTCTGGCCCGACAAGATCATAGGTCGCGCCAAGGCACATCATGACCGCAGGCATATCGTTGCCCGGGTCGCCATTGGCGACATTGCCGCCCAGCGTGCCCAGACTGCGCACCTGCGGATCGGCGATCTGCAGCGCGGTTTCCCGCAGGATCGGGAGGTGCTGTGTCAGTCCCTCATGCGCGATCAACTCAGCCTGCGTCACCATCGCGCCGATCCGCGCCGCCGTACCATCGACAGAGATGCCTTTCAGGTCGGCAATGTCCTGTAGATCGACCAGATGGCTCAGGTCGGTCAGGCGCAGCTTCATCATCGGGATCAGGCTGTGCCCTCCCGCGACAACGCGCGCCATTTCTCCGTGGGTCTGCAAGAGCGCCAATGCCGAAGCAAGGTCGCCCGGCCTGTGGTAATCAAAACCAGCCGGTATCATGTCTTTAATTCCTCCCTGCGGTCTTCCGCCGCTGGGTGGATGGTGGGACGCGAAGGGGCGCGCAACCAATGACAGAGGGACGAAAAACAGGCATCACCGCACGAAATGCGACATGCCTGCACGAGATGCGAACCGCTCGAAATGCGCGCACCCCGTTTGGGACCTGGTCCGATACCGTCAATATCTCACTCGGGGTCGAGTCTGTCCGGACCGGGGCCTTTTCAGATACCCAGAACCTCGCGCACCGCCGACAGGCGTGAGCGGCTGACCGGAACCTTGGCCAGCGCCTCGACCCCTTCGAAGAACAGCAGGCCGTTGTCCTTGGTGCGCCGGAATTCGGTCACGAAGCCCGGATTGATCAGATAGCTGCGGTGCGTCCGCACAAATCCCACAGGTTCCAGCCGCTTTGCCGCCTCGGAAATCGACCACGGACAGAACAGTTTTTCACTGTTCAGAAAAAGCACCGTGTAATGCCCCTCTGCCCCGACCGCCGCAATCTGCGTCGACTCCGCGAACTGCTTGCGGCCTTCCTTTTCATAGGGCACGGGAATGCGCCCCGTGGCACTGATCACATCCGGTTCCGGCTGCGCCTCTGCCGCTGGCCCGAAAAAGGTGATCCCGGTCAGCAGGAACGCGCCGCAGATCACAAAGGAACTGAGGGTGACGCCAATGGCCAGTGTCTGGTTCGACAGCGCGGGCCCCGCCGCAGCGCCGCTGTCCAGCGCAAGGAACCCCGTCCCCGCCATGGCGATGAAATGCACGGCAAAGACCGACAAGCCAAAGAACAGCGTCCCGTACAGGATGTTGCCGCGCGTGCGTTCATCATAGGCCACCCAGACCGCCGCCACCGACAGGACGATCGCAGCGATCAGCGCCACCGCGACGCCGAAGGCGCTATAGACCGGCCGGCACAACTCCATGCCGCTCATCCCCACGTAATGCATCGCCACGATGCCCAGACCGATGATCGCACCCGCCAGTGTCATGGTGATGCGCGTGCGCTGCTTAAAGTGCAGGATCAACAGCGCAAGCCCCACCATCAGAATCGCGATCAGGGCCGAAATCAGCGTCACCAGCGCGTCGTAATAGAACAGGATCGGCAGCTGCAGGCCCAGCATGGCAACGAAATGCATCGACCAGATCCCGCCGCCAAGCGCGACAGAGGCGATGGCCACCACAACCTTGCGCCGCCCAAGCCCAAGGGCCGAGGCCCCGCGCGTCAGGGAAAGACCGCTGAACCCGGCCATGAGGGCAACTGCCAGAGAGGCCGCCACAAGAACCGGATGATGTGAGTAGTCCAGCACGCCGCAGATCTCCCGATGCGCCAAGTGGTAGTCAACGCCCTTGATCCGTGCAAGCCGCCGACTCGACCCACAGGCGCGAAACCACGCAATTTATGATAAACTTGGGGCAAACACCGCACCCCGCTTTACCGGGTTCCAGAAACATTCCTTGTTAACAAAGCTTAATGGTTTCTTACGCAGAACCAATGACGCGTTTTGACCTTTTTCCGGCCCACAGGCGCTCAAGATCGCCGACCAAGCATCATTTCAAGGACCTCTGCCAATTGGTCCACTGCTCGCCACGCTGCTTCAGGACGGGACATGACGAACCGCTGCCCCCGGCATTTCGATGCCATGCATTCGCACCACCGGACCCCACCGCGGGATGCGGACTGCCGTGATATCGGCAGCCGCTCTGCCGCCCGGGCATGTCCGGTTGGCAATGCCCCCCTGACGCCATCCCCAGCCGCCCCTGCGCGGCCGCCCCTTAGCCGCAACCACGGCTGAGACCACCGGAGACCGATCCAATGTGCTTTCTCTGCCAGAGCCTTGATCCGACGATCACCGAATACGACGCCCACGGTCTGAGTTCGACCACCACGGACGAAGCCCCTTCCAGCGCGGCGGGTTCGGCCAAGCCCACCTACACCCTGGACCAGGTCGCCACTCAGCTGTCCCACGGCTACTGGGAATCCAAGGGCGCCGAATGGCGGGCATTCAGTGTGGACGCCGGCGGCACGCTGACGGTCAATATCGACGGGCTGGATGCCACCGGACAGGCCGCCGCGATGACCGCGCTGGCGGCATGGACCGCCGTTTCCGGGCTGCAGTTCCAGACCACCTCCGGGACCGCCGACATCTCTTTCGATGATGAGGAATCGGGCGCCTACGCATGGTCGTCGATCTACGTCGGCTGGAACCAGATCGCGTCCAGCCACGTCAACGTCCACACCAGCTGGCAGGAATACGGCGACTACTACACACAGACCTTCATCCACGAAATCGGCCATGCGCTGGGTCTGGGCCACGGGGGCGACTACAACGGCAGCGCCGATTTCGATACCCAGGCGCATTACGCCAACGACAGCTGGCAGATGTCGGTCATGTCGTATTTCTCGCAATGGGAAAACGACAATGTGGATGCCAGCTACAACTACCTCGCCACGGCCTCGATGGCGGACATTCTCGCCATTCAGAACCTCTATGGCACGCCGACCAATGTGAACACCGGCAACACCACCTATGGCGACAACACCAACCTGACCCAACTGGGCATGGACCTGTCCACCGACTGGGCGGTGACCATTTTTGACAGCACGGGCGTTGATCTGGTCGACCTCGGCACCCGCAATTTCGATCAACGGCTGGACCTCAATGCCGAGGCATGGTCGGACCTGAACGGCGAGATCGGAAATTTCGGGATCGCGCGCGGCGCGGTGATCGAGAATGCGATCACCGGATCGGGTGACGACGCCGTGACCGGCAATGCCGCCAACAACGATATCCAAACCGGCGCCGGCGTGGATACGATCACGGGCGGCGCCGGGGACGACACCATCGACGGCGGCGCGGGGAACGACACCCTGCTGATCGAAGGCACGCCCGACGGCTATGATCTGGGCTGGGACGGCTACATGCTGTCGATCAGCGACACGGACCTGTCCACGGGCGCCGATCAGGGCACCGACCATCTGACCGGGATCGAAACCCTCAGCTTTTCCGGCGGGTATACCGGCATCTTCGAAAGCGATGCGGCCACCACCACGCTGCGTGTCTCCGCCAACGGCAGCGCGCTGACCTCTCGCCTGTTGCAGATGGACACCTCGGATTCCTACGACTGGTCCAGCATCGCCCGCACCTTTGTGGCGGGCAAATGGGAGACGCAGACAAACACCTATGACGATGGCCGCGTGCTGGAAATCGAGTTCACCGATGGGCTGCGCACCGCCGCCACGATGATGGACGCCGCCGATATCTATGGCTGGGAATGTTACACCGACAGCTACGATCTCGAGGGCGCCAAAACCGCGAACGAGACGACCTGGGACACCGGCAAGGTGGTCGAAACCTACTATGCCAACGGGCAGCGCAGCGGGTCCCTCGTGACCGACGGGGCCGATGACTATTCCTGGCACACGATTCATCGCGGCTATGACCAGAGCGGCACCCTGACCCTGCAGACCAACACCTACGACGATGGCCGCGTTCAGGAAATCGCCTATACCAACGGTGTCCGCTCCTCCATCAGTATGTCCGACACTGGCAACACGGCGTCCTGGAGCAGCTACACGGACAGCTACGCTTCGTCAGGCGCACGGACACAGCGCGTCACCATCTATGATGACGGCCGCGAGGTGACAAACCTCTACAGCGGCAGCAAGGTAGTCGACAGCACGATCGTGGACGGCGCGGATGCCTTTGTCTGGACCTCGATCAACCGCACGTGGGACAACACGGGCAACCTGGACAGCCTGACCACCACCTATGACGATGGTCGCCTGTACGAAACCGACTATGTCGATGGTTTTCGGTCCAGCGCCGTGCTCAGCGATGTTGCCGATGCCTACGCATGGGACCACGCGACAGAGACCTTTGACGATCTGGGCAATCTGATCGAACGCATCACCGTCTGGGATGATGGCAGCCAGAGCGTGATGACCTACTGACCCCCGGACGCCGCCCGCTCAGCCCTCCTGCGGGCGGCTCCAGCCTTCGTCGACCGGGATCACATCCACGCTGTGATCAGTGCTGTGAAAGCCGGAACTGCGCAGCGATCCCTTGACCGGCGCCACATCCGCATAATCGCGTCCAACAGCGACGCTGATGTGATCGGCCCCCACACGCATGTCGTTGGTGGGATCGATCTCGATCCAGCCCACCTCCTGCCCGCACCAGGCCCGCACCCAGGCGTGCATCGCATCGGCCCCGGCCAGCCGTTCCTCACCTTCCGGCGGTTCGGTGCGCAGAAAGCCCGACACATAGCCCGCAGGCACACCGATCCCCCGCAGCGCCGCGATCATGATATGGCTGATGTCCTGACAGACACCACGCCGCTGGGCAAAGGCCTCGGCCGGGTCGGTCGTCACATCGGTGGCGGTCGAGTCAAAGGTGATCTCCTTGTGCAATGCCGCCGAAATCGTCTCGACCGCGCTCAGCACCGGCTGGTTGAACTTGGTCACGCCGCGCGCAAAGGCGGTGATTGGCGGCACCGGCTGCACCCGTTCGGAGTTTCCCAGGAAATGATGCGGCGACTCCGGCGCGACAGAGGGCACCTCGGACAATTCGCGCGGCATATCCCCAAGCTGACAGGACAGATCCAGTTCCTTTGGCAGGTCGCGGCGCTGCACCCGCCCGGTAAAGCGGAACATCACCGACGACAGCGGCGCGTTATAGGCGATCTCCGTCAGCGCGTTGCCAAAGAAATCCACCCGGTCACGCCTGTAATCCGGTGCGGGCTCTGCCTCCAGCAAGCCAGAAATCAGCCGCTGCCGGTCACTGCCGCCCGGCATCATGCGCAGGTACATCCGCGCCGCCCCGGCGGGCTGGTCGTAGGCATAGCGAACCGCAAGCGTCACGTCATAGAGCATCGCTCATCCCATGTACTCGGCCTGTATAGAATCCGAAATCGCCTGCAGATCGTCGCCGATCATGGCCAGCTTTGCACTGTCGAAATGTTCCGGCGTCCCCACCGACAATTCCGTGTGCATGTTCAGGATCTGGCGTTCGACCTGTGACAGCTGCGTGGACCGGCTGCGCCGCGGCAGCTCTGCCTGCTGTGCGCGCAGAACCCCTGCCTGATAGATCACCGAACGCGGGTTTTCCGGGTCGAGCGCCAGCAGGTCCACCACGGTGTTGCGATTGGTCTGCACCGAATAGCGACGGCGATGGGTCATCACGCTGTCACCGATTTCCAGCGCCGCATCGAAACTGCCCGGCGGCGCGCCCCGGGCCGCGAACTCCGCCAGCAGATCGGAAATCTGCACCCCGCGTTCCAGCGCCCGTCCCATCGTCATGAACCGCCAACCGGAAAAGCGGAACATGTTGTCATTAACCAGACCGGCAAACCCGGCCAGCCTGCGCAAAAGCGCGCTCAGCGCCCGCCCGGTCTGATCCCCCGGCTGCAGCCCGTTGGACAGATCGCGCGCCGCCCTGTCCAATTCATCCAGCGCGTACCAACCATCGTCCGAAAACCTGTCCCGCACCTTCGACGCACATCCGCGCGCGCGGTCCATCAGTTGCAGGAACCGTTCCGGCATCGGTTCGTTCAGGGAATATCCGCGCCCTTCGATAAAGCCGCGCAGTTTGCCAAAGACCGGCACCGGCGTGACGCCGTGATCCTCCAGCCGCAGGTGATAAGCCCGCAGACAGCGCGCGACGAAATCCGCCCGTTCCACGTAACGGCCAAGCCAGAACAGGTTGTCCGCCGCGCGGGATGGCAGCCGCCCCGGCATGCGCCGGATGAACGGCCCTTCGGCCTGACCGCTGAGGGTGTCGCTTTCGACCTCCTCGTCGGACACCACCCAGACATCCGCCACCGATCCGCCGTTCTGCATCGCCAGTGCGGTCGGATCGTTGCTCGGCCCGATGCGCGCATAGCCGCCCGGCATCACGGTCCAGCCTTCGCTTGTGCGCACCGCAAAGACACGCACCACCATCGGGCGCGGTTTCAGTTGTCCGTCGATCATCGCGGGCGTCGTGGACAGCGTCACCGCCTCCTGCCCGACCAGAGAGCCGCCGCTCTTTTCCAGCCACTCCCGCACCGGGGCCTTGGCATTGTCGCGGAACCGCCCGCCAAGCGCCGTGTTGCTGTCGATGTCAAACGGCAGGTCGGTCGACAGCGCGGGACCAATCATCATGCGTTCGAGGTTTTCGGCCACATAGGCGCGCTCGGCCTCATGTCCGCACCACCACGTCGCGATATTCGGCAGCTTCAGCGGCTCGCTCAGCAGTGCCTCAGATATGCGCGGCAGAAAGGCCATCAACGCCCGCGCCTCCAGCACGCCAGAGCCTAGACAGTTCAGCATCGTCACCGCGCCAGACCGCAGCGTGCTGACCATGCCCGGCGTCCCGATGGCAGAGCTTTCATCCAGTTCCAGCGGATCGGCAAAGCGCGAATCCAGCCTGCGCCACAGCACGCTGACCGGCTCCAGCCCGCTGATGGTCCGCACCATCAGCTTGCCATCGACCGCCACCAGATCCTCGGACTCCAACAGCAGAAAGCCAAGGTAACGCGCGATATAGGCATGTTCGAAATAGGTATCGGTGTTCTGGCCCGGCGTCAGGATCGCAACCTGCCCGCGTTCCGGCCCGCGCAACTGGGTCAGCCGGTCCCGGAAAGTGCGAAAGAACCCCGCCAGCCGGTGAACATTGGCATCGGGATACAGATCGTTGAACACCCGCAGGGTCGCCATCCGGTTTTCCAGCGCGAACCCGGACCCCGAGGGCGCCTGCGCCCGGTCCCCCAGCACCAGCCAGCTGCCATCAGGCGATCGGCCGATTTCAAAGGCCAGAACATGCAGGAAATTGCCCGACCGCGGCTTGGTCCCGACGATGGGCCGCAACCATTCCTTGTTGCGGGCGATCAACTGCGGCGGCAACAGCCCGCGTTTCACAAGGTCGGCCGGGCCGTAAAGGTCGGCCATGACCATTTCCATCAGTTCCGCCCGCTGGGTGATGCCCTCGGCCAGATCCTTCCACTCGGATTCGGCGATCAGCACCGGAATGTGGCTGAGCGGCCAGTCCCGCACGGTGGAGTCGTCGCCGGTGTAATGGCGGTAATAGACCCCCGCATCCTGCAGGTAGAGATCGCCGCGCGCGAAATCCTGCGCGATCTGCGCCGGACTGCGCGCCGCCAGATGATCGATCAGCGGTTGCCAGACCGGCCGCAGGCTGCCGTCAGGCCGCAAAAGCTCATCAGCCACACCTTCGTGTGGCTGATAAGACTCCAGAGGCTTGGACCGCGCATTGGCGGCAGGGCTGGTTTCAGCCATATTTTTTTAGATCCAGGGCGCCCGCCGCAGGTCCAGCGTCATCGGGAATTCGGGATGCGGGCTTTCAGGCGTCGGCCAGTAGGTGCCGGGCGTGTGTCCCCATTTCTCGAACCGTGCAAGCCTGCGGGCGTCCGCCTCATTCGTGTTGACCGGGAATGTATCATAACTCCGACCGCCCGGGTGCGCCACATGATAGGTGCACCCGCCGATGGACCGGCCAGACCATGTGTCGAACACGTCAAAGATCAGCGGCGCATTGACCGGCAGCACCGGGTGCAATGCCTCTGCCGGTTGCCAGGCCTTGAACCGCACACCGCCCACGCGCCGGCCGCTGGTGCCCGTGTCATGCAGCGGCACGGGCCGCTGGTTGCAGCACACGATATAGCGCGACGGATCCGCCGCGGTCAGTTGCACCTGCATCCGCTCGACCGAGCTGTCGGTGTAGCGCACGGTGCCGCCGATGGCCCCGCGTTCGCCCATGACATGCCAGGGCTCCAACGCCTGCCGCACTTCAAGGTTGACGCCTTCGTAAGTGACCTCACCCGCAAAGGGGAACCGGAATTCGCGCTGCGCCTCATACCATTCCGGGTCAATGTCGAACCCGTGGTCCTTGAGATCGCGCAGCACGTCGAGGAAGTCCGCCCAGACGAATTCGGGCAGCATGAACCGGTCATGCAGGGTCGTGCCCCAACGCACCGGCTTGCCCTTGACCGGGCTCTTCCAAAGCCGCACCAGCAGCGCACGCAGCAGCACCTGCTGCGCAAGGCTCATCCGCGAATCCGGCGGCATCTCAAAGCCGCGGAATTCGACCAGACCCAGACGCCCGGTCGGCCCGTCCGGTGAATAGAGCTTGTCGATGCAGATCTCGGCCCGGTGCGTGTTGCCGGTCACGTCGATCATGATGTTGCGCAACAGCCGGTCCACCAGCCACGGCGGCGGTGCTGCGCCCTCATCCGGATCGGGGATCTGCGACATGGCGATTTCAAGCTCATAGAGCGTGTCATGCCGCGCTTCGTCCAGCCGGGGCGCCTGACTGGTCGGGCCGATGAACAGGCCAGAGAACAGGTAGGACAGCGAGGGATGCCGCTGCATGTAGACGATCAGCGAACGCAGCAGGTCCGGCCGCCGCAGGAAAGGCGAATCCAGCGGCGTCGCCCCGCCGACCACAACGTGATTGCCGCCACCGGTCCCGGTATGTTTGCCGTCGATCATGAACTTGTCGGCGCCAAGGCGGCTTTGCCGGGCCTCTTCGTAGACGCCGGTGGTGATGTCGACACAATCCTGCCAGCTATGGGCGGGATGCACGTTCACCTCGATCACACCCGGGTCCGGGGCGACCTTGATCTCGTTCAGGCGCGAATCCCGGGGCGGCGTGTAGCCCTCGATGTGCAGCGGCAGGTCCAGCGCCTCGGCGGTCTGCTCTGCCGTCGCGATCAGTTCGAGGTAATCCTCCAGCGTCTCCACCGGCGGCATGAACAGGCATAGCTTGCCGTCGCGCGGCTCGATGGCGATAGCGGTCCGCACTTCGCCCCCTTCAGGCGTGACGGCCTGTTCGCGCAGCGCCTCGGACGGCTCATCCCGGCGCAATTTGGCCACGGGTTGTTCCCGTCCGGGGGTCACATCGGGCAGCGTGTCACGCTCTTCCTGCGCGATGCGGCGCAGTTCCTCGTATACGGCGCGGCGCTTTTCATCCAACGCGTTGTAATCCGGCAGGTCTTCGACCGGGATCGTCGGATCCGCCGGGTATGTATAGGGATAGGCGACCTGGCTGATATAGGGCAGCGTGCCCAGCGGCAGGCGGAACCCCACCGGGCTGTCGCCGGGGATCAGGTACAGGTTGCCGCGGCGCGTGCGCCAGCGTTCCGACCGCCAGCCGCGGCCAACGGCACGCGATTGCCAGCGCTGGATCGGCAACACAAACCCCGCCGCCGTGTCCAGACCACGTTCAAACACACGCGCGATCCGCGCCCGCGCTTCCGGATCTTTCAGACGCGAATCCTCCGGGGTGACGTTGTCCGGCAGTTCCGCTTCCTTCAGGATCCAGACCGCCGGATCCTCAAAGGCCGCCTGCACGTATTCGGTGCCGATCTCCAGCGCCTTGGCAAAGCCGACCATGAATTTTTCGGCATCCTTGGACGTCGCGGATTTGGAGGCTTCGCGGGCGATCAGATCCTGGTTCTTCCAGATCGGCTTGCCGTCGCGGCGCCAGTACAGCGAATAGGTCCAGCGCGGCAGCGTCTCTCCGGGATACCATTTGCCCTGCCCGTAATGCAGGAAACCACCGGGCGCGAAACGGTCACGCAGCCGCCGGATCAGGTCATCGGCCAGCGCGCGTTTCTGCGGGCCGACAGCGGCGGTGTTCCATTCCTCGCTTTCGAAATCGTCGATCGAAACGAATGTCGGCTCGCCGCCCATGGTCAGGCGCATGTCCTGCTCGGCAATTTCCGCGTCGACCTTCTTGCCCAGCGTATCCAGCGCCTCCCAGGCCTCTTCCGAGAAGGGTTTGGTGATGCGCGGGTGTTCGGCGACCCGGTGCACCTCCATCTCGAATTCGAAATCGGTCTTGGTGTCCTTATGACCGGCAAAGCCCCCGACAATCGGGGCAGCATTCGAATAATGCGGCGTGGCGGCCAGCGGGATGTGGCTTTCCCCTGTCAGCAGGCCACTGGTCGGGTCCAGCCCGATCCAGCCCGCGCCGGGCAGGTAGACCTCGCACCATGCGTGCAGGTCGGTGAAATCGTGATCCGTGCCGGACGGGCCGTCCAGCGCCTCCAAATCCGGTTTCAGCTGGATCAGGTAGCCGGATACGAAACGCGCGGCAAAACCAAGATGGCGCAGGATGTTCACAAGCAGCCAGCTGCTGTCCCGGCAAGAGCCTGACTTCTTTTTCAGCGTCTCCTCGGGGTCCTGAACACCCGGCTCCATGCGGATCAGGTATTCTGTCTCTTCTTGCAGCTGCCGGTTCAGATCGACCAGCATGTCGACGGTGACCTCGGCCTTTTTCGGTGCGCTCTCGACCCATTTCTTCAGCAAGGGGGTCAGCGGCACGGTCTTGCGGTACACCACAAGGTCATCGGCGATTTCTTCGGGGTATTTGAAGGGGTACGACCGGGCCACCTCGTCGACAAAGAAATCGAACGGATTGTAGACCGTCATGTCGGCCACCAGATCGACCTCGATCCTCAGTTCGCGCACCGGTTCGGGAAAGACGAACCGCGCCAACCAGTTGCCGTAGATGTCCTGCTGATGATTTACGAAATGCCCGCCCGGGCTGACCTTCAGCGAGTGGCTGATCACCCGGGTCCGGCTGTGCGGCGCGGGCCTCAGCCGGATGATCTGGGGCGAGAGGGAGACCGGCCGGTCGTATTTGTAGTGCGTCAGGTGCCGGATGCTTGCGGTGATCGCCATGATTATCCCATTCGTCGCGTTTGCCTTTGGGTTACAGAAACCCTCGGGGCTAGGGATGTAAAGGCGCGCTGCCGGATGGGGGCAATTCCCCTTGGCAGTTCCGGGATACCGGGGCCTCCGGGACGTCCGGTGATGAAATATTGTGCAGTCGTCGAGCGGCGGATGGCCCGCCGCCCCGGGAATGCCGCAGGATTACGCAGCATGAAAAGAAAACCGGGCAAGCCTGCGCTCGCCCGGTGTGAGATGCATCAGCGCATGGTTTCAGGCGGCCTTGCCGGTCCGATCCCGTCCATCCCCCGCCGCGCCATCGCTGCGGCCCGTCGTAAAGCGGCCAACGGTCGCCGACAAAGAGCGCGCATCGTTTCGCATCATATGCGCGGAGGCGGTCGCTTCTTCGACCATGGCGGCATTCTGCTGGGTCACCCGGTCGAGGTTGGACACCCCCACGTTGATCTCCTGCAGCCCGCGTGCCTGTTCGCCCGCGCTGCCGGCGATATTGGTCACCATTTCCGACACGTCGGCCACCTTTACCAGCACCTCGTCCAGCGCGCTGCCCGCCTCTTCGACAAGGCGGACGCCGGAATGCACCTGCTCTCCCGCGCCGGTGATCAGGTCCTTGATCTGCTGGGCGGCGGCGGCGCTGCGCTGGGCCAGACCGCGCACCTCTGTGGCGACCACGGCAAAACCCTTGCCGCTTTCGCCCGCCCGCGCGGCCTCGACGCCCGCGTTCAGCGCCAGAAGGTTGGTCTGAAAGGCGATGTCGTCGATGACATTTGTGATCTCGCCGATCTGCTCGGAACTCTTCTCGATCGCGCCCATCGCCTCGATCGCGGATTTCATCACCGCGCCGTTGCGTTCGGCGATTTCGCGGGTGACGCGCACCTGCTCATCCGCGCGCTGCGCGTTCTCCGCCGCCGAACTGACACTGCCCAGCAATTCCTCCAGCGCCGCGGCCGATTGCTCCAGCGTCGCCGCCTGTGTCTCGGTCCGTTTGGAGAGGTCGTCCGAGGCCGCCGCGATCTGGTTGGCATTGTCCACAAGGCTGCTCGACGCCAGTGTCACCTCGTCGATCACCGCCCGCAGTTTGCCAAGGGCACGGTTGTAGTTGACCCGCAGCGCCACGTATTCCGGCGGGAACTCGTTTTCGATCTCGCGGTTCAGCACCCCTTCGGCCAGCCGGTCCAGGGCGCCGCCGAGGTCCTGCACCATCGCGGCCTGCTCCTCCAGGTTGCGGGTCCGCTCTTCTTCGGCGGCCCGGGCGTCGCGCAGCGCCTCCAGCATGGTTTCCATGTGCCGCCCGATCAGGCCGAACTCATCCCGCCGCCCCTCCATGCCCAGGCCGGTGTCATAATCCCCCTGCGAAATACGGTTCACCGCGTCGGTGACCTGCGTCAAGGGACGCCCCAGGGAGCGCCGCAGGGCCAAGGCCGTCAGGACCATCATCACCGCAAAGACCACCGCCGCGGAAATCAGGATCCGCATCTTGTCCGCAGCCACGGCGGCAAGGGCGGCATCCGCGTTCCACGCCATCGCCACCGCGCCGATCGCGTCACCGTCGGGGCCCGCCCGCACCGGCGATGCCACCAACAGCCCGTCCCCGCCGATCTTCTGCGTGGCGTCCCCCAAGGCCGCGCCTGCCAGCGCCGTGATCCCGGTCACCAATCCCGCGTTGTCGCCGGATTGCGCCATCACCGCCCCATCGCCATCCAGGATCACCATCGCGCGGCCATTGGCACCGGCCGCCGCAAGGGCCGCCTGCATCTCTTCCTCGATCTTCGGCAGGGCCTTGAAACGGATCGGTTTGAACAGCGCATCCGCAGAGAGCGATACGGATTTCTCCGCCTGTTCCTGCACGCTCTTGACCGCCAGCCCCTTGATCAGCTGGGCCGATTGAAACGACAGGATGCCGGCCACCGCGATCGTGGTGACCGCCATGATCCCCGCACATCGGACAAAGACCGACCTCAGGCCGGCGCCTGTCCGCTTTTCACCGCTCTTACCAGTCATTGTTTTCTTGTTCCTTGCCCGATGGAATCTGCCAAAGTCGGAGGTCACACGGTCACATCAGCGATTCAGCGTCGATACCGACCGTCATGGCCCCGATCGGATCGCCGCTGGCGGGATCGGTGATGGTCACGGAAATCTGCGCCTGATAGGTCTGGCTGGACTCGTCGAATTCGATCTCGCCGAAATGCACCGCCCCCGCGCCCTTGGGATAGGTTTCCTGGAACTTCGCCTCATCGCCCTGCCAGTAGTCCGAGGTCGCGCCGGAGGCGGCGACGTTCAGGCCCTGCGCATCCATGATGAAGACTTCGGTGATCTGGCCGCCGCTGGCATCGACCTGTCCGCGCAGGAAATCCGCCGCGGCGTTCATCAGCACGCCATCCACCAGATCCGACGCGCTGCCCACCTCGGCCCGCCACTTCAGGTCCATCTCGTCGATCCGCGCGGCGTCATAGCCGGATGTCATGGTGTTCTGCGCCCGGATCGCCTCGACGATGGCGGCGTCATGGGCCCAGGCCATGATGGCACTGTCGACATAGGCCTGCATTGCTTCGTTGGGCTCTACGGCCTGCACCATCGGGGCGGCGGCGGCAAAGGCCGCGGCCAGCAGGAAAACACGGTTCATGAGAGGTCTCCGGTTGGGGTTCGAGTGCCGGAAACTTAGGCAAACCGAATTTACGCCAGCTTAACACCCTGTAAAATTGACATTACTTTTCGGCACGGTTCGAAAGCGACATGGCGTCGGAAACGGCACAGACAGAATGACGCGGGTGGGGAACGCTCTCTGCCATGAGACGCGAACACGTGACACATGAACGGATCCTGCGGGTGATCGGGGCGCGCCGGGGGCGCGCGGCGCGGGGCCGTCCCGCGGCAGGGTCGTTCCGTCGCTGACTCACCCGTTTTCCTCATGGAGTTCCCCCGAAAATGACCGCCCCCCTTTCCCGTCGCAGCGGTGGACGCGCAGCCCGGGTCGCCGCGCGCGCCGCCTCTCTTGCCGAAGATATCCGCCCCGTCCGCCCCGGCATGTCCGGCGGCACCTACCGCCCGCTGACGGACGCTCAGGTGCAGCGTATCCATCAGACCGCGCTGGACGCGCTGGAACAGATCGGCCTTGCCGACGCCCCCGCCTCGGGCGTCGAAGTGATGACCGCCGCAGGCGCAATTCTGGGCGATGACGGGCGGTTACGCTTTCCCCGTGCCCTGGTCGAAGACATGCTGACCAAGGCCGCGCGCCAGATCACCCTGCATGGACGTGACCCGCGCTTTGACCTCGATCTGTCCGGCCAGCGCGTCCATTACGGCACGGCGGGCGCCGCTGTGCACATGGTCGAACCGGACGGCCGCAGCTATCGCGAAAGCACCCTGCAGGACCTGCATGACGCCGCCCGCATCGCCCATGTTCTGGACAACCTGCATTTCCTGCAGCGTCCCATGGTGGCGCGTGACATCACCGACAACAAAGAGATGGATCTGAACACCATCTACGCCTGCTGTTCCGGCACGACCAAACACATCGGCACGTCCTTTTCCGATCCGTCCCATGTGGCGGACTGCATGGAAATGCTGCACATGATCGCCGGTGGCGAGGACAAGTGGCGGGAACGGCCATTTGTCTCCAATTCGAACTGCTTCGTCGTGCCGCCGATGAAATTCGCCACCGAAAGCTGCGAAACGATGGAGGCCTGCATCCGCGCAGGCATGCCGGTCCTCTTGCTGAGCGCCTGCATGGCGGGGGCAACCGCACCTTCGACCGTGGCCGGGGCCATCGTGCAGGCCGTGGCGGAATGCCTTGCCGGCATGGTCTACGTCAACGCCATCGCGCCCGGCCATCCGGCCATCTTCGGGACATGGCCCTTCGGTCTGGACCTGCGCACCGGGGCGATGTCCGTGGGATCGGGCGAACAGGCGCTGCTCAGCGCCGGTTGCGCGCAGATGCACGCCTTTTATGGCTTGCCCGGCGGCACCGCCGGGGGCGCCTCGGATTCGAAACTGCCGGATATGCAGGCCGGATGGGAACAGATGTGCTCCAACGTCATGGCCGGGCTGTCAGGCGCGAACATGATCTATGAGGCCGCCGGGATGCACGCCTCGCTTCTCGGCTTCTGTCACGAAAGCCTGATCCTCGGGAATGACCTGATCGGGCAGGCGCTGCGCTGCGTGCGCGGGATCGAGGTGGACGATACCACGCTGGCCCTGGAACAGATCCGTGAGGTCTGCACCAAAGGCCCCGGCCACTATCTGGGACAGGACGAAACCCTTGGCCGCATGCAAAGCGATCACGTCTACCCCGATTTCGGTGATCGGTCCTCGCCCCGCGAATGGGAAGAGAAGGACAAGCCCGACCTCATCGAAAAGGCCCGCGCCCGCAAGCTGCAGATCCTCGGCGCGCCCGGGGCTGCCCGGTTTGATCCAATGCTGGACGCCTCTTTGCGGGCGCGCTTTGCGGTCCATCTCCCACGGTAAGGCCCCTTCGCCGGGTGCTAATGTCCCGGTCGTAGGCCGGATTTGAAAATGGCGCGGTCCGCCGCTTGCGGACTGCGCCCCGACCCTCTACCCCAGTGGCGGCAGACACCGGAGGTTCCCATGCCTTACCTGATCCTCGCACTGGCCGTGCTGGCCGAGACCATTGGCACCACGGCGCTGCAGGCCAGCCAGCAGTTCAGCCGGATCGTCCCGACGGTGATCGTGATCCTTGCCTATGGCACGGCGTTTTACCTGCTGGGCGTCGCGCTGAAGTATTTTCCCGTGGGCATCGCCTATGCCATCTGGTCCGGGCTGGGCATCGTGTTGATCGCGGTGATCGGCCTGATGGTTTTCGGTCAGCGACTGGACCTGCCAGCGGTGCTGGGCATGGCGATGATCCTTGGGGGCATCCTGATCATTCACCTGTTTTCCAAGACCTCGCCGCATTAGACGCGGCGGGTGTTGTGTTAAGAGACGGTAAAAACGCGCCTGTAACCCCTTGATCCTGCATTCCCCCTAAGCTGTCCACGCGTGGACACCCCTTGCCACAGCCTCCCCCCGCACAAAAAATCCCCCCGGATTTCTCCGGGGGGATGCGTGCCGTTTACAAGCACATGATCCGTCGATCAGAAGCGGAAGGTCGCCCGCAGCGAATAGGTCTGGCCGTCGACGTCCACACCGGACCCACCGATGTCCTCGAACTTGTGCGCCAGCGCCTCACCACCAACGGTGAAGGTCTCATTGACCTTGTATTCCATGCCGACACCGCCGACCGGGCCGGTTGCATCGCCCAACGAGCTGTCGATCCGCGCGACACCGGCGGTGCCGTAGACCAGCGTGCGACCGGCGTCATAACCGACACGGCCCTTCAGGCGCGAAATGTTGTCCACGTCGACGCCGCCGATCTTGTAGTCAGCGCCAGCCTGGAAATCGAGTTCGCCGCCGACAACGACATTGCCGAAGTCATGGTCATAACCACCGTAGACCCCGTAGACGCCACCGTTGTTCGAGGTGTTGCCCGTCTGGGTGTTCAGGTTGCCAAAGCTCAGACCGACGTAGGGACCGGTCCAGTCGCTGCCGACCGGCGCGGGCGCTGCGGCCGGAACAACCGGCGCGACCGGGGCCGGATCGGCGGGCGTGTAGTCAAGGCTGCCGGCCAATGCCGGGGTTGCTGCAAGACCGGTGACGGCGACAAGCGTGAAGATGCTCGATTTCATGTCATTCTCCTATTTCCGTATTCCGCGACTGTTTTCTTTGCGTCGCGTCTGAGCCGCATTTAACGACCCGAGATGCCACTTCAACGTCCCCACCGATCAACTGTTCCGTGATCGTTTTGCCCCCATCGCGGCACCGGCCAAAAGGCGCGCAGACCCCCTGCCCGCTGCGCCATGATCCGCCGGTTCCATCGGCCTATCGCGCAACCGTGAGCCGTGCCTGCCTTGCAACAGGCGGCTTGCGGCACATTGGCTCTGGCATTTTGTGCCGCACCCGGCTAGTCCCGCGCCAACTCCGGACAAAGGACACCTCTCATGGAATTGCGCAACGTCGCGATCATTGCACACGTCGACCACGGCAAGACCACGCTCGTGGACGAACTGCTCAAGCAATCGGGCGCTTTCCGCGCCAATCAGGCCGTTGCCGAACGGGCGATGGATTCGAACGATCTCGAACGCGAACGCGGGATCACCATCCTTGCCAAGGCGACAAGCGTCGAATGGAAGGGCACCCGGATCAACATCGTCGATACCCCCGGCCACGCCGACTTTGGCGCCGAGGTGGAGCGGATCCTGTCGATGGTGGACGGTGTTGTCCTGTTGGTGGATGCCGCCGAAGGGCCGATGCCCCAGACCAAGTTCGTGACCTCCAAGGCGCTGGCCTTGGGCCTGCGCCCAATCGTGGTGCTGAACAAGGTCGACAAACCCGATGCCGAACCGGATCGCGCGCTGGACGAAGTGTTCGACCTGTTCTCGGCGCTGGACGCCGATGAGGATCAACTGGACTTCCCGCATCTCTACGCCTCGGGCCGCTCCGGCTGGTGCGATGCGGATCTGGACGGACCGCGTAAGAACCTTGATGCGCTGTTCAACCTGATCGTCAACCACGTGCCCGAGCCCAAGCAGGTCAAGAAGCGCGGTGACGATTTCCGCATGCTGGCGGTCACGCTGGGTTCCGACCCATTCGTGGGGCGCATGTTGACAGGCCGCGTGGAATCGGGGCGCTGCAAGGTTGGTCAGACCGTGCAATCCATCAGCCGGGTTGGCCAGAAGATCGAACAGTTCCGCGTCACCAAGATTCAGGCGTTCCGCGGGCTTCATTTGCAGGACATCGAAGAGGCAGAGGCAGGTGACATCGTCAGCATCGCCGGTATGACCAAGACGACCGTGGCCGACACGATCTGCGCCTTGGCCGTCGATGAGCCGCTGGAAGCCCAACCCATCGACCCGCCCACCATCACAGTGACCTTTGGCATCAACGACAGCCCGCTGGCCGGTCGTGACGGCAAGAAGGTCCAGAGCCGCGTAATCCGTGACCGTCTCCACAAGGAGGCGGAAACCAACGTCGCCATCCGCATCAAGGACACCCCCGGCGGCGAGGCCTTCGAGGTTTCGGGCCGTGGCGAATTGCAGATGGGCGTACTGATCGAGAACATGCGCCGCGAAGGGTTCGAACTGTCGATCTCTCGTCCGCAGGTCATCATGCGCGAAGAGGACGGCAAGACGATGGAACCGGTCGAAGAGGCCACCATCGACGTTGATGATGAATACACCGGCGCCGTCATCGAAAAGCTGACCGGCGTGCGCAAGGGCGAGTTGGTCGAGATGAAACCGGCCGGCGCGGGCAAGACACGCATCATCGCGCATGTGCCTTCGCGCGGGCTGATCGGCTATCACGGCGAATTCCTCACCGACACCCGTGGCACAGGTGTTCTGAACCGCGTGTTCCACGGCTGGACCCAGCACAAGGGCCCGATCCCGGGCCGTCGCGCGGGTGTTCTGATCTCCATGGAAGACGGCGAGGCCGTGGCTTATGCGCTGTGGAACCTTGAAGAGCGCGGCAAGATGATGATCGGCGCGCAGGCCAAGGTCTATCAGGGCATGATCATCGGCGAACACAGCCGTGAGAATGACCTTGAGGTGAACCCGCTGAAAGGCAAGAAGCTGACCAACGTCCGTGCCAGCGGCACCGACGAGGCCGTTCGACTGACCACGCCAATCACCCTGTCGCTGGAAGAGGCAATCGCCTATATTAACGACGATGAACTGGTCGAAGTCACTCCGAACGCCATTCGACTGCGCAAGCGGTACCTTGACCCGCATGAGCGCAAGCGCATGGCGCGTTCCGCCTGACGCAATAGCCCTGCGCAGGGCACCCTTGGCCGTGGGCCTGCTGACTGCATTTTTTGCGGTCGGCGCCACGGCGCAGGTGCCCTGCGACAATGGACTGGTCAGTGTGGACACGGCAGAGCCAGAGCTTGCCGAGCGCGCGTGTCATGCCTCTGACCGGGCCTTGGAGATCTTTGCGGACTGCGGGCAAAGCCTGTCGGAACCGGTTTCGATCCACACAAGGCAAAAGATCATTGGCGATTGTCTGGGCCTGTTTCATTGCGGGAAGGCCATGATCGAGGTCCTGACCCCGGACGCCCTGACAAAGCACCTCGATCCCGACGGGCTGTTTGCCCATATTCCCCCCGACGACATGTTCGAAAGCGTCGTCATTCACGAAATGACCCACGCGCTTTATGACGGAACTTCCTGCGGCGCCGAATTCACCGAGTGCTATGTAACCACCGAATACCTCGCCTATGCGCTGCAGATCGAGGCGTTGACCCCGGAACTCCGCGCGCCATGGCTACAGGATTTTGACCCACAGCAGACGGTCAAACGGGATGTCATCGGATTGGGGATACTGATGATGAAAACGGACCAATTTGCCCTGAGCGCTTGGGCACATCTGAATCAACGTGCCGATCGCTGTGCCTGGATCGATGGCATTCTGGACGGCTCGATCGTGTTTGATCGGCCCCGGCCATAACTCGCCAAGCCACAGCACCGAAAAACAAAAAGGCGCGGGGTGGCAGTCCCCGCGCCTTCGTCATGGATCTACGGCAGAGCCGTTATTTGCAGGCGGCCTTCTTCGCCAGATAGTAGCCCGCCTTCGCGAGGTGCTTGGTCTCTTTGTAGACGGCCGGGTAGTGGACCTTGATCATCTGGCCGTTCTTGTATTCCCACTCGGTGTGGGCAGCCATGATCAGGTGCTTTTTGTATTCATACTTCGCAGGTACCCAGACCTTGTCGTAGCACGCCACAACCTGACCTTCCCACGCCAAGGCGGGTGCAGCAAAGGACGCAGCCAGGATTGCGCCAGCAAGAACTTTTTTCATGATATTTCTCCCAAGAAAATTGATGGTATCCAAACTTAGCCAACAAAAACGGCGCGGCGCGACAGGAATTCCTGACTTGGCAGGGCAAAAAAGGTCAAACCCAGCCATTTCCACCTGAAATCCGGGAATTTGTGGTGAGGGTGCCATAGTTCGGCAACGGTCCCCGGGAAAGCCACGAAGCCGTTTTTTTCGATGCCGGAAAAGGTTCTTGAAAATGGAAATTTTTCGGCTCGCCCAACGCGAGCGGGCCAACTGTCTCACGAATCAGCAAACTTCCCAAGACGGCTGGCTCCGTTGCGGCAGGAGCTTGCTCAATGCCCGGGCGTTAACGGGCGAAAACGCGCCGATTTGCTCAGATGTCCGGCCAGACCTCTGCCCCGACGCTCAACACACCGCCCACAACGACCGAACAGCACCATCCACCGTGCCCACGCAACGCGTTATAGCCCCCGCGCCCCAGCGCCGCTTCCATCCGGGAACAGGGCGCGCACGGGCTGGTCACCTGCAGCCGCACGGGCCCGACGCGCAGGCCGAATTCCCGCAGTGCGGTCAGATTGATGCCGGAAATCACAAGATTTCTGCGCAGCACCTCGGGCGTAACCGGCGCGTCCCGGGACAATTGCGCAATCACTGGCAGATGTTCGGCCTGGATGATGGTCACGGCCCGATTTCCGGGACGCCCATGATCGCCTGCCAATCCCGCCTCTGTCACCTCAGCGGAAGCGACCTGCAGGACATCCCCCTTGCGATCCGGGCGCAGGCCAATCCAGTCCAGCCGCCCCGGTCCGGCAAAGGACCGGCGCAACTCGGCCAGCGGTGTCACTCGCTGGTCTCGACCACCATCAGCTCACGTTCGGAGGCGCCGCGCGCGTGGCTCAGCGCCTCTTGGTAGGCATCCGAGTTGTAGCATTCCACCGCAGCCTCGACCGTAGGAAAGCGGGCAACGACGTTGCGCGGACGTTCCTTGCCTTCCAACTGCACGAACCGACCGCCGCGGGCGATAAAGCTGCCGCCATGGGCCGCGATTGCCGGACCGGCCAGTTCGGCATATTTTCCGTAGGCTTCGGCGTCCGTCACCGTCACATGAGCAATCCAGAGCGCAGGCATGTCACTGTCCTCCAATCACCACTTCGGCGGCCTTGATGGCAGCCTCTGCATTCTCGACCGAGGCACCGCCGCCCTGCGCCATGTCCGGGCGACCACCGCCGCCCTTGCCGCCCAGTTCAACGACGGCTGCCTTGACCAGATCGACCGCCGACAGGCTGGCCTTCAGATCGTCGGTCACACCGGCCGCCACAGCCGCCTTGCCGCCTGCGTCAGCAATCAGCAGCACTGCGCCGGAACCGATGCGGCCCTTGTGTTCGTCGATCAACGGCGGCAGGTCCTTGCCCGTCACCCCGCTAAGGACCTGAGCGACGAAGGACACGCCATTGATGTCGCGTGTCTCGGCGCCTCCGCCCTGCCCGGCCCCGCCGGCCATGGCCAACTCGCGGCGCAGTTGCGCTACTTCGCCTTCCAGTTTCTTGCGGTCGTCCATCAACGCCTTGACCCGGATCGGCACATCCGCAGCCCCGGCTTTCAACAGGTTCGCAACCTCGGACAACCGGCGATCCTGCTGGCTGAGGTAGTCGAAGGCCGCCGAACCGGTCAGCGCCTCGATCCGGCGCACGCCTGCGCTGGATGCGCTGTCGCCCAGAGTGACAAAGAGGCCGATGTCGCCGGTCTGAGTGACATGAGTGCCGCCACAGAGTTCGATGGAATAGGTCTGCCCGTCGGTCCCCTTGCCGGAGCCGCGCTGGACGCCCATCGAAACGACGCGCACCTCGTCGCCGTATTTTTCACCGAAAAGCGCCTGCGCACCGATCTCGCGCGCATCGTCCGGGGTCATGATCCGGGTGCTGACAGGCGCATTCTGGCGGATGAAGGCGTTCACATCACGTTCCACCGCGCGCAGCTCCTCAAAGGACAATGCCTTGTTGTGGCTGAAATCGAACCGCAGCCGGTCCGGCGCATTCAACGAGCCGCGCTGCGCCACATGATCGCCAAGCGCCTCGCGCAGCGCCTCGTGCAGCAGGTGCGTGGCCGAGTGGTTGGCCCGGATCGCAGAACGGCGTCCGTGATCCACCTCAAGCTGTAGCGCATCGCCCTTGGTCAGGGTGCCCCGATCCACCGTCACATGGTGCGCGGTGATCTTGCCTCCCGCCATCTTCTGGGTGTCGGTGACAGTCGCGCCTTCGTCTTCGTCCTCCAACCGCCGCAGCCAGCCGGTATCACCCACCTGACCACCGGATTCGCCATAGAACGGCGTCTGGTTCAGAACGACCCAGCCGGCCTGCCCGGCCTTCAACTGATCGACCAGGGCCCCGTCAACAACCAGCGCAACAACCTGCCCTTCGGCGGTTTCGGTGTCGTAGCCTAGGAAATCCGTCGCGCCATGGGTGTCGGCCACGTCGAACCAAACGGTCGCGTCCGCCGCCTCGCCGGAGCCGGACCAGGCCGCGCGCGCCCGTGCCTTCTGTTCGGCCATCGCCGCGTCGAACCCTTCAACATCCACCTCACGCGATTTCTCGCGCAGGGCATCCTGCGTAAGATCGAGCGGGAAACCATAAGTGTCATACAGTTTGAACGCGGCCGCCCCGGGCAGCGGCGCGTCTTCGTCCAGCCCGGCCAGTTCATCGTCCAGCAGTTTCAGACCACGGTCCAAGGTCGCCTTGAAGCGCGTTTCTTCGGATTTCAGTGTCTCTTCGATCAGCGCCTGTGCGCGGCTGAGTTCCGGATAGGCCGCCCCCATCTGGCGCACCAACGCAGGCACCAGACGGTACATCAGCGGATCCTGCGCACCCAGCAGATGCGCGTGCCGCATGGCGCGGCGCATGATCCGGCGCAGGACGTAGCCGCGCCCGTCATTGGACGGCATCACCCCATCGGCGATCAGGAAAGAGGTCGACCGCAGGTGATCCGCGATCACGCGATGGTGCATCTTGCCGGGGCCATCCGGGTCGGCACTTGTCGCGTTGGCGCTCGCCTCGATCAGGCTGCGCATCAGGTCGGTGTCATAGTTGTCGTGTTTGCCCTGCAACAAAGCACCGATCCGCTCCAGCCCCATGCCGGTGTCGATCGATTGCATGTCCAGCGCCTTCATCGAGCCGTCCTCGAACTGCTCATTCTGCATGAAGACGACGTTCCAGATCTCGATGAACCGGTCGCCGTCTTCTTCGGCCGATCCCGGAGGACCGCCCCAAATGTGATCGCCGTGATCGTAGAAAATTTCCGTGCAGGGACCGCAGGGCCCGGTCGGGCCCATCTGCCAGAAGTTGTCCGACGTGGCGATCCGGATGATCCGGTCTTCCGGAACGCCCAGTTTCTTCCACGTCTCGAACGCCTCGTCGTCGGTATGGTAAACCGTCGTCAAAAGGCGCGTCGGATCGATTCCGAACTCCTTGGTCACCAACTCCCAGGCAAAGGGGATCGCTTCATTCTTGAAGTAGTCGCCGAAGGAAAAATTTCCCAACATTTCAAAGAACGTGTGATGGCGCGCGGTATAGCCCACGTTGTCCAGATCATTGTGCTTGCCGCCTGCGCGGACGCACTTCTGCGAGGTGGTCGCCCGCACATAGTCGCGCTTTTCTACCCCGGTGAAGAGGTTCTTGAACTGCACCATGCCCGAGTTGACGAACATCAGCGTCGGGTCATTGCGCGGCACCAGCGGGCTGGAGGCCACAACCTGGTGCCCCTGCTTTTCGAAATAGGTCAGAAAGGTCGAGCGGATGTCGTTCAGGCTTGCCATGTCGGGCCTCTTCGCGGGCGAGTGATCGGCGAAGATGTATCCGTGCCGCCCGCCGGTGTCCACAGGCCGGTGACCTTCCAGGGCTCTCTTCTGCGCCAGACATGAAAAGGGCGTCCACCGGGGACGCCCTTTTCACATTTAGATGGGTGAGGATCTCACTCCTCGACCATGTCCGGATCGTCCTCGGGCATATCGAATTCCAGCCCGTGCGCCGCGCGAATCTTGTCCTCGATCTCCAGCGCGACGCGGGTGTTTTCCCGCAGGTAGGTCTTGGCGTTCTCACGCCCCTGCCCGATCCGTTCGTCGCCATAGCTGTACCAGGCGCCGGATTTGTCCACCACGCCGGCCTTCACCCCAAGGTCCAGCAATTCGCCCATCTTGGAGATACCCTCTCCGTACATGATGTCGAATTCCACCTGTTTAAACGGCGGAGCGACCTTGTTCTTGACCACTTTCACGCGGGTGGCGTTGCCGACAACCTCATCCCGGTCCTTGATCGCGCCGATGCGACGGATGTCGAGACGGACCGAGGAATAGAATTTCAGCGCGTTGCCGCCCGTGGTCGTTTCGGGCGAACCGAACATGACGCCGATCTTCATCCGGATCTGGTTGATGAAAATCACCATGCAGTTGGACCGGCTGATCGAACCGGTCAGCTTGCGCATGGCCTGGCTCATCAGGCGGGCCTGCACACCGACGCTGCTGTCGCCCATGTCGCCCTCAAGCTCGGACTTCGGCGTCAGAGCAGCGACCGAGTCGACAACCACCATGCTGACCGCGCCCGAGCGCACCAGCGTATCGGTGATCTCAAGCGCTTGTTCACCGGTGTCAGGCTGCGAGATCAGCAGTTCGTCCAGATCGACACCCAGCTTTTTCGCGTATTGCGGATCCAGCGCGTGTTCCGCATCGACAAAGGCGCAGACACCGCCCTTTTTCTGTTCTTCCGCGATGCAGTGCAGGGTCAGAGTTGTCTTGCCAGAGCTTTCCGGCCCGTAAATCTCGATGATCCGGCCCTTTGGCAGGCCGCCGATCCCCAGGGCGATATCAAGGCCCAGCGAACCGGTCGAGGTCGCCTCGATATCCTTGATGGCGTTTTCACCACCCAGTTTCATGATCGAACCCTTGCCGAACTGGCGTTCGATCTGCGCCAATGCGCTGTCCAGGGCCTTTTGTTTTTCCGCCGTACGCTTGTTGTCCATGCTCAGAAGATCTGCCGTTGCCATGCGTTTCAGTCCTTATTCCATATGCCGGGGAGCGCGGCAATCGCTGCTTTCGTTCACCTCTTGTTCCCAAATTCTATGGGATCAAAACGTGAACAATTCAAGTTAAATCTTTCACTTTCAAGACTGCGACAGGTTGGTTAAGGCAAGGTTACCAAGGTGGAGACAAATTGATGCTGGTGTTCTGGAAAGCGCGATTGGTAATGCTGGCGGTGCCCAAGACGGGCACATCGGCCTATGCACGCGCGCTTGGGCCACTGGCGGGCATGGTCGTCTCGGATCCGCCTGAACTCAAACACTCGCCGGTTTTCCGCTACAACCGCTTTTTCCGCCCGATGTTCGAACGCGTTGGCGGGGAAGACCTCGAATTGCTCGCCGTGGTGCGCGAACCGGTGGATTGGCTGGGGTCGTGGTATCGGTATCGGCAACGCGCCTTTCTGGACGACCGGCCAACCTCGACCAAGGGCATCACTTTCGATGCCTTTTGCGACGCTTACGCTCGGGGCGACCGCCCCGCTTATGCCGACGTCGGCAGTCAGGCGAAATTCGTCGAACCGCGTCCAAACGGGATCGCGGTCACGCATCTATTCAAATACGAAAACCAGTCCGGCCTAATCGCCTTTCTGGAAGACCGTCTGCAAACCCGGATCGACCTGCCGAGAGAGAATGTCTCTCCTCCGCGCGATCTGTCCCTGTCACCTGCGACCGAAGAAAAGCTCCACCGCAAATGCGCCGCGGATTTCGAGGTCTGGGAAAGCGCCCGCTAGGCGACACGCCCGCTCAGCTCAGTTGCTGGTGCACCGTTTCGGTCAGGTCGGAAAGCGAGAAAGGCTTGGGCAGGAAGACGGAGTTCGGGATTTCCTCGCTGCCCTCGCCAAAGGCATCTTCTGCATAGCCGGAGACAAAGACGACACGCGTATCAGGCCGCGTTTCGCGCGCCTTGCGCACCCAGGACGGTCCGTCCATGCCCGGCATGACCACATCCGTGACAAAGATATCCACGGCGAGTTCCTGATCCTCGAGGGTTTCGAGCGCATCTTCGGCGGTTTCTGCCTCGATCACAGTATAACCGCGCAATCGCAGGGCGCGCGCGGCAAAGGCGCGTACCGGGGCTTCGTCCTCGACCAGCAGGACCACGCCGGATCCCTGTTCGGGCAGCTTCTTGGTGGCCGGTTCCCGCACCTTGGCGACTTCTCCCTGAACGACTTCGTGCGCCGGGAAAAGCAAGGTAAAACAGGACCCTTGCCCAACGACACTATCAACGAAGATGAAGCCACCGGTCTGTTTTACGATCCCGTAGACGGTGGACAACCCAAGGCCTGTCCCCTCCCCGGTGCGCTTTGTCGTGAAGAAGGGTTCAAAGACCTTTTGCAGCTTGTCCTGCGGAATACCCACACCCTCGTCCGTCACCCGGACCGTCACGTATTTTCCCGGCGCGACGACCGCCCGGTCCCGGGACAACGGTTCGATCAGGACACGTTGTTCGGTCTCAACAACGATTTCGCCGCCGTCCGGCATGGCGTCGCGGGCGTTGACCACGAGGTTCATCATCACCTGTTCCAACTGGCGGCGATCCCCACGCACCGGTGGCAGGACAGGGTCATGCTTGAGCGTCAAACGGACCTTTTCCCCCACCAAGCGGTTCAGAAGATGGGCAAGATCAGACAAGGTGTCGCGCAGGTCCATGACCTCGGGTTGCATGGTCTGCTTACGTGAGAACGCCAACAATTGCCCCACAAGGGCCGCAGCCCGGTTCGCGTTTTGGTTGATCTGCACCAGATCGCCATAGTCCGGATCCCCCTGATCATGCCGCAACAATAGCAGATCACAATGGCCCGAAATGGCCGTCAGCAGGTTGTTGAAGTCATGGGCGACGCCGCCTGCCAACTGACCGATGGCTTGCATTTTCTGGCTCTGGACGAACTGCGCCTCCAGTGTTTTCAACTCGGTCGCATCGTTCAAAACCGCGATCAGCGCGGTTTCTCCCTCATCGATCACGCGGTTGAGCGTGACCTGCACAAAGACCTCCCGGTCGGCCCGCGTCAGCCTGAGAAACTCGGACCGATGCAGACCGCGCCCATCCGCAGCCTCCTGCAGCCAATCCTTGATGGCGCGGCCAAGGCCTTCCATGTGCTCGACGATCTGACCCGGTTGACGCTGTCCCAGATCGAGAAGGCGCCGCGCCTCCGGGTTCGCCCTCAGGATCTGGCCGTCCGGTGCAACCTTGAGCAGAGGGACGGGCAGTCCGTCGAAACTGCCCATGACATCATTGCGTGTGCTGTCCTCGGCGATGGGAGAAAGAACGAGTTCCTGCCGCCCGCCGCCGATGTCGGCGCTGTTGACAAGGACGCTCAGCCCGGCGTTTGCGCCTTTGAGGTAATGCACCCCTCCGGCCCGCAGCGGCAGGTCGGCGAACACATCGTCCAGACGCTTCACGCGTTTGCCGACAAGGTTTCGGGCCACGGGGTTCATGTAAAGAACCGCCCCGTTTCGGCCCAGCGAAATAACCGCCAGATCCGCGCGTGACCGACCGCCAGCACGTTGCGATTCATTTTCCATCCGCCAGAGCGTCAGATCGGGTTGGAAGGCCCTGACATAAATCCGATAGCCTTCGGAATGGCTCGTCACGTCCTCGACGGCCGCACCGTCGCGCAGGGCCTTATGTTGCAGCCGGTAAATGATGCCTTCGGAACTGGCAAAAACGTCGCGCAGGAGGTCGGACAACAGGGTCTCGTCCCCGACCGAGAACCTGTCCCGCGCCGCACGGTTGGCCCGCAGCACCTGTGCCGATCCATCGCACAAGAAACAGAACGACGGCTCCGTTTCCACGAAATCCGTCAGCATTTCGAACCGTCGCTGCCGACGTCCACCGGAAATCGAAGCAAGGATTAACCAGCCTAGTGCAAGGCATCCAAAAGCCCCGGTTGCGGCAAGCCCGGCCACGCGAACCGACCGCAGGTCAGCCATCTGGGCGATCAACAGCGACATGGTTGCCAGCAGGATCAGCGCGGCCGCACCGAACACGGGTGTCATTCCCCTGTTCCGTCTTCCCTCGATGTTGACCGACGCCTCCAAAAAGCCCCCTGGGTTCGCGATTCGTCCTTGGGCATAATGCCCGCACGGGCAATTAAAGCCACGTTAACCGTCAGAAAAATACACTCAAAACGTGTGTTTTTCGCATTCCATACAGCGTATCAGGGCCGCGACATCACAGTGACGAAAAATCCGTCACCAGCGAAATCAGGTAAAAACTGTCGTGGCCGGCCAAGAGAAAAGCTTGAATTTCGGCTCATAAACGCCTGTGACTGATCGATATTTTCCTCGCGAAGCACCGAGCAGGTCACGTAGGCAAGCATGCCGCCGGTGCCGACAAGGTTCGCTGCGGCGTCGAGGATCTCTGCCTGTATACGTTGCAAATTTGCCAGACGATCCGGCGTGAGGCTCCACTTGCCCTCTGGCGCGCGCCGCCACGATCCGCTGCCGGAACAGGGGGCGTCACAGAGGACCAGATCATAGGGTCCTTCGGGCTGATCGACGCGGCGGACGTCCGCACCGGCCCGTTCGGCGCGGGCGGGCAAGTCCATCATGCGCTTGGGTGCCGCGTCATGGGCATCGACGGGACCGCCGTCCAGCCGTGCAGCCATGGCAAGGGCCTTGCCGCCGCCTCCTGCGCAGTAGTCCAGCACCTTGAGACCGGGGCGAAGCGGAAGGAGGTCGACCACCGCCTGGCTGGCCGCGTCCTGCAGTTCGACCTGACCTGACAGAAAGGCCTTGCTGCGCGCCAGCTTGCGGGGACCTTCGGTGACACGCAGGGCGGTTGGGGAGAGGTCATGCGTTTCGGTGGCGATGCCGTCCTCGGCGAGGCTGGCCTGCGCCTCCGCGACGGTGGCGCGCAGGAGGTTGACCCGCAGGAAAATCTCGGCCCGCGACCGCAGGGCCAGCGCGGCGGCCTCGGCCTGCGGGCCGAGACTGTCGCGGAACTTTTCGGCGAGCCAGTCCGGCAGGTCCCAGGCTTCGGCGCCTTGCGGCGCGCGGCCGGCGGCGCGTTCGGCCTCTGACAGGGGTTCGGGTCCGTGACCGAGGCCGGAGAAGAGCGCGTCGATGTCCTGCCCCTGCCCGCGCAGGAGGCCGAGCATCCGCGCCCTTCCCGTCTCGCCGCCACCGAGGGCTGCCGAGGAGCGCCAGCGGCGCAGCGCATCGAAGACGTGGTCGCGGACGGCGGCGCGGTCCTTGGAGCCGGCGTAGCGAGAGGTTCGGCCCCAGTTGGTCAGCGCCTGTTCGGCCGGTTTTCCGGCCGCGATGGTGTCCAGCAACTGGATGGCGGCCTGGACTCTGGCGGCTGGGGTCATGGGGGATCCTCTGGCTTGGGTTGGGGCCTGTCCACGCGTGGACAGCTAAGGGGAATGCAGAATCAAGGGGTTACAGAGACGAATTCATGAACTGTAAACCTTTGCCCCTCTCGCATCCTCCTCACGACCCGTTCGACAGGCATAAGAAACGGCAGTTCATTGGGCCGGTTTTCTGTCCGTCGGACCGTTGAAGGCTCCGCTGGAGCCTTCAACGCGACGCGGACCGGGGCTCACCCGATCCGGTAGTTCGGCGACTCGCGGGTGATCTGCACGTCATGCACATGGCTTTCCTTGAGCCCCGCGCCGGTGATCTTGACGAAACGGCAGTTGCCCCGCATCTCTTCGACCGTGGCGCAGCCGGTGTAGCCCATGGCCGCGCGCAACCCGCCCACCAGTTGGTGAATGACCGTGCCGGCAGGCCCCTTGTAGGGCACCTGGCCTTCGATGCCTTCGGGCACCAGCTTGTCGCTGGCGGCATCTTTCTGGAAGTAGCGGTCGGCAGAGCCGCGCGCCATCGCCCCCAGAGACCCCATGCCGCGATAGGCCTTGAACGAGCGGCCCTGATAGAGGATCACCTCGCCCGGGCTTTCATCGGTGCCCGCGATCATCGACCCGACCATCGCGCAGGACGCCCCCGCCGCGATCGCCTTGGCGAAATCGCCCGAGAACTTGATGCCGCCATCGGCGATCACCGGCACGTCGCCCGCCGCCGCCGCGCAATCCATGATCGCGGTCAGCTGCGGCACGCCGACGCCCGCCACCATCCGCGTGGTGCAGATGGAGCCCGGACCGATGCCGACCTTGACCGCGTCAGCCCCGGCGTCGATCAGCGCGCGCGTCGCCTCTGCGGTGGCGACGTTGCCCGCGATGACCTGCACCTCGTTCGACAGCTTCTTGGCCCGGCTCACGGCCTCGATCACCCCGCGGGAGTGGCCATGCGCGGTGTCCACCACCACGATATCGACACCGGAATCCACCAGCGCCTCTGTCCGTTCAAAGCCGGAATCGCCAACGCTGGTGGCCGCGGCGACGCGCAGGCGACCAAGACGGTCCTTGCAGGCGGTGGGGTTCAGGACGGCCTGTTCGGTGTCCTTCAGCGTCAGGAGGCCGGTCAGCTTGCCGTTCTTGTCGGTGACCAGCAGCTTTTCGATGCGGCGTTCCTTCATCATGCCGATGGCCTGATCGCGGTCCGCCGGTTCCTGAAGGATGGCAAGGTTCTGATGGGTCATCATCGCCTTGACCGGCGTATTGTCCTGCGCGGCAAAGCGCATGTCGCGGTTGGTGACGATGCCGACGACGCGGTGCTTTTCATCCACCACCGGAAAGCCGGTAAAGCCATAGCGTTCGGTCAGCGCCTTGGCGTCGGCAAGGGTCTGTTCCGGCGTCAGGGTGACGGGGTTGTAGACGATCCCGCTTTCAAAGCGTTTGACGCGGCGAACCTCGCGGGCCTGCGCCTCGACGTTCAGGTTCTTGTGGATCACGCCCATGCCGCCAGCCTGCGCCATGGTGATCGCCATGCGGCTTTCGGTTACGGTGTCCATTGCACTGGACAAAAGCGGGATGTTGAGCGCGATGGAACGCGTCACCCGTGTGCGGGTATCCGCCGTGGATGGCAGCACACTGGATGCTGCGGGAACGAGAAGAACGTCATCGAAGGTCAGGGCCTCGCGAATCTCCATGAGGGGCACTCCTTGGGAGGGATCGGTTGGCGCGTCCCTATCGCATGCGCAGCCGGGAAAGGAAAGAGCGTGCGGTGCGTCGGGGCGTCCCGCCCGGATCGGGGTGAAAGATGTCCTCTTCGAGGGGCACATCGAACCGCCAGTCGAAGGGAAAGATCCGGTCGCGCGGCAGGCCCAGCGTTTCGGGGGCCTGCGGGTCCTGACTGTCGATCCAGCCACTGGCGGTTTTCCAGAAAATTGCGCGCAGCGTGCCGCCGCTGTCGGTGTCGACGACAAAAACGGAGGGCCGTTCCGTCCCGCCCGCAAGGATCGAGGTGCCGTGGATCCAGTATTCGCCGCTGGCCTTTGGGACCTTTGGCGGGTTGCTGACCGCGCCCTGCCCGGTCTTGGGGTCGGTGCGCAGGACAAAGCCCGGCGATCCGTGCAGAAGGTTGATCCGCTTGACGGTGGTCTGGTCGATCATGTGGCTTGTCCGTTACTCAGCATCCCGAGGCGCGTCGTGCCAATGGTCTTCCATGATCAGGCTGTCGAGGTCCAGCCGCTTGCGCCAGCCGCGCGCCTGCAGTTCGGGCTGTGCGAAACAGTCGTCGATGTGACCGACGCAGAGATAGGCCACGGTTTCGACGTGGTCCGGCAGGCCCAGCAGCTCGCGCAGGTCCTCCTGCCGGAAGATGCTGACCCAGCCCACGCCCAGCCCCTCTGCCCGGGCAGCAAGCCAGAGGTTCTGCACCGCGCAGACCGTGGAATAGAGATCCATGTCGCGGTTGTGGGTCCGTCCCAAAACCACCTTTCCGCCGCGCGTGCGGTCACAGGTGACGGCGATGTTCAGCGGGGATTTCAGGATACCTTCGAGCTTTAACGCCGCGTATTTGCTGCGCTTTTCGCCCTCGAACATCTGGCAGGCCTCTGCGTTGGCGCGCTGGAATGCGGTGTGCACGGCCCGGCGGCGCGCGGCGTCGCGGATCAGGATGAAATTCCACGGCTGCATGAAGCCGACAGAGGGCGCGGCATGGGCGGCCTGCAGCACCCGGCGCAGGCGGTCCGGGGCGATGGGATCGGGCAGGAATTCGTTGCGCACGTCCCGGCGCGCGTCGATGACGTCATAGAGCGCCCGGCGTTCGGACGCAGTGAAGGTGCGCGCCCGTTCGGGCGCGGGATAAGTGGACGCGCCTTTGGGCGCGATTGTGGGATCGCTCATGGTCGGCTCCGCGAAAGACAGCGACCGCGCGCGTTCCACCGCGGCGGTCCATGTCGTCAGGCCGGTCTTCTGGCTTGGGTTCTGCCGGTGTGGACGCCTTCCCGGGGATTGCCCCAGTGGCCTGTATCCGCACCGTCCCCCTTACAGCGGCGGGCCCGCGCCGGTTTTTCACCGGCTTCCCGATTCTCCCCTTGGCGGGGCACCTGACGGCGGCAGAGTGCGACAGGCGGACGGGTCTGGCAAGCGGGGATCGGGCGCTATTTTGCGCCCGATCCGGGGGTGTGTCAGTCGGATTTGGTGTCGGCGGCCTTCTTGTTGGCGGCCTGCACCGCCTCTCCGATGGCCTGCACGGACCAGGCGAAATCCACGTCCAGCGCGGTGTCGAAGACCCAGAAATCGCGCGGCACGTAGAAGTTCGCCGCATAGCCGGTGCCGCGCCCGCCCCAGGCCGCAAGGCCGTGGCAGGTCATGCAGTTGGTCTGAATGCCCAGATCGGTGGTGATCGTGGACCAGCCGTCGCCCTGCGGGATCTGCACGGTTTCGGTGATCGACACCACGGGCGTGCCGAACCCTGCCTCCAGATAGGGATTGAAGGCGGTGACCAGCGCGCCGACGTTCTTGCCGCCGATGAGTGGCTGCGCCGGGACCAGCATGGAATAGGCCGGGGCCATGGCGTAATGCGCGGCCTGCGTCGTCAGGGTATCGGGGCGCGCGGCGGCGATGGCGGCGCTGGAGGGCGTGTTGGGATGGGCGGCATCCGCCTGCCACCAGAAGGTCTGCCACGTCCATTGCGTCACCTCGCGCGAGGTGACGTGCATCGCCACAAGCAGGGCAATGGCGATGTCGCCGCCGAACTCCTCCGTCTCGCCGGTCGCGGTGTTGATGAACCCGCCGTCCACGTCCTTGAGGTTCACGGCGATGAAATCGTCCAGCGAATAGATGCTGCTTTCATCGGGGCTGGCACAGTTCACATCGACGCCGGTGGAGGTGGTGCGCCCCTTCAGCTCCAGATCGACATAGACGCATTGCTGCCAGAGGGTTTCGGGATAGCCGCCCTCTTTCATGTCGGGCGTCCAGTTGGTGATGTCCGGGATGCCCGGCCAGGCGGTAAAGGCATAGAGCTTGCGCGCGCGGCCGTCGGCATCGGTCCAGTCGCTCAGCCGGTCTTCGGTGATCAGCTTGTAGACCGGTTTGACGTTCACCGCGTCATCGGGAAAAACCACCTTGTCGCCCTCGGCCAGCAGCCGGTCCAGCACCTCGGGCTTTCCGGTGCCGGTTTCCAGCAGGTAGGCTGCCGAGGGCGGGCTGTAGGCGACATTCTCCAGCACGTCGGTGTTCACGATGATCCCGGCGGCGTTCTTGACCGGCTCCGTCCCGTCCTTCTTTTCCGAGGCGGCATTGGCCAGGAAGCCATCCACCAGCCCGTGCTTGAACATCTGGTTCGACTCGCCCAGCAGGAAGTCCTTTTCCGGGTCCTTGCCGGTGAAGACAGAAATCACATCCGCCTTGGTCAGCCATGTCTGATAGGTCACGCGGGCAAAGCCGCCCTCGCCCTCCACCGGCTTGGTCAAACCGGCCCAGATGCCCCAGCCGTGGGCGTGAATGGCCGCCGTGTCCTGCGGTTCGACAAAGATCCAGCTGTTGATCTCATCCTCCGCTGTCGGGAATGTGACCCCCGGCGCCGGGTTCGCCGGCATGTCCACCCCGAAATCCTGCGCCGCCGCCGCCAACGGCAGCATCAGCAAGGCCCCCAAGGCCCCGATTGCCCGTCCATGTCCCGTCATCGCACGTCCCCCTTCAAATCCGTGGTTGGTAAAAGTGACGCTACGTTAACCTCAACAAGGGGGATTCCAAGAAAACAAATGCAACCAATACGTGTTTATTTGTCTTGACAGGCTTCCCGCTTGCCCATGCGTTCCGTCCGGTTAGGTTGCCCCCACCCAAGGAGATGCCGCATGAGCCACGGATATGAAACCGGTCGCCTGAACCTGCCGTTTACCGGCATCTGCACCTTTGCGCGCGCGCCCTATCAGCCGGACTGGAGCGCGCTGCAAGCGGATGCCGCCATTCTTGGCGCGCCCTTCGACGCGGGCACGCAATGGCGCGCGGGCGCGCGGTTCGGCCCGCGCGGAGTGCGCGAGGCCAGTACGCTCTTCAGCTTTGGCCACGCGGGCGCCTATGACCACGAAGACGACGTGACCTACCTTGACGGGGTGCGCCTTGTGGACATGGGCGACGCCGATATCGTGCATACCGATACGCTCACCAGCCACGCCAATATCCGCAGCGGCGTCGAGGCCGCGCTGAACGCCGGCGCCCTGCCCGTAACCATCGGCGGCGACCACTCGATCAACATCCCCTGCATCGAGGCCTACGAGGGCCGCGCCCCCTTCCATGTGCTGCAGATCGACGCCCATCTGGATTTCGTCGATGAACGTCACGGTGTCACCCGCGGCCACGGCAACCCGATGCGCCGCGCCGCCGAGAAACCACATGTCACCGGCCTGACCCAGGTGGGCATCCGCAACGTGTCGTCCACCGCGCGCGATGGGTACGAGGACGCCCGCGCCCGCGGATCGGATATCCTGTCGGTGCGCCAGATGCGCAAACTGGGGCCAGAACCCACCGCGGCCCGCCTGCCTGCGGGCGCGCCGGTCTATATCACCATCGATATCGACGCCTTCTGCCCGTCCATCGCGCCCGGCACCGGCACGCCCAGCCATGGCGGCTTTCTCTACTATGAGGTGCTGGAACTGCTGCAGCATGTCACCCGCAGCCACCCCGTCGTCGGCATCGATCTGGTCGAGGTTGCCCCGGATTACGATCCGACGGGCAGCACCTCCATCCTTGCGGCGCAACTCTTGATGAACCTGCTGGGCTTTGTCTTTCACGCGCGCCTGCCGCGGCCCTGACCGGCCCACCTCCCCGTGAAAGGTTTTGCTTCGGAGCCGCCCCTCGCCTGAGACCGAGACGACAGCGCGGACGGACGGAGACAAGGGAAATCGCCGAGGGCCCCGCCAAAGGCGGGAGACGGCTATTTCGCTTGGCGCCGGCGGGCCGGGATGTCAGGCCGGATCGAAGCGTGGGGTGGCTTCGGGGCGAAACCTTGGGGTTTTGCTTTGGTGAGCCCTGAAGCAGCCTTCCCCGTCCATTTACCCCGCCAATTTCCCCCGCCCACCACACAAAATCCCGTCATTCCCGCACCATCCCCCGGCCATCCTTTGCCAGTGGCCAAACAGACCCTTGCCGTCACCGCGCTGTCACGCTTGTGTGGTGAGGAGCACAAAGACCCAAACAACAGGACCCGCCCATGACCGCCCCCCTTGCCGGATACGTGATCCTCGACCTGACGCATGTGCTGGCCGGGCCGTTCTGCACCATGACGCTGGCGGACATGGGGGCGCAGGTCATCAAGGTCGAATCGCCGGGCGGCGGCGATGACACGCGCACCTTTCCGCCCTTCAAGGACGGCAAATCCGCCTATTTCGCCGCCATCAACCACGGCAAGAAAAGCATCGCGCTGAACCTCAAGGCCGATGAGGACCGCGCGATCTTTGAACGGCTTCTGGCGCGGGCGGATGTGGTGGTCGAAAACTTCCGCCCCGGCGTGATGGAACGGCTGGGCTATGGCTGGGACAACCTGCACGCGGCCTTTCCCCGGCTGGTCTATGGCGCGGTGTCGGGCTTTGGCCATACCGGTCCGGATTCCAAGCGGCCTGCCTATGACATGGTCGTTCAGGCGCGCGGCGGGGTGATGTCGATCACCGGCGAAAAGGGCCGTGACCCGGTGCGCGTGGGGGCCTCCATCGGGGATATCGTGGCGGGCATGTTCCTGGCGCAGGGCATTCTGGCGGCGCTCCTGGACCGGGACCGCAACGGCGTCGGGCGCAAGATCGATGTGGCCATGCTGGACAGCCAGCTGGCGATCCTCGAACACGCGGTGGCGCTGACCACGGTGACGGGCAAGGCCCCGGCGCCATCGGGGGCGCGGCATCCCTCGATCACCCCGTTTGAGACCTTTCACGCCAGCGACGGGCTGTTCGTGATCGCCGCCGGCAATGACCGGCTGTTCGAAAAGCTGTGTATCGCGCTGAACCTGCCGATTTCGGACGATCCGCGCTTTGCCACCAACCCCGAGCGGTGCAAACACGCGCGCCTGCTGAAACGGCTGATCGAGGCGGTGACGCTGGACAACACCCGCGCCTTCTGGATCTCGCGCCTGCAGGCGGCGGGCATTCCCACCGGGCCGATCCAGAGCGTCGATCAGGTGCTGAAAGATCCGCAGATCATCGCGCGCAACATGGTGGTCGATGTGCTCGACAAGAACGGGCGGCAGGCCTACAAGGCCGCCGGCAACCCGATCAAGATGACCGATGCGCCGGACCCGAAATCGCGCGGCCCGGCCCCGGATCTGGACGGCAACCGCGGTGAAATCCTGCGCTGGCTGGGTCAGGGCTGACACGCCAGCCGCATGAATTTCCCACCATTGGCCATCCGTGCCGTTTTCCGCCCCGGACGTGACGCCTGACGGCTTTTCATTGCCGCAACCGGCGCTATGGTCCGCGCAATTCGGAGGTTTATGCATGTCTCAAGACCCGCTCGTGATCTTTACCCCCTCGGGCAAGCGCGGCCGCTTTCCCGTGGGCACCCCTGTCCTGACCGCTGCGCGCCAGCTGGGCGTCGACCTCGATTCGGTCTGCGGCGGGCGCGGCATCTGTTCGAAATGCCAGATCACCCCGTCCTACGGCGATTTCCCCAAGCACGGGGTCACTGTCGCCAAGGATGCCCTGTCCGAGTGGAACGCGGTCGAAGAGCGCTATGACCGGGTGCGCGGGCTGAAGTCCGGCCGTCGGCTGGGCTGTCAGGCCACCGTGCAGCGCGATGTGGTGATCGACGTACCGCCCGAAAGCCAGGTGCACCGGCAGGTGGTGCGTAAGGCCGCCACCGCCCGCGTCATCGAAATGGACCCGGCCACCCGCCTCTACTACATCGAGGTGCAGGAACCGGACATGCACGAGCCGACCGGCGATCTGGAACGGGTCGAACGGGCGCTGGCGGAGCAATGGGATATCCCGGAGATTTCGGCGGAGTTCTCGGTCCTTTCCCGCCTGCAGCCGGTTCTGCGCAAGGGCGGCTGGAAGATCACCGTGGCGCTCAACAAGGCCGATCACGGTGCCATCCCGCGCCTGACCGCAATCTGGCCGGGTCTGCATGAGGGCGGGATTTACGGGTTGGCCATCGATCTGGGATCGACCACCATCGCGGCGCATCTGACCAACCTGGACACCGGCGAGGTCGTGGCCTCCTCGGGGATCATGAACCCGCAGATCCGCTTTGGCGAAGACCTGATGAGCCGGGTGTCTTATGCCATGATGAACCCCGGCGGCGACGTCGAGATGACCCGCGCCGTGCGGGAGGCGATCGACACGCTGGCGGTGGACATAGCGGGCGAAGCAAAAATCGACCCCGCGCTGATCCTAGAGACGGTGTTTGTCTGCAACCCGGTGATGCACCACCTTCTGCTGGGCATCGACCCGGTGGAACTGGGACAGGCGCCCTTTGCGCTGGCGACCTCGGATTCGCTGGTGCTGACTGCGCGCGATCTGGAGCTGACCGCGCTGCCCGCCTCGGCGCAGATCTACGTGCTGCCTTGTATCGCGGGCCATGTGGGGGCCGATGCCGCCGCCGTGGCCTTGTCAGAAGAACCGGGTAAATCCAGTGACTTGGCGCTCATCGTTGATGTGGGCACCAATGCCGAGATCGTGCTGGGGGACAAGACGCGCGTGCTGGCCTGTTCCTCGCCCACCGGTCCGGCCTTTGAAGGCGCGCAGATCAGCTCCGGCCAGCGCGCGGCCCCCGGCGCGATCGAGGCGATCCGCATCGACCCGGCGACCAAAGAGCCGCGCTTTCGTGTGATCGGCTGTGAAAAATGGTCGGATGAGGACGGCTTTTGGGAAGAAACCGCCGCCACCGGGATCACCGGCATCTGCGGTTCCGGCATCATCGAGGCGGTCGCGGAACTGCGCACCGCGGGCCTGCTGGACCCCTCAGGGCTAATCGGCGGCCCGGCGCAGACCGGAACGGACCGCTGCTTTGCCGAGGGCCGCACCCACAGCTACCTGATCCATGACGCCACCGCCGAAGGCGGGCCGCGCATCACCGTCACCCAGGGCGACATCCGCGCGATCCAGCTGGCGAAATCCGCACTCTACGCGGGCGCGCGCCTGCTGATGGACACGCGCGGTGTCGACAAGGTTGACCGCGTGGTGCTGGCCGGGGCCTTTGGCGCGCATATCTCGCCGCAGCACGCAATGGTGTTGGGCATGATCCCGGATGTGCCGCTGGACAAGGTGACAAGCGCGGGCAACGCCGCCGGCACCGGCGCGCGGATCGCCCTGTGCAACCTTGGCGCACGGCGCGAGATCGAGCGCGTGGTCCGGGAGATCACCAAGGTGGAAACCGCCATCGAACCGAAATTCCAGGAGCATTTCGTCGCCGCAAACGCGATCCCCCACGCGACGGACCCCTTCCCGGAACTGAAAAAGATCGTCACCCTTCCGAACGTCAGCTTCAATACTGGCGGTGAGGACGGCGGTGGCCGACGGCGGCGGCGGCGCGGATAACCGACGACGCGGGGGGCGCTGCCCCCGTCGCGCGGGGCGCGCGGCTCCCCCGAGGTATTTTCAGCCCAAAGAAACGAAACACCCCGCTCTTCTTTGGGCTTTGAAATACCTCGGGGGTGAGGCCGAAGGCCGAGGGGGCAGCGCCCCCTTACAGCAAGCCCCGCTGCGCAAGGTTCTGCATCAGCGCGCTGGTGCCGAAACGCCAGGGCGGGCAGTCCGTCGACAGCCGCACCGTGTTGCGCAGCAGCCCAAGTGAAGGTTCCGAGATTTCGACCACGTCACCCAGTTTGTGGGTAAAGCCGCCGCCGGGTACGTCGCGGTCCTTGGTCGGGGCAAAGAGCGTGCCCAGCATCAGGAAAAACCCGTCCGGGTATTGATGGTGCGCACCATGGGTCTGGCTGACCAGATCTTCGGGGTCGCGGCTGATCTGGGACATGCTGCTGCGCCCGTTCAGGACAAAGCCATCTTCGCCGGTCACGGTCAGCGTCAGTTCCGCCTGCCGCGCGTCATCCAGCGAATAGCTGTCATCAAACAGCCGAAGCATCGGGCCGATGGCGCAGGAGGCGTTGTTGTCCTTGGCCTTACCCAGCAGCAGAGCCGAGCGGCCCTCGACGTCGCGCAGGTTCACGTCATTGCCCAGCGTCGCGCCCCGAATGCGACCGCGGCTGTCGCAGGCCAGCACGATCTCCGGCTCCGGGTTGTTCCATGTGGAAATCGGGTGCAGGCCGACGCTGGCCCCGAACCCAACCGCCGACATCGGCTGCGCCTTGGAAAAGACCTCGGCATAGGGGCCGATGCCGACTTCCAGATACTGGGACCAGACGCCGTCGGCGATCAGCACTTCCTTGAGTTGCCCGGCTTTTTCGGACCCCGGTTCGACGGCGCGCAGGCTTTCACCAAGGATTGCGGTGCAGCGGTCACGGATTGCCTCGGCCTTGGCCGGATCGCCCTTGGCCTGCTCCTCGATCACCCGTTCCAGCATCGAGGAGACGAAGGTCACGCCGCAGGCCTTGACCGGCTGCAGGTCACAGGGGGACAGCAGGCGCAGGCCCTCTGCGCCCTCAACCGAGCCTGCCGCGATTTCATCGAGGGGGCCAAGGCTTTCTCCCGCCGTGTTCTGCGCGTACTCTGCCGGATCATCGCGTTCCAGCAGCGCCTGCAGGGTCGGCACCTCACGGCTGGTGATATCCACCGCCTCTTCGCCGCACCGGACGATCAGGGCCGGTCCGATCTCCGGACGCCAGACCCGCCCCACGAAGGTTCCCGTCTCAGGCAAGTTCAGTGTCATGTCGCTCCTCCCGTCTTGTCGTTTTGCACAGCCTTAGCGCAGGCGCGCGCGTGTGCAAGGCGCTTGACGGAACAGCGGGCCTGAGCTACCGATGCGCCTCGCGGCGGGTATGATGTAATGGTAGCCTGTCAGCTTCCCAAGCTGAACGCGCGGGTTCGATTCCCGCTACCCGCTCCATGTTTTCCCCTCAGATGACCGGTTTCAGACGCGCCCGCAGGCGGGACACGTCCTTGCGCAGGTTGTCGGAAATCGCCCCTTCGCGCGGCGCGTCGGTCAGGGTGGTCAGCAGCGTCTGTTCTGGACGTCCCTTGCGGTGCCAGTCCATCCCGCGCAGCAGCGCCTGCGCCTTTGGCGGCAGGTGGTCGGGCGCGTCAAAGCCCGAGATTTCGCCCCAGACGGCGGTCCAGCAGCGGGCCACGCTCCACGGGTTGTAGCCGCCGCCGCCGGAGACGATCAGGCGCGGGGCCAGTGGGCGCAGGGCGCGCACCGCCGCCACGTGACAGCGGTTGGAGAGCGCCAGTCGCGCCAGAGGATCCTCCAGCAGGGCATCGGCCCCGCATTGCAGATAGATGGCGTCGGGGCGGAACGTCTCGATCGCGGGCAGGATCAACTCGTTCAGGACAAGGGTGAATTCCGTATCGTTGAAGCCCCGCGCCACCGGCAGGTTGAACGCCGCGCCCTCTGCCCGATCCTCCAGCGCGCCGGTGAAGGGCCAGCGCTTTGCCTCATGCAAAGAGATCATGCGGACGCGCTCACTTCCCGCAAAAGCCGGTTCGACGCCATCGCAGTGATGCGCGTCGATGTCCACGTAGGCGACCCGTTCCAGCCCCATGTCCAGCAGGCGCGAGATCGTCAGGACCGGTTCGTTGAGATAGCAGAACCCGGCGGCGCGGTCGGGCATGCCGTGATGCTGACCGCCGCCGGGGTTGTAGACGACGCCCCCCTGCGCCACCAGTTCGGCGGCCAGGAGACCACCGCCCGCCGCCGTGGCGGGCCTGCGGTACATCTCTGTGAAAACCGGGTTCGACAGGGTGCCAAGGCCGTGCCGGTCGCGGGTCTCATCGCTGACCTGTTGCGCGGCCTCTGCGGTTTGCAGCGCGGCGATGTAATCGGGCGTGTGAAAGCGCGTCAGGGCAACGGGTTTGGCGCGCGGCGAGGTCCGGTACATCCCCTCCGGCAGCCAGCCGAGGGCGCGCGCCAGATCCATGACTGCAGGCACCCGCTGAATCGACAGCGGGTGGCGCGGTCCGTAGACCGATCCGCGATAAATGGGCGAGCCGATGAAAACGGGGCTGGACATGCCCCGACAGGTAGAGCCATCTGGGGGCGAAGGAAAACCCCTCATCATGCTGACCCTGCCCCCGTTCCGCCTGATCTGGCAGTCCGCCCTCATGCTCGCCTTTGGCGTCATCGGAGGCACATTGGCCACCGTTCTGCACCTGCCGATGCCCTGGATGCTGGGCGGGTTGTTTTCCTCTGCGGCGGTCGTGCTGATCTGGGACCCGTGGATCCTGCGGGATTATGATTTTCCGATGCGGTTCCGGACCGGGTTCGTGGCGCTGATCGGGGTGATGATCGGCACGCAGGTGACTCCAGAGCTGGCCGCGATGGCGGGGCAGTTCACCTGGACGATGGCCGGGCTGGTGGTCTTTGTGCTCTGCGCGCATCTGGGCAACATGCTGATCTTTCAGCGTCTTGGCGGCTATGACCGTGCGACGGCGTTTTACTCCGGGACACCCGGCGGGCTGACGGAAAGCATCGTGATGGGCGAAGGCGCGGGCGCGGATATCCGCATCCTGACGGCGCAGCAGTTCCTGCGCATCATCGTGGTCATCACGCTGCTGCCGCTGGGGCTGTCGCTGTGGCTGGGTGCGCCGGTGGGCAGCGCCGCCGGGCTGAGCGCCAGCGCGCCGGAAGAGCCGGTGACGCCGCTGGCGCTGATGCTGATCTGCCTTGCCGCCGCTGCGGGGCTTGGGCTGGCCAAGCTGGTCAACCTGCCCGCAGGACAGCTGAGCGGGCCTCTCTTGCTGGTCGCGGGGTTCACCGTGACCGGGGTTGTGGAATTGCATCTGCCGGTCTGGCTGATCGCCAGCGCGCAGCTGGTGATCGGTGTCAGCCTCGGGATGCGGTTCAAGGGCGCGAACATGGCGCTGTTGCGCCGCTGTCTGTGGCTGGCCGTGGTGTCGGTGGCCTATATGATGGCCCTGGGCGGCGCGCTGTCGTGGGTGCTCTACCAGATCACCGGCATCGAATGGCTGCACCTCTTGATCAGCTTTGCGCCCGGCGGCGTGGCCGAGATGTCCATCGTGGCGCTGAGCCTTGCGGCCAATCCGGCGCTGGTCAGCCTGCACCACGTGGCGCGCATCCTGATGACGGTGGTTGAAATGGGCGTGGTGTCACGCCTGCTGAAACTGCGTTAGGACCGGATCAGGCCTGTTCGGCCTTTTCCATCAGTTCCATCCACTCTTCCTCTGCCGCCGACAGCGCGTTCTGGCGTTCCACCAGCGCGTCGGTCGCCTTCTGGAATTTCAGCGGTTCCTTGGTGAAGAGATCAGGCGCGACAAGGAATTCCTCCAGCTTGGCGATTTCCGCCGTGAGCCGGTCGATCAGGACGGGCAGCGCCTCCAGCCGGTGCTTTTCGGTAAAGCTGAGGCCCGCTTGCGGTTTCGGCGCGGTGGCCTCTGGCGCGGAACTGCCGGATTTGCCGGCCGGTTTGGCCTTTTTCGCCGGCGCTTCGGCCTCGCGCTTCTGCGACTGGTAGTCAGACCAGCCGCCCGCGTAGACGGTGGCGCGCCCGCGCCCCTCCATCGCCACGGTGGTCGTGGCCACGCGGTCAAGGAAATCGCGGTCGTGCGAGATCAGCAGCACGGTGCCATCGTAATCGTCCAGCAGTTCCTGCAAGAGATCCAGCGTCTCGACGTCCAGATCGTTGGTCGGTTCGTCCAGCACCAAAAGGTTCGATTCCCGCGCCAGCAGCTTGGCCAGCAGCAGACGCGCCTTTTCGCCACCCGACAGGGACCGCACAGGGGCGCGCGCCTGCCCTTCGTCAAAGAGGAAATCCTTGAGATAGCCCACCACGTGACGCGGCGCGCCGCGCACCATGACCTGATCGGAATGGCCGGAAACCCGCATGTCGCGGTCATGGGTCAGGCTGTCCCACAGCGTGGCGTCGGGGTCCAGTTGCGCCCGGCTCTGGTCAAAGACCGCAGGCAGCAGGTTGGTGCCGTGTTTGACGGTTCCTTCGTCCGGGGTGATTTCACCCATCAGGATGCGGATCAGAGTTGTCTTGCCGACGCCGTTGGGGCCAACAAAGGCCACGCGCTCGCCGCGCTGCACGGTCAGGTCAAAGCCCCGCACAATGGGTTTGTCGGCAAAGGCATGGGTGATGCCCACCGCCTCGATCACCTTCTTGCCGGATTTCGGTGCCGCGCTCAGTTCCATCGCCGCCGCGCCCTGCCGCCGGATCTGTCCGGCCCGTTCGGCGCGCATGTCCTGCAGGCGCCGCACGCGGCCCTGATTGCGTTTGCGCCGCGCGCTGATGCCTTCGACGGCCCAGCGGGCCTCTGCCTTGATCTTGCGGTTCAGCTTGTGCCGCTGGGTGTCTTCCTCATCCCAGGACTTGTCGCGCCAGGCCTCGAACCCGGCAAAACCCTGCTCTTGCCGGCGCACCTCTCCCCGGTCGATCCAGAGCGTGGCGCGGGTGAGTTCCGTCAGGAACCGCCGGTCGTGCGAGATCAGGACAAAGGCCTTGCGCGTGGACTTCAGCTCATCTTCCAGCCAGCCGATCGCCTCGATGTCCAGATGGTTGGTCGGTTCGTCCAACAGCATCAGGTCGGGCGCTTCGGCCATCAGCTTGGCCAGAGCCGCCCGCCGCCGTTCCCCGCCCGAGGCGGTGGCAACGGGGCGGTCCGGGTCGAATTTCAGCCCCTCGGAGGCGCGTTCGACGCGGTACATCTCTGACGCGGTCAGTTCGGAGGCGGCGAATTCACCCAGCGTCTCGAACCCGGAGAGGTCCGGTTCCTGCTCCATGTAGCCTACGGAGAACCCCGCAGGCACGACGCGGTCGCCCCTGTCGGCCTCGACCAAACCGGCCATGACCTTCATCAAGGTGGATTTGCCCGAGCCGTTGCGACCGACCAGCGCGACGCGGTCGCCCTGATGCACGGTCAGCGACAGAGCGTCGAAGACAGGGTTTCCGCCGAAGGTCAGCGAGATGTCGGTGAGTTGAAGCAAAGGAGGTGCGGCCATGGGCGCGAGCTAATCCCGCGCCGTGACATAGTCAATGGGAGGCGATCAGTTGCGGCAAGGCGTGGCGTGCAGCGTCGCCGTCCAGTTGTAGCCGCCAAAGCCGTTGGGCACGCGGTTGAAATTGTACTTGGGATAGGCCGCGTTCTGGGCATCGCACCACGGATTGCCGTAGCGGTTCATGCAGTTGCCGATCCAGTTCTGGTAGGCGGCGCTTTTGGCCGCGCTCTTGGACGTGATGGCAACCGAGGTCGCCTTCATCGCGTCGCCGATGATCACCCCGTTTTTGCAGGTCTTGGCGCTGGCAAGGCCGGGAACAAGCAGAGCGGCGATTACAAATGCAACGGTCGTGCGGGTCATCTTGCGGGTCATGGGGAGGCCCTCCGGGTCATGGATTGGCAGTTTCTGGTCCTGCCGAAAATTTACCATGCGCGGGCCATGCGCCGTATTGCGGGATACCCGACCCTGCCCGCCAAGGGCCGTTCAGGCCCGCGCCGCCACACGATGGCACCGCACGCTTTGACACATTTTGGCCTTAATTCGCTGCTAATTGTCGATAAATACGAAACAAAATTGCCGCTCTGTAATTATTCGAGGCCAAGCTTCACCATGAACGATACGTTCTGGGCAAGGTTCGACAGCAATTCAGCGAATAATCCAGCGCTGAACATGACCGGCGATCCGGCGGTCGAGATCACCTTTGTCAACGAAACACCTACTGGCGGAACCGGCGACCTGTTCCTTGATCAGCCTGCAGGCGGTGGCATCGATCCCGATACCGTCGTGTCCATTGGCGGCACGACCTACAGCTTTACCTTCGAATTGGTCGGAACCCTGCCGACGACCAAGAAGAACGGATCGCAACAGGTTCCTGACCAGTTCGAAGGCAACGCCGTCTACATCATCACGGTGCAGGACTATCCCACCCCGGGCAGTTCGGCCCGGCTTGCCTTTCTCCCAGATGACAACGCCACGCAGACGGAAATGGATGCCTTTGGCAACGGGGCCATCGACATCCAGAATCTCGACACCTCGCCACCGCCCTCGGCGGTCTGCTTTCTGGCAGGCACGCGGATCGACACGCCGACCGGGCCGGTCCCGGTCGAACGGCTTGCTCCCGGCGACCTTGTTCTGACACGCGACGCCGGGGCCAGACCTGTAATTTGGGTGGGCAAGACCACATTGCACTGGCCGGGTGCGGAGGACGATTCCAAGCCGATCATGATCACCGCCAAGGCGCTGGGAACCGGTTTGCCGCACCGGGATGTCATCCTGTCCCCGCAACACCGGGTGCTGCTGTCGGGACCGGACGTGCAATCCGCGTTCGGCGTTTCAGAGGTATTTGTCCCGGCCAAGGCGATGGTCGGTCTTCCGGGCGTCAGACAGATGAGCGGACGCCGCAGCGCAGAATACCACCATGTCCTGTTAAACGATCATCAGATCCTGATGACAGAGGGTCTGCCGTCGGAAAGCTTTTATCCCGGTCCCAATGCGCTCCGGGCGCTCGCCCCCAACCTGAGGTTCGAACTGATGCGCCTGATACCCGGATTGGCTGCCGGGGTCGCAGAAGGGTATGGCGCGCTGGCCCGGCGCAGTTTCGCCTTTCGCAAGGCGGCGGCGCGGCTTGCGGATCTGCGGCGCAAACCCTTGCTGGTGCCCGCCGCTGAACGCGCCCCGGAACAGGTGGCCTGAGCCCCTTCCCTTTTATCGCGCCACGGCGCGCAGCAGTTTTTTCCGCGCCGGGGGGATGGCGGCGATTTCGACCCCGGTGAAGACGTGCAGCGTGTTCATCTGCGCATCCACCACCGCGTGATCGCTGACCCAGCCGCCCATCATCAGGTAGGTGCGCAGCAAGGGGGGCATGCGCAGCATCGCCTTGCGGGCGTCGGGCTGGCGCCTCAGACGCTGGGCAAAACGAAAGACATCCGGTGCCTTGGCCCGTGGCAGCCAACGGCGCGGCGCAAGATGGCGCGCCTTGAGCATGGCAAAGGCATCATAATAGGCGCGCGCATCCGTCCCCGCGAAAGAGGCACAGCCGAACAACAGCTCGACCCCCTGTGCATCCACGTATGAAGTCATCGCGCCCCATGCCACGCGCAGGATATCCGGGTCCGAGTGATCGGGGTCGATGCAGAAGCGGCCCAATTCGACCATGCGCCCGTCAAAGGATTCGAGCGCCGAGAGTTCATAATACTGGGCGGAGTAGCTGCGCGAGATTTCACCGCCCGAGGACAACGGCAGGAAGCGAAAGCAGCAGACCAGCGCGCCGGTTCTGGCCTCTTCGACCAGCACATGATCGCAGACCGCGTCATAGGCATCGGCATCCGGCCTGTCATGGCCGTGAAAGGCGCGTCCGCGCAGCCGTTGCGCCGCCGCGATATCAGCGGGCCCCTCGGCCATGCGCGCGCGATAGCGCCCGCGGTTCAACTGAATCATTTCGCTCACTCCTGCCCGGCGCGCCGGATGATGCGCGCATGGGTCAGGCCATGCCAAACCGGCGTGACAATCGCGTGACGAAATCCGGGCGCGAACCGCACCAGAGGTCAGTTGCCGAGGATGTTGGACGCGCTGAGGCCGCCGATGTTGCCGAACAGCTTGCGGATAAAGCTGATGTCGCCATCCGAGGTTTCGGTCACGCGGCGGTTGATCTGCACGACGCGGCCGTCTTCCAGACCGTAGGTGGCGATGTTGCGCACCACGTCGGCCTCATCAAAGGTGATGGCAAGGATCTGGCGATCGACGATCCTCGGCTTTTGATAGGCGAAGTGTCGGATCTCGGTCTCTATATAATAGAAGCCCGACCCGTTCAGCACGCCGGAGGCATTGGGCGGGCCTACGATCTCTTCGACCGTGGCGCGGGTATCGACGCCCGGCACGATCTGCTGCAACTCATCCTCGGCAGGCATGTAGCCATGCACACGGTGCTGTGCCGTGCAGGCGCCCAGAGCCGCGAGCATCATCCCCACGACGGCACCTTTTGCCATTGCCGAAAACCTGTACATGTCATGCGCCTCTTGTCATGGGACGGTCTGCCACCTATCCCGCTTATAGAAGGAACGCCATCCATTCAAGCGCAGGAAAACCCGCCCCGATGACCACCCCCTCGCCCCAAGGCCCCCTGACCGCCCCGCGGCTGCGTGTTTCCAGCCTGCGCCAGTCCGGCAAGACGCCCGTCCGGCTTGAACCGGATGCCGGGACACGCGCGGCGCTGGCGCAAGAGCTTGGCGCGGTATCGATCAAGAAGCTGCGGTTCGAAGGCGTGCTGACGCCGCTGGGCAAGCGCGGCTGGCGGCTGCAGGGGCAACTGGGCGCGACCGTGGTGCAGTCCTGCATCGTGACGCTGGAGCCGGTGACCACAAGGATCGATACAGAGGTGCTGCGCGAATTCGTCCCGCAGGAGATGCTGGACGAACCCGAAGCCGGGTCCGAAATCGAGATGCCTGAGGACGACTCGGTCGAGCCGCTGGGAGAAGAGATCGACGTAGAGGCGGTCATGACAGAGGCGCTGTCGCTGGCCTTGCCGACCTATCCGCGCAAGGACGGTGTCGAACTGGGTGAGGCCCAGTTTGCAGAGGATGGTGTGGCCCCGCTGACCGACGAAGCAGCGCGTCCATTTGCAGGGCTTGCGGCCCTGCGCGAAAAAATGCAGGAAGGCGACGAGGAAGACTGAGAATCCGCTTGCCAAATCACAGGTTCTGCGTATTTTCGCGCGCTCATGAGTATGACAGGCGTGTGTCGACGCGGCCCCGGGGTCCCAAGGCACGACGCGATCCGAAACAAGGGGAGCAGACCCTGCGCCCCTCCGATAGACGAGGTTGAGACATGGCTGTCCAACAGAACAAGGTATCCAAGTCGCGCCGCAACAACCGCCGCGCACATGACGCGCTGGTCGCGGCCAACCCGAACGAGTGTGACAACTGCGGCGAACTGAAGCGCCCGCATCACGTCTGCCCGTCCTGCGGCCACTACGCAGAGCGCGAAATCGTCGCGATGACCGACGACATCGACCTGGACGAAGACGCGGCCTGATCAGCCCAAGCGGGACGCCCCCTGAATGTCTTCTCTGAAGAACTCCGCAGGAAACGGCGCGTCCCGAATCGTGATTTCCGTCGACGCCATGGGCGGCGACCGTGGGCCGGCGGCTGTTGTCGCCGGCATTTCGTATTCTGCGCGCAAGAATCCCGAGCTGGATTTCATCCTGCACGGACCTGCGGATGAGCTGGAAAAGCTTGTCTCGCGGCGCAAGGGCCTGCCCGAACGCTGTACCATCCGTGATGCGCAGGGTGTCGTCACGATGGACGACAAGCCCAGCCAGGTGATGCGCCACGGCAAGGGCACCTCGATGTGGTCCGCGCTGGAATCGGTCCGGGACGGAGAGGCGACCGTCGCCGTCAGCTGTGGCAACACCGGCGCGCTGATGGCGCTGTCGATGATCCGGCTGCGCAAACTGCCCGGCGTGAACCGCCCCGCCATCGCGATTCTCTGGCCCTCGCGCAATCCGCAGGGGTTCAACGTGATGCTGGACGTGGGCGCGGACATCCGCGCCGATGCGCAGGACCTTCTGCAATACGCGCTGATGGGGGCGGCCTATGCCCGCAACGGGCTGAGCCTTGAACGCCCGCGCGTTGGCCTGCTGAACGTGGGCACCGAGGAACACAAGGGCCGCGCCGAGTTGAGAGAGGCGCATGACCTGATCGACAGCCATCGCGACGCCGGAAAATACGAATTCGTCGGCTTTGTCGAAGGCGGCGATATTCCCGGCGATTCCTGCGATGTGATCGTCACCGACGGCTTTACCGGCAACGTGGCGCTAAAAACCGGCGAAGGCACCGCCTCGCTGATCGGCGATCTCTTGCGCGAGGCCTTTGCCTATTCGCCCCTGTCGCGCATCGCTTCAGTGCTGGCGCTGACCTCCATGCGGCGCCTGAAAAAACGGATCGACCCGCGACGGGTGAACGGTGGCGTTTTCCTTGGCCTGAACGGCACTGTGGTGAAATCCCACGGCTCTGCCGATGCGACCGGGATATCGGCGGCCGTCAAACTGGCCTTTGAACTTGCGCGCTCCGGCTTTGGGGATCGTCTGGCCGCACGGGTTGCCTCTGCCGCCGAGGCGGCGCAGGATGGCGCGGTACAAAAGGACTCCTAAAGACATGACAACACGCGCCGCCGTCATCGGTGTCGGACACTATCTGCCTGACCGCATTGTCGAAAATGCCGAATTCGAAAAATCCCTGGACACATCGGATGAATGGATTCGCTCCCGGTCGGGGATTGAGCGTCGGCATTTCGCCGCCGAGGGACAGACCACCTCTGACCTCGCGACGCGGGCTGCGCGCGCCGCGCTGGACGATGCCGGAATCGACGCCTCAGAGATCGATGCGCTGATTGTCGCCACCTCGACCGCCGACCTGACCTTTCCCTCTGCCGCCACGATGGTGCAGGCCGAACTGGGCATGACCAGCGGCTTTGCCTTTGACGTGCAGGCGGTCTGCGCCGGGTTCATCTATGCGCTGGCCAATGCCAATGCGCTGATCGTCTCCGGTCAAGCCAAACGCGTCATGGTGATCGGTGCCGAAACCTTCTCGCGGATCATGGACTGGACCGACCGAAGCACCTGCGTGCTGTTCGGCGATGGCGCGGGCGCCCTGATCCTTGAGCGCGCCGAAGGCGATGGCACCAAGGCAGATCGCGGTATCCTCTCCACCGACCTCAACAGCGATGGCCGCTTTCGCGACATCCTTTACGTGGACGGCGGCGTTGCCACGCAGAACACCGGTTTTCTGCGCATGCAGGGCAAGGAAGTGTTCCGCCACGCGGTGGAAAAGCTGGCCTCGACCGCGACCAATGCAATGGAAAAATGCGGCGTCACCTCGGACGAGATCGACTGGGTCGTGCCGCATCAGGCGAACATCCGCATCATCACCGGCACGGCCAAGAAACTGGGCCTGCCGATGGAGCGTGTGGTCGTCACCGTGCAGGACCACGGCAACACCTCTGCGGCCTCGATTCCCCTTGCCCTGTCGGTGGGCAAGGCGCGCGGCCAGATCAAGCCGGGCGATGTCATCGTGACAGAGGCAATCGGTGGCGGGTTGGCCTGGGGCGCGGTGGTTCTGCGCTGGTAACTGCCCAAATCCGGGCACCGCTGCCGCAGAGTTGTGCCTTTATTGCACGAATGGCTTTCTGCGATAGATAAAACGCGCCCTGCAAGTCATTGATATTGACTTGTGTTTTGACCTCCCTCTAATCTGCTGAAAACAGCGGGAGGGATGACTATGGGGGATAAGACCCTGACGCGCATGGACCTGAGCGAAGCGGTGTTTCGCGAAGTGGGTCTGTCGCGCAACGAAAGCGCGGAATTGGTCGAGGCTGTCCTGCAGCATATGTCGGACGCTCTGGTCGAAGGCGAACAGGTCAAGATCTCCTCTTTCGGCACCTTCTCGGTCCGGGAAAAGGCCGCCCGCGTCGGGCGCAATCCCAAGACCGGGCAAGAGGTTCCGATCCAGCCGCGCCGCGTGCTGACCTTTCGCCCCTCGCACCTGATGAAAGACCGCGTGGCCGCGGGCAACAAGCGCTGAGGCATTGCCGATGCCCAAATCCCGCGATGCGTTCCGCACCATTTCAGAGGTCGCGGACTGGCTTGAGACTCCGGCGCATGTCCTGCGTTTCTGGGAGAGCAAGTTCACCCAGGTGAAACCGGTGAAACGCGCGGGAGGCCGCCGTTACTATCGTCCATCCGACATGGAATTGCTGGGCGGAATCAAGAAGTTGCTCCACGATGACGGGATGACCATCAAGGGCGTCCAAAAGGTGCTGCGCGAACAGGGCGTGCGCCATGTGACCGCGCTGTGCGCGCTGGAGGTCGACCCGGACGAGAACGCGCAGGAAGACCTGATCGAAGATGCGCCCTTTGTCGAGGTGCCGCTGGACGACTCGCCCGCCCCAGTCATTCCCTATCCCTCTCGCGCCGCCGCGCCGCAGGACACGGCACAGGCCCCGAGCGTCGAACCGGATCCCGTGTCTGAGGAAGAGATCACCGCCACGGAGGACGCGCAGGCCGATCCCGTTCAGGAGATTCCCGCGGATGTGCCGGAGCTAGTAACCGAGCCTGTGCCCCATCTTGATGATGAGCCAGATGATGAGCCTGTTCCGGTCGCCGCCGAGGTGACGGAAGAGCCCGAGGAGACAGATCCCGCGCCCGATCCCGTATTGGGGACCATGGAGCCGGAGACAAAGGAATCGCTGCCCGACACGGACTCGACTCCGGAGCCTGCGCCGCTCTCGCCCGAGGCTTGGGAGGCGAAGGACTCACCGCAGTTGCCCTTTGACCTGTTCTCGGCGGCAGAACCGGCCCCCGCTGCTGCCACCACGGAACCGGAAGACACGCCAGAGCCGGATGCGGTCGAGGCGGCCACGCCGCCCGCCCTTGAAGAAGAAGTGGATCAGGTCAGCCCGGAACCGGCCGAGGAACCGGAGCCCGAAGAGACACGCGAAGAGTCCCTCTCGACCCAGGATGTGGAAGAGGAGGACCTGTCGGAAGCAGAGCCGGAGGTCCTGGCCCCAGAGACCCCGACCCGTCCGCTGGACCTGCCGGATTTCAACGCCCCGCCGCCCCCGGCGGCAGCGCCTGCCCCGTCCGCCGATCCGGTCGGCCCGCTCAGATATCTTGCAAGGATTTCCGCGCTTTCGCCGGAAAAACAGCGCCTTGTCGCGGCCCATCTTCCGGCCCTGCGCGCGCTGTGCGAAAACCGCACTTCGCCCCATAATTAGGGCGCGGATTTTTGCGGCAAAGGGGTTGCGCCAGCCGCAGAATAGCGTAATTAGGCGCGACAAGTCGGGCTATGGCGCAGCCTGGTAGCGCGTCCGTCTGGGGGACGGAAGGTCGCAGGTTCGAGTCCTGCTAGCCCGACCAATCAAATCGCAGCTGCCAATCCAAACAGAAACCAATCCCCAAATGCCGGATTGGCGATGTTTTCCCCTGATCCACTGAACGCCGCACACGTCCGGGACACAGTCCCGACAGTTCAACAGCTTTGGGCCTGCGGCGAGATCGCCGCCAGAGGCAATTTGCTCTCCCCCTTCCCGGACACGCTTGCTAAGACGAGCGAAACAAGGGGGATGCCATGACCGGTGTGCTGGCCAGCCAACAGATCGAACGCCTGATCGCCGAGGGCGCATTGTCCGCGCAGGCAGAGTTTGTCGATGGGCAGGTTCAGCCGGCCAGTCTTGATTTGCGTCTTGGGACGGTGGCCTATCGCGTGCGCGCCTCTTTCCTGGCTGGTCAGGGCCGCAGCGTGGCCGACCGGATCGCCGAATTCGAGATGCACAGGATCGAACTGGGCTCTGGCGCGGTGCTGGAAAAGGGCTGTGTCTATCTTGTGCCGCTGATGGAACAGCTGGCCCTGCCGCCCGGTGTTCAGGCCATCGCCAACGCCAAGAGCTCGACCGGGCGTCTGGATCTGTTGACACGCGTGATCACCGATGGCGGGGTGGAATTCGACCGGATCGCGCCGGGCTATCATGGCCCGCTGTATGCAGAAATCTGCCCCCGCAGTTTTTCCGTGCTGGCCCGTCCGGGCATGCGACTGAACCAGATCCGCTTTCGGCGCGGGCAATCGGTGCTGACCGATGCCGAATTGCGCGCCCTGCACAATGCCGAAACGCTGGTGGGTGGCGGTCCGGCGGTGATCGACGAAGGGCTGGGCTTTTCCGTCGATCTGGAACCCGGTCCCGGCGGGCTGGTCGGATACCGGGCGCGGCCCCATACCGGGGTGATCGACCTTGACCGGATCGGTGCCTATGCGCCGCAGGATTTCTGGGACGAATTGCGTGCGGACAAGGGGCGTCTGATCCTTGATCCCGGTGCCTTCTATATCCTTGTCAGCCGTGAGGCCGTGCATATCCCGCCCGGCTATGCCGCTGAAATGGCACCCTATCTGGCGATGGTGGGAGAGTTCCGCGTGCATTACGCCGGGTTCTTCGACCCCGGGTTCGGCCATGCGGCGGCGGGTGGCGCGGGCGCGCGTGGCGTGCTGGAAGTGCGCTGCCACGAAGCGCCCTTTGTGCTGGAACACGGGCAGATCGTGGGGCGTCTGGTCTATGAGCGGATGTCAGAGGTGCCCGCGCAGCTTTATGGCTCTGGCATTGCCTCCAACTATCAGGGGCAAGGCCTCAAGCTGAGCAAGCATTTCCAAAGCACCTGACGCCAACGGCGGCCTGCCGCCATCGGAACCCGGTCAAAGAAACCGGATCAGAAACGGTTTGCCATCCGGGCCGCGCGGCGGGCCTGACGGGCGGCGCGTTGCGCCTCACGCCCCTGCTGCTGGGCACCGCCCCCCATGCGGTTCATGCCTGCGTCGACACCCTTGTTGATCAGTTTGCGCATCACCGTGCGCAGGATCATGTTGATGATCTGTTGTCCGTTCATGCCCGAGACTCCTCTTTTATTTGCCCTGCCCCTAGCAGGAAATTGTGCCGATTTTCGGGCGAGTCAGTCCTCGAACAACTCGCTCTGGCCTTCGTCGGCGCCTTCGTCGGCGTCCACATCGCCCTCGCCCGGCTGCGGTGTGCCCAGAGGCGACGGGCGGCTTTCCAGCAGACCGGCGGCGCGCAAATCGGCCAGGCCCGGCAGGTCCCGCGCGGATTCAAGGCCGAAGTGATCCAGGAAGGTTTCCGTCACCACAAAGGTTACGGGACGCCCCGGTGTCATGCGCCGACGGCCAAAGCGGATCCATTCCATCTCCAGCAGTTGATCGACGGTGCCGCGCGACACGGAAACGCCGCGGATTTCCTCGATCTCAGCCCGCGTGACCGGCTGATGATAGGCGATGATGGCCAGTGTCTCAATCGCGGCGCGCGACAGCTTGCGCGTCTCCTCTGTTTCGCGCTGCATCAAAAAGCCAAGATCGGGCGCGGTGCGGATCGCCCAGGCGTCGCCCACGCGGACCACGTGAACGCCCCGCCCTTCGTAGCGTTTGCGCAGATAGACCAGCGCCTCTGCCGCGTCGCAGCCGTGGGGCATACGCTCGTTCAGCTCGCGCACCGTCACCGGTTCGGCACTGGCAAAGAGGATCGCCTCGACCATGCGTTCCTGTTCGGCCATCACGGGGGCCTCGAACAGGCTTTCGCTCTGCGCCTCTTCCGGCGCGTGCTGCTCTTCACTCATCCCGGGACTCCCTTCGCCGCAGGAGGATCGGCTCGAACGTGCCGCCTTGTTTCAACACGGCCTTGCCCTCTTTCACCAGTTCCAGAGAGGCGGCAAAGGTGGCCGCCGTGGCGGAGCGCCAACGCTGCGGATCCTCGCCCCAACCGTCTGGCAGGTAGCTTTGGATATCCGTCCATTGCCCGGCAAAGCCGATCATCCCGCGCATCCGTTCCAGCGCCTGTTCCATGGTAAAGACTCGGTCGCGGTCCAACACGAATGGACGGAATTCATCGCGCGTCCGGATGCGGGCATAGCCCTGCATCAAGTCCAGCAGCGAGGCGGTGTATTTCACCCGGCGCACCTGTTCCATCTGTTCCGGCAATCCGCGCGCAAAAAAATCCCGCCCCAGCCGGTCCCGGGCCATCAGGCGGGCAGCGGCATCGCGCATGGCCTGCAAACGCTCCAGCTGAAAGGCCAGGTGTGCGGCCAGTTCATCGCCCGAAGGCCCCTCTTCGCCGGGCTCTGGCGGCAGCAGCAGACGCGATTTCAGGAAGGCCAGCCAGGCCGCCATCACAAGGTAATCGGCGGCCAGTTCGATCCGCAGTTCCTTGGCCTTTTCGACGAAGGTCAGGTACTGCCGCGCCAGTTGCAGGATCGAGATCTTGCGCAGGTCCACCTTTTGCGTCCGCGCCATGTTCAGCAGCAGGTCCAGCGGCCCCTCATAGCCGTCGACATCGACGACCAGCGCCTCGGCCGCCACCCGGTCGGCGACCGACAGCGTCAACAGATCGGGGGTATCGGGGTCACTCATGCGCGGTCGACGGAGGTATCCGAGAGGGTTGATGGAAAAGCCTCGGCCTCCAGCGCAGCGATGTCAACCGGCGCGGGCTCGCCACGGGTGGACAGCGCCGCCTCGGCGCGGGTCTGCCCATCCGCATCCATGCGCCCCACCTCTGCCCAGAGCGCCCGCATCTCATGCAGTTTTCCGTTGCAGTGCAGGATCACGTCACAGCCGGCGGCACGCGCGGCGGCGCCCCGTTCCGGGATACTGCCGGGCAAGGCCTGCATCGAAATGTCATCGGTCATCAAGAGCCCGTCAAAGCCGATCTGCCAGCGGATCATGTCGATCACCACCGGAGAGATCGTGGCCGGGCGCGGGTCGATCGCCTCGAAGACCAGATGCGCCGACATGCCCAGCGGCAGATCCTTGAAGGCGGTGAAAACCGCAAAATCTTGCGCGTTCAGGTCGCGGCGCGGGGCCGTCACGCGGGGCAGGTCAAGGTGACTGTCCAGCGTGCCCAGACCGTGGCCGGGCATGTGCTTCATCACCGGCAATACACCGCCGTCAACGCATCCCTTTACCACGGCGCGCCCGTTGCGGATCACGCTGTCCCGGTCGGTGCCGTAACAGCGGTTGCGCAACACGGGGTGCGTTTCGTCGCGGGCGATGTCCAATGTCGGCACGCAGTTTCCGTCAATGCCAAGCGCGCGCAATTCGGCGGCGATCAGACGGGCCCGCAGGTAAAACCGCCGTTCGGGATTTTCCCCGGCCGCATCGTCCAGCGGCGCGGGCCATTCCCGCGCCAATGGCGGGCGCAGGCGTTGCACCCGCCCGCCTTCCTGATCAATGAAGATTGGCGCGTCATGACCCGCCGCCGCCCGCAGATCCGCGCAGAGGCGGCGGATTTGTTCGGGGTCGCGCAGGTTGCGATCAAAGAGGATAAAGCCGAAAGGCTTGCTCTCTGAAAAGAGAGTTCGTTCCTGATCCGAGAGTTCGGACCCGGCACAGCCGAAAATGACCGCGCCGAAGCCGCTCATCTGGCCACCGCCGGGATACAGTCGACGTCACGCGCCACGAAGGCGGCGCAGAAACGGCGGGAATCCGCAAGGTCTTCGAACCCGTGCGCGCGCAGGCGATAGAACACCCGTCCGCCAGAGGTCGCCTTCTGGATCACCCGGTCCTTCCCTTCGAGATAGTCGCCGAAGATGGCGTCCAGCCGCGTCCATTCGGTACGCGCGGCCTCGGGGCTGTCAAAGGCGCCGATCTGGACAAGCCGGGTTCCGGCAGCCAGCGTTTCGGGGTCGATTTCCTTGACCGTCGCGGCTGCGGGCGCAGCCACAGGGGCGGCGGTGCGCTGAACCGCGGACAGGCCCGCTGGGCGGACCTTGGGCCGCAACGACCGGCGCAGGCCGGGGCCGTCGAATGTTGCCTGTTTCAGCGTGCTTTCCGGTTCGGGCGTAACGATTGTGCCCGCCGGGATCGCGGCAAGGGCTGCCAGAACCTCATCCTGAGCCCCGTCAGAGGGCGAGACGGGCGACAGCGGTTTGGACTGCTTGGCAATCTGGTTGGCAAGCGCCAGGAGCGGGTCATCCCCGTCCGCCGGATCGCTTTCCGCGATCGGCGCGGCCTTGGGCTCGATCTCGACGATCTCGGCGTTATGGGCCAGCGAGGGCTGGAATTCAGGTTCGACCGTCGTGGGTGCCAAAGCGCCAAGCGCCACGTCGTCTGCCTGCAGTCCCGCAGGCCGCGGGGCCAGCATCAGCTGGTCCGCAGGACCGGCGGCTGCGCCCTGCCCGGCCACCGCGTTCACCGCCAATCCCTGATGATCCGCCAGCGTGCCGCCCGGATCGACCGGCGCGAAGCGCATCGGACCGGACATGGCCTGCACGATGGGCACGCCGCTGACATCGCGCGCGATGACCTTGTAACCCCAGACGCCGATCCCTGCGATCAGCGCAAGCGATACCGCCGCCCCGGCCCAGTTCGTGACCGAGGCCATCTTTCCCGAAGCAGGGGCCACACCGGCCCCGTCATATGTGAAATCCGCCATTCAGTGCCTCTTGTCCCCCCGACGATGCATTGCCGTCAGAGTGCCTTGCTGCTCGATACAAATCCGGCCGAGGCGCCTGTTTATCAGCGCATTTCTTCGACCGGATGCACGCCCAAGATACCAAGACCGGCGGAAATCACAACCGCGGTGGCCCGCGCCAATGCAATTTTCGCTTGCGTCGTGGCCGAATCGCCCTGCAGGAACCGCAGTTCCGGCTGATCGTTGCCCCGGTTCCACAATCCGTGCAGCTCTGCCGCCAGTTCGCTGAGGTAGGTGGCGATGCGATGCGGCTCATGCGTGCGGGCCGCGATTTCAACCAGACGCGGCCATTCGGCCAGCTTGGCGGCCAACGCGACTTCCGCCGCATGGGTCATCGAAGACAGGTCCACCTCGGCCAGCGTGGCATCGCTGACGTCCACGCCCTCTTCGGCTGCCTTGCGCAGCACCGAACAGATCCGCGCATGCGCGTATTGCACGTAAAAGACCGGGTTTTCCTTGGATTGCTCAACCACCTTGTCAAAGTCGAAATCCAGCGAGGCGTCGCTCTTGCGCGTCAGCATGTGGAACCGCGCCACGTCTGCGCCGACCATTTCGACCACGTCGCGCAGGGTGACAAAGGTCCCTGCCCGCTTGGACATCTTGAACGGCTCGCCGTTCTTGTAGAGCTTGACCAACTGGATCAGCTTGATGTCCAGCGGCACCGTGCCATCGGACAGCGCCGACACGGCTGCCTTCATCCGTTTGACATAGCCGCCGTGATCGGCACCGAAGATGTCGATCAGCAGGTCAAAGCCCCGGCTCACCTTGTCATAGTGATAGGCGATATCAGGCGCGAAATACGTCCAGCTGCCGTCCGATTTCATGATCGGGCGGTCGACATCGTCACCGTGCTCGGTGGATTTGAACAACGTCTGTTCGCGCGGCTCCCAGTCCTCGGGCTTCTTGCCCTTGGGCGGCTCCAGCACGCCGCGATAGATCAGCCCCTTGTCGCGCAGGCTATCGATGGCCGCCTCGATCTTGCCGGTGCCGTACAGCGATTTTTCCGAGAAGAAGTGATCCATCTTCACGCCCAGCGAGGCGAGATCGCCGCGGATCATCTCCATCATCGCGTCGGTAGAAAACTCACGCACCTCGGTCAGCCAGAACTGTTCGCCCTTGCCGACAAAGGCGTCGCCGACCTTGTCCTTCAGCTTTTGCCCAACCTCGATCAGGTAGTCGCCCGGATAGGTGCCATCGGCAAATTCCACCTCTTGGCCGTGCGCTTCGAGGTAGCGCAGGTAGACGGACCGCGCCAGCACATCGACCTGCGCGCCGCCGTCGTTGATGTAATATTCGCGCGTCACGTCATAGCCGGCATAGGCCAGCAAAGAGGCCATGGCATCGCCCACGATGGCGCCGCGCGCATGGCCCACATGCATCGGCCCGGTGGGGTTGGCCGAAACATATTCCACGTTCACCTTTTTGCCCGCGCCCATTTCGGACCGGCCATAGGCGGTGCCTTCGGTCAGGATCTTGCCCGGCAGCGCCTGCCAGACCGCAGACGACAGCCGCAGGTTCAGGAAACCCGGCCCCGCCACCTCGGCGCTGGCGATGCGGCCGTCGACGCGCAGCTTGGCGGCCAGCGCCTCTGCGATATCGCGCGGCTTCAGCTTGGCGGGCTTGGCCAGCACCATGGCGGCATTGGTCGCCATATCGCCGTGCAGCGGATCACGCGGCGGTTCTGTCGTGACAGGATCGGTATTCAGCCCGTCGGGCAGCGTGCCGTCGGCTTGCAAGGCGGAAATGGCGTCCAGCACGAGGGTGCGGATTTCGGTAAACAGGTTCATTTCAGAAGCTCCAGAGTTGAGCGGTCTGTATCACTTTGGCCCGTGGGGTCAAATCCCCGCTCAGTCTGCCTTGCGCTCTTCACGCTTGGGCATCCGGGCGAGGATGCGGCTTTCGGCGCGCCCGGACAGTTCGTCCTTTGGCCCCAGCAGCCGCAGGGTCCCGTTCGGTCCCAGTTCAGCCATCGGCACGGCCTCCGGGTTGCGGTCCCACCATTGCTCCAGCGTGAATTCCTCGGCCAGTCGGGTCACGCGAAACTCACTATCCCCGGCTATGGCGGCATTGACCTCGAAAAAAGTCTCATCCGCCCCAACCGAGCGCCCGCCAAGCGTGGCGGGCAACGTGTGCCGACTGCTCTGATCGCGCACGCGCTTTAGCTGAAAGACATTTTCGCGTCCGAACTCCGGTGCAAGATCGGTGGCGACAAGCGTGTTGTAGGCGTCGTTGTCGCTGGCACAGATCAGCTTTTCATAGGCTACGAACTCTACCCGGTCTTCAGCGGCCTCCGACAGGATGTCGCCATAAAACGTATCCAGCCCGGCCTCTCGGGCGCTGCGCAGATGGGCGTTGTTGGGGTCGGCGATGATGACGGGCAGTTCCATCTTCTTGAACGCGGCCCCCAATTCCACCGCCCATTTCGACCCGCCCATGATGATCACGCCCGGCAGGCGTGAGGCGGTCAGCCCCAGCAGGCGCGCCATCGGCGCCAGCGTGAACCCGTGCAGAACCACCGTCGCCGCCACCAGCGCAAAGGCCAGGGGCGCAACGCGGTCGGCGTCCTCGACCCCGATCTGTACCAGCCGCTCGCCAAACAGTCCGGCAACCGCCACAAGCACAACCCCGCGCGGCCCGGTGAAGGCGACCAGCAGGCGCTCCTTCCATTCCAGATTGGTAAAGGCCAGCGCCGCCAGCACCGGCAAGGGGCGCGCAATCAGGATCACCGACAAGACAAATAGCCCCGCGCGCCAGTCCAGCACCGCCAGCCGTTCGAAACTCATACCCGCCGCCAGCAGGATAAAGACGCCAGAAACCAGAAGGACGGTCGCATGTTCCTTGAACCGGTACAGCTCGGCAAAGCTGGGCAGGCCCGCGTTGGCGATCCACAGCCCCATGATCGTCACAGCCAGCAGGCCGGATTCATGCAGGACGTGATCGGAAACCGCAAAAACGCCAAGCAAAACAACGAACAACACCGGGACCTTCATGTACTCCGGAACATAGGCCTGACGAAAGGCCCGCACGATGCCCCAGCCACCGGCCAGACCCAGCGCCGTCGCGACGCCGATCCCGATCACCAGATCCCATCCCGCGCCGTCCGCCTCTGTCGCGGTGCGCATGACCAGCACCACCTCGAAGGCCAGAACAGCGGCCAGTGCCCCGACGGGGTCGTTGACGATGGCCTCCCACTGCAACAGCGCGGCAGGTCGGCGGCGCAGCCGCGCCTGCCGCAAGAGCGGTGCAATCACCGTCGGCCCGGTGACGATCATGATGCCGCCAAAGACGGCCGAGGCCTCCCAGCTGAGGCCCGCCACGAAATGCAGGGCAAAGGTAGAGGCCAGCCAACCCAGCGGCGCGCCGATCAGCACCAGCCTGCGCACCCCCTTGGCCGCATCGGACAGCCGGTGCAGGTCCAGCGTCAGACCGCCCTCGAAGAGAATGATGGCGACCGCCACCGCGATCATTGGTTGCAGCATGTCGCCGAACTGCGCCGCGGGGTCCAGAACGCCCGTGACCGGCCCGATCACCAGACCCGCCACCAGCATCAGAACGATGGCAGGCAGGCGCAACCGCCACGCCAGCCATTGCGACCCCACGCCAAGCGCCCCGACAAGGCCAAAGGCCAGAACGGTCTCCAGACCGCCAGTTTCCGCTACTGCCATATCCCGTCCCCTGCCCTCTGATCGCGGCAGCTTAGCCGCGCCGCGTGCCGCCGTCGACTACTGCGCCGAGTGCCGCGTTTCGTCCACGGGCCAGAGCCCTTCCAGCACATCCTTGCCGGTCAGCCGCGCGTGCTGTTGCAGCGCGAACCGATCCGTCATCCCGGCGATGTAATCCGCCACCAGCCGCGCAAGCGCCGTGTCATCGCCGGCCTCCGCAACATCCCCCTGCCAGCGCTGCGGCAGCAGCCTGGGATCGCCCAGGTAGATCGGGAACAATTCATTGACCGCCTCTGTCACGCGGGCGCGCTGTTCCATCACGCGGGGCGCGCGGTACATATTGGTAAAGAGAAAGGCGCGGATCTGTTTCAGGTCCGCCCACATCGCCTGCGAAAAGCCGATGACCGGGCGGCCAAGGTCGCGGATCTCCTGCGCGGTTTCGGCACCGGACCCGGCGATCTGCGCCCGCGAGGTTTCGATCAGGTCCGTGACCATCGCGCCAAAGACCCGGCGCAGCGCCTCATGGCGACGGCGATAGGCGTCCGTCGTGGGGTACTTGCGGTCGACCTCTGCATAGGCATCGCAGACGATGGGCAGATGGGCGATTTCCTCTTCGGTAAAGAGATCAGCCCGCAACCCGTCATGCAGGTCATGATTGTTGTAGGCCACGTCGTCGGACAGCGCGGCCACCTGCGCCTCTGCGCTGGCGTGGGTGTGCAGTTCCAGATCGTGCTCGGCATTGTATTCAGCCAGCGCATAGGGAATGTCCCCCACCACCGGGCCGTTGTGCTTGGCAATGCCTTCCAGCGTGTCCCAGGTCAGGTTCAGCCCGTCGAATTCGGCATAATGCCGTTCCAGTCGGGTCACGATGCGCAGGGTCTGGGCGTTGTGGTCAAAGCCGCCGTAGGGCGCCATGAGCGCGCTCAGCGCATCCTCTCCGGTATGGCCGAAGGGCGTGTGCCCAAGGTCATGCGCCAGCGCCACCGCCTCTGTCAGGTCCACGTCCAGCCCCAGCGCCCCGGTGATCGTCCGCGCCACCTGCGCCACCTCGATCGAATGGGTCAGCCGGGTGCGATAAAAATCGCCCTCGTGTTCCACGAAAACCTGCGTCTTGTGTTTCAGCCGCCGGAAGGCAGAGCAATGAATGATGCGGTCGCGGTCCCGCTGAAAGCAGGAGCGATGCGCACTCTCTTCTTCCGGATAGCGGCGGCCGCGCGCGGCCTTCGGCGTGCAGGCAGGGCTGGCGCGCATATGGATTCGTCCCGAGTTTTCTTGTCCCGGCACACCCATAGCCCCGCAATGTTGCGAAAACAACGACCTGCGCCGGTGGCCCCGGTCAGCGGCCCGATATCCGCCCATGGTCGCGGGCTCCGGGGCATGTGGGCATGCCACCCGGAACCGTCTCCGACACCGATTACCAGATTGGCGTCGAAATCGCGGCTTCAACGAATTCAACTACTTGGCCGATGCGGTCCTGCCCTGGACTGGTGGGGTTCCTTACTATGCGGGGATTCACCCGGCCTGTAGACTGTGGCCCAAGTTGTTTGTCGATAACCCTTGGAGAAAGCCATGTTCAGCCCTTTGCGCAGCGTTGCCATTTGCTGCATCATCCTCGCCCTTCCGGCCCCCGTGCTTGCACAGGCCGACATCAAGAAGAACCGTGTTGACGAAACGCTTGTTCTGGACCCGAACGAAGCGGACAAGCCGCGCACCTTTGCCCCGGCCATCGCCGCGCCGCCGGTCGCATCGCGCCCCGTGGTGACCCCGCCGGTGGCCGCACCGCCGGTCGCCACGCCCAAGCCGAACCAGCCGGTCATTGCAGCGCCGCCCGTCGCGGCCCCGCCGGTGACCCGTCCGCCGGCCATCACCGCCCCGCCGGTGGTAAAGCCGCCGCGCGACCGGGTGATCAACGTCGCCCCGCCCCCCACCACGCGGCCCCCGCTGCTGGCCCCGCCGCCGGTCAATCCGCCGATCCGCACTGGTGCTACCCCAATTCCCAAGGACACGCAGGACGTGACGCCGCTGACTGAAATGCCCTTCATCACCTTCGCCGCCCCCAAGAAGGACGATCATGAACTCTCGGTGATCGACAGCGTGCGCGGTGCCGGGCGCATCCGCGTCACCACCGACGCCGGCCCGGTCTTCTGCTCGGGTTTCGTGTTCGCCCCCACCGTTGTGGCGACCTCTTATGCCTGCGTGCCGGGCATCCTTGAGAACTACAACACCTACGCCACCCAGATCGAAGAGATCCGCATCGTGTTCGATCACATCTTCCCGGATCAGCGTCTGTGGACGGCGCAGGGCTACATGCTGCGTCTGGATACCGAACTGTCCAGCAAGGACACTGGCATTGCGATCCTGCATCTGGCCGATCCGGATATGACCTTCTCCTCCGACCGCATTCAGCCGGTGGGCAAGGCCTTGCCGGATCCCCGCGCGCCGCTCTTCATGCTCTCTTATCCGCGCGGCGAGTCGATGAAGTTCACCCATTGCAACGCGGTGGCGCAGGATCCCGCCTACCTGCCGGAGAAGGCCTTTGAGCACACCTGCGAAAGCGACTTCGGTGATCTGGGCGCCCCGATCTTCGATGCCGCGACCGGCGCGGTGGTCGGCCTGCACCTGAGCAAGGAACGTTCGACCGGACGCCGCTTTGCCACCCATTCGCTTGATCTTGCCAACTGGATCGGCGACCAGCAGTAAACTGGCCTAAACCTTGATGATCGCCCCCTTGGTTCCCCAAGGGGGCGATCTGCCTTGCTTGAAGGCCAACCGCGGATGCTTATATTGCGGTAACACGCCAAAGAGGACGCCATGCAACTGCCGCCCAAAGTCACTGATAGAGCCTATGCCCGCCTTGCCGAGATCGGTGCAAGCGCCGAAGGCAAGGCGCTGCGCGTCGCCGTCGAAGGGGGCGGCTGTTCGGGGTTCCAGTATGAAATCAAGCTCGACGCCCCGGCCGAGGACGATCTGGTGCTTGAAGACAGCGGAGAGCGAGTGATCGTGGACCCGGTGTCCCTTCCCTTTCTGACCGGCGCGGTGATCGATTTCTCCGATGAGCTGATCGGCGCGCGTTTCGTGATCGAGAACCCCAACGCCACCAGTTCCTGTGGCTGCGGCACGTCGTTTTCGATCTGATCCCGACCGCAGCGGGCCCGTCACGCCCGATCCGACAAAAGAAAAAGGGCGCCTCCATCGGGCGCCCTTTTCTGTTTTTCGGATGTGATCATTCCGCCGGGATGACCTTGGGCTTGGCCAGATGCTCTTCGGCCACCAGCCAGAAACCAGAGCCCACCACCAAGAGGACCCCCATCCATGTGCCCACGGTCGGGATTTCGTTGAAGAAGAGAAAGCCGATGAAAACCATCCAGACGAACTGCAGGTTCATCAGCGGTGTGGCCACATAGGCGGGCAGCAGGCGCAGCGCCTCGGCCACGACGTAGCGGGCGGTGAACAGCGCAGCGGCATAAACCGTGACCCAGCCCAGATCCGTCAGGCTCATCGGTTTCCACACGAAGGGCAGCGCCACGGCCATGACCACCATCAGCGCGGCATTGGGCCAGAAGACCTGTGCCAAAGGCGCGCGTTCGGCCTTGGCGATGACACGCGCGGCCAGCATCGACCCGCAGCCCGAAACGGCAGCCAGCAGGGCCCAGGCGTGACCGGCCTGAGCGCCGCTCAGCCCGCCCGGCATCAGGAACAGGATACCACCAACCCCAAGGGCCAGTGCGGCCCACGCTGCCGGGCGCGGGCTCTCCCCCAGAACCGGACCGCTGAGCGCGGCTGCGATCAGCGGGATCAGCCCGATGAACAGAAAGACATCCGCAAATGGCAGCAGACGGAACGCCTGAAAGAAGGCAACAGAGGCAATGACGGTCAGGACCGACCGCACGATCATCGCCTTTTTCGACCGGATCCGCAGGCCCGGACCATCGCCGGACCGCGCCCCGGCCAGCGCAAACGCCATGATCAGCGCCGAGGACAGGACAAACAGCTGTGGCGCGCTGTAACCGCCCGCGATGAACTTGGTGATGCCATCCGCAGCGGCCATCATGCCGGTGAAGATGACGACAAGGCCCGCGCCGATGGCGGTGCCGGAAAGCGCCAGCCGGTTCATGCGCGGCCTGCCCGGGCAAAGCCCTCGAAATAGGCGTCGAACAGGTCGCAGGACTGCGCCGCCATACTGAGCACGTCACGCGCCTGCGGCGAAAGCTCCGGCTCCATCCGCGGCCGCATCCGGTCCCAGTCGCCCGACCGGTGGTCCATGCCATAGATCGTCTGGCTGAGTTCGCGCAGCACGGTCTGCAAGCGCGCGCCGCGTTCGAACCGCAACCGGCTGTCACTCAGCGGTTGGCGGAACACAGGCGCTCCGGTGACGGCCTGGTGCCAGTTGCAGACGAAAAATTCGTGGTAGTCGTCGTTCAGGCTGACATGATCGTCGGCCTGCACCTCATAGACGGCGGTTTCCTGTTGCAGCCATGCGGTCCAGACATCCGGCGGCATCGCCCCGGCATACCGCAGCGCGATGCAGATTTCGGCCAGCAGGTCGGCGTTCTGGTCAAGGAAGGCCGTCAGCCCGGCGAAATGCAGGCTTTGCAGCGCCTCCGTGGGCAATTGCGGGTCGCGGCGACCGTATTCCGACAGGTAATAAACGATATGGGTCAGTTCATAGGCGGCTTTCTTGTTCGGCAGGGCAAAGGTCCTGGTCCGCGAACAGAACGCCCGCAGCCGGTCGTCCAGCCCCGGATCCTGCACCGGATCGACACCGCGACGGGTCATCAACCGGCGCGCCTCGGCCCGCTGAAGATCCGACAGTTCGGCATCGGCCAATCCCTCGCGGGCGGCGAAATCCACCATCTTCTGGGCCTGGTCGCCGGGCATACCCAGATCCTCCAGATCCAGTGCCAGCGACAGGATGAAACGGTAGTATTGCGGAAAGAACTCCAGCCGTTGCAGGGCCTGTGCGTAAAACGCCGCATGTCGGGCCAGCGCCTCGGGGGCGACGGCCTGACCTGTGCATTCGAGGATATTCAGCAGTTCCGCGTTTTCCTTCAGCCAGAACACATCGTCACTGTGGCGACGGTGATCGGCAAAGGCTCCCAGAAGCGCACTGATGCGCGCTTCCAGCGGGGGTATCCGGGACGGGACGGTGAGTTGGATGACATTGTTCATCACGACGGGTCTCCTCTTGTCTTGGCAGAGCGCCCTAACGCCCCGCCCGGGTATCGCTCTTGCCGGATCAGGCGCGGGTCGGGCCGGACCAGCTGGTGAAGGCCTGAACGCTGTCGCCGTTGTCGGCATCGCCTGTCACCGGACCGGACCACGAGGTGAAGGCCTCGACATTGTCGCCCGCGTCACGATCGCCAGCCGCCGGACCGGACCAGGACGTGAACGCCTGAACGTTGTCGCCGCTGTCGATGTCGCCTGCTGCGGGACCGGACCACGAGGTGAAGGCCTCGACGTTGTCGCCTGCGTCACGGTCGCCTGCCGCCGGGCCGGACCACGACGTGAACGCCTGAACGTTGTCGCCGCTGTCGATGTCGCCAGCTGCCGGACCGGACCACGAGGTAAAGGCTTCGACGTTGTCGCCTGCGTCACGGTCGCCAACTGCCGGGCCAGACCAAGAGGTGAACGCCTCGACGTTGTCGCCCGCGTCACGAGAGCCACGAACCGGGCCGGACCAGGACGTGAAAGCCTCAACAGAGTCGCCTTTTTCGATATCGCCGCTTGCGGGACCCGACCAGGACGTGAATGCTTCGACAGCATCGCCCGTTTCACGGGAGCCAGTGGTGGGACCGGACCACGAAGTGAACGCTTCGACCGAGCCGCCGTTGAAAAGGTCGCCCTCTGCGGGGCCGGACCACGAGGTGAAAGCCTCGACAGCGTCGCCTGCGAAGGCGCTCGTTTCCGCTTTGGAAACGAATTTTTCAGGGCTGTGCGTTTTGATCAGTGCAGTCATGGAATTGCTCCTTGTTCAGGTTGAGCGCTATGCCCTTGAAATCTGCAATCAAAAAGCGTTTGCAAAAAAGTTAATTCTTGTTAAGGTTGTTTAAAAGAAAGTTTATCCACAATTTCGATTCGCGCAGCCGTTTCGAAAGCCGGTACAATCAGACTTATCCACAGGATGTAATTTCTTGGGGATAAGTTCAGACTTTGCAGCGCAACGACGCTTTGCAAAGTCAAATGACCCCGAATCGCCCCCGAATCTGTATCAGTCCATGCTCCGCTTCGTGTCAGCGAAGACGCCCATAGGTTGCACGAACATGGTAAATACAACCTGAATTGAGACAATCTGATGTTGTTTAGCGTCGCTTGACGCCCCTGCGCCTAACTGCGAACCATGGCCGCGACCGCGCCAGACGCAGGAGAGCGCCATGAAGATCGCCACGTTCAACATTAACGGCATCAAGGCCCGTCTCGGCGCCCTGACCGACTGGCTGGACGAATCCCAACCGGACGTGGTGCTGTGCCAGGAAATCAAATCCATCGACGAAAATTTCCCGCATGAGCCCTTTGAAGAGCGCGGCTACAACGTCGAAACCCACGGTCAAAAGGGTTTCAACGGCGTCGCCATCCTCTCCAAACGCCCGCTGGAGGACGTGCGGCGCGGCCTGCCCGGCGACGACACGGACGAACAGGCGCGCTGGATCGAGGCGACCGTGATGGGGGATCATCAGGCGGTGCGGCTCTGCGGGCTGTACCTGCCCAATGGCAACCCGGCCCCGGGACCGAAATACGACTACAAACTGGCCTGGATGAAACGGCTGGAGGCCCGCGCCCGCGAGTTGCTGGCCGAAGAGATGCCCGCGCTCATGGCCGGGGATTACAATGTGATCCCGCAGGAAGAGGACGCCGCCCGCCCCGAACAGTGGACCGAGGACGCGCTGTACCGGCCCGAAACGCGCGCCGCCTTTCGCCGGATCCTGAACCTCGGCTTCACCGAGGCCTTTCGCGCCCGCACCCAGGCGCCGGGGCATTACAGCTTCTGGGACTATCAGGCCGGGGCATGGGAACGGAACAACGGCATCCGGATCGACCATTTCCTGCTGTCACCCGCCGCCGCCGACATGATGACCGATTGCCAGATCGACGCCGCCGTGCGCGGCCGCTCGGATCCGCGCCCCTCGGATCACGTCCCGGTCTGGGTCGAGTTGAACGCCTGATCCCCCTGCCCCAACAGCCCTGCCCGGACACGGCGTCGCCTTGCACCGGCCCGGGCAACGCACTATTTTTGTCGGAAACATTAGACCAGCGGAGCCACTGAATGCCCATGTACGCCAAGGAGATCGAGGACCTGCTGCGGCAGTCCTTTCCCGACGCCAAGATCACTGTCGATGGCAGCGACGGTGTCCATATGTCGGCGATGGTCGTGGACGAGAGCTTTCGCGGCAAGAACCGGGTCCAGCAGCAGCGCGCCGTCTACGCCGCGCTCAAAGGCAAGATGGATGGCCCGGACGGGGCGCTGCACGCGCTTGCCCTGACCACCAAGGCCCCGGACTGAGGAAAGGACTGCGATCGACCATATGGAACCCGGCCTTATCGCCATTCTTCTGTTACTGCCCTTCGTCGCGGTGTTCATCTCTGCGGCGTGGCAGGAAAACAGACGATACCGGCAACGGGGGCGTTCCACCTACGGTTTGACCTATGATCCCGAATCGAACACCACCTATGTCGGGACAATCGCAGACGACGCACAAAGCTACGACCCCGAGGAGTTTGACCCCGAACACACGGCCACCTCGGACGCCGACGACAGGGACACCGCACAGACGGATCCCGCAGAAACAGACGCAGATACGCAGGATCAACGCACATGACAGACGTAAAACTCACCATCGACAATACCGTCAAATCCCACGACGTCGTGCTCTTCATGAAGGGCAACAAGACCATGCCGCAGTGTGGTTTTTCCAGCCGCGTGGCCGGCGTTCTGAACTACATGGGCGTCGACTTTCAGGACGTGAACGTTCTGGAGGATGACGCCCTGCGCCAAGGCATCAAGGAGTTCTCCGACTGGCCGACCATCCCGCAGCTTTATGTGAAGGGTGAGTTCGTCGGCGGTTGCGACATCATCACCGAGATGACCCTCTCGGGTGAGTTAGACCAGCTTTTTGACGAAAATGGCGTGGCCTACAACAAGGACGCCGCCGACAAGATCCGCGAAGCCAACGCCTCCTGAGGCAGGGCTTTTCGCGTCCCAACGGCAAAGCGGGCAGGTTTTCCTGCCCGCTTTTCTATTTGAACCGGTGATTTTTCACGCCATGACCCGCCGCCTGAAAGCAAGCGGCTGACAGTGGGTGCCGGTCAGCCCCTGGCCTCTTCCAGCGAATTGGCCAGCGATTCCGCCCGGGCCGCGATCTCTGCCAGAGAGTCGGTCAGATCGTCCGGGATCACCGCCACTTCGACCTTTTCGGGATCCGGGGCCGGACGCGCCTTGACCTCGGCCAGTTCGGCCTCGACCGACTGCAGCTTGTCCTGCACCTCGTTCAGTTTCTCTTCGAGCCCGGCGGTCTTGTCCGCCAGCATCAGGCCCGCCATCAACAGCATGCGTGCCTCGGGCATCCGCCCGATCTGGCTGACCAGAACCTGCGCCTCGGTGTCCAGCAGTTTGGCCGCCGCCTGCAGGAACTGTTCTTCTCCCTGCTGGCAGGCCACCTCAAAGCTGCGCCCGCCGATCTTGATCTCGACTTCGATCTGGCTCATCCCTGCGCCTCCTCTTCGGCCGCATCGGCCAGCAGCGGCGTCAGCGCGCCCATGACCGCCAGCGCCTCGGCCGTTTCGGTCGCCCGCGCGGCGCGCAGCGCCTCCAGTTCAGCGGCCATCGCCGCGTTGATCAATTCCGGCTCACCGACGCCATGCGCATTGGCCTCGCGCAGCGCCGCGTTGGAGGCGGTCAACTGTTCGTTCGCCGTGCGCAACCGCTGCAATTCCGCGTCCAGTTCGGCCATATCGCCCTTGGGCGGGTCCGTGGGTGCGAGTTGCGTGGCGGCCTCGGCCTCCGCCAGACGGCCCTTGAGCACGCGCAGCCGCTCCTGCAACTGGGCATTGGCCATCTGTTCGTCTTCCAGAAGCGCGCGCAATTGCCCCGCATCCTCGCCCTCTTCGGGCTCTGCCTCGGGCGCCTTGGCATCGGCTTGCGCGTCTTGCCGGATGCGTTCGATCTCGGCCACGGCCTCATTCCGGACCGCCTCGACCGCCGCGTTCAGCTCGACCTCGGCCTGCTCTCGCGCCGCGGCCAGAGCCTCCTGCGCCTCGGCCAGGGCCTGTTGCGTTTCCGACAGTTCCTGTTCCGCGGCCTCCGCCCGGCCGCGCACGGCCTCAAGGTCCGCATCCGTTATACCGGAGCCGACATTGTCGATCCCCTGTCCGATCCGGTCCAGTGCGCGGGTGATCCGCGACTGCAATTCTTCGATCTGGCTCATTTTGCCCTCTTGCCTCAGACCCGCGGCCTCACTCGCACGGGAACAGCCCGACCGCGAATCGCCCACAGCCCGGCAAGGGAAAGTTTAACAAGCGAAAAAGAAAAATGCGCCCCCTTATGTTCCAAGGCCTTACGCGGCGGCCTTCATGCGACACCATGGGGTGTGCTTGCACTTCGCCGCGTGGCTGCTATTCAGCCTGCGATACACTCAGCCATAGGACGGAAACCCGGTGGATATCCAAGAGCTTCGCACCCGTAACCCCGAACACTGGATGCGCGCAACGGCCATCCGCGCGCTGGCGCTTGACGCTGTTGCCGCGGCAAATTCCGGCCATTCCGGTATGCCCATCGGCATGGCGGACGTGGCCACCGTGCTGTTTTCGAAGCACCTGAAATTCGACGCAAAGACCCCCGACTGGGCCGACCGTGACCGGTTCATCCTGTCGGCGGGCCACGGCTCCATGCTGCTTTACGCGCTGCTCTACCTCTGCGGCGACGAAGAGATCACGCTGGACCAGGTCAAGAACTTCCGCCAGCTGGGCGCCAAGACCGCGGGCCACCCGGAAAACTTCCTCGCCAAGGCGATCGAGACGACGACCGGCCCGCTGGGTCAGGGCATCGCCAACTCTGTCGGCTTTGCCATCGCCGAAGAGTCGCTGCGCGCGCGGTTCGGCAAGAAGCTGATCGACCACCACACCTATGTGATCGCTGGCGACGGCTGCCTAATGGAAGGCGTCAGCCATGAGGCCATCGGCCTTGCCGGGCGTCTGGAACTGGGTCACCTGATCGTCTTCTGGGACAACAACGACATCACCATTGACGGCAAGGTGTCGCTCTCCGACCGCACCGATCAGGTCGCGCGCTTCCGCGCTGCCGGTTGGGATGTGCAGGAAATCGACGGCCACGATCCCGAGGCCATCGACGCCGCCATCACCGCGGCCAAGAAGACCTCGCAGCCATCCATGATCGCCTGCAAGAGCCACATCGCCATCGGCCACGCGGCGCAGGACACCTCCAAGGGCCATGGCGCGCTGACCAACGCGGACCAGAATGACGCCGCCAAGGAAACATGGGGCTGGACCTCTGCCCCCTTCGTGATCCCGGCAGAGATCAAGAGCTGGTGGGAAGAAGTCGGCACCCGTGGCGCGGCAGAGCGCGGCGAGTGGGAAGCCCGTCTGGCCGACACCAGCGAAGGCCGCCAAAAGGAATTCGCCCGCGTCATGGCCGGCGAAGCGCCCCGGAAACTCTCCGCCGTCGTCAAGGCGCTGAAAAAGCAGGTTTCGGAAAGCGCCCCCAAGGTGGCGACCCGCAAGGCGTCGGAGATGGCTTTGGAAGTCATCAACCCGGTCATGCCCGAAACCATCGGCGGCTCGGCCGACCTGACCGGCTCCAACAACACGCTGACCGGCGACATGGGTGTCTTTGACACCGACAACCGCAAGGGCCGCTACATCTACTTCGGCATCCGCGAACACGGCATGGCCTCGGCGATGAACGGCATGGCGCTGCACGGTGGCGTGCGTCCCTATGGCGGGACCTTCATGGCCTTCACCGATTACGCCCGCCCCGCCATGCGTCTGGCGGCCCTGATGAAGGTGCCGACGGTCTTTGTCATGACCCACGACTCGATCGGTCTGGGTGAGGACGGCCCGACGCACCAGCCGGTGGAACATGTCGCCATCAGTCGCGCGACCCCGAACACGCTGGTCTTCCGTCCCGCCGACGCGGTGGAAACGGCAGAGGCTTGGGAAATCGCTCTGCGCCAGACGGTAACGCCCTCGGTCCTGTCGCTGACCCGTCAGGGCCTGCCGACCGTCCGGACCGAGCACAAGAACGCCAACCTGACCGAAAAAGGCGCCTATGTTCTGGCCGATGCCGAGGGCAAGCGTCAGGCGATCCTGATGGCAACCGGCTCCGAGGTCTCCATCGCACTGGCCGCCCGCGACCTCTTGCAGGCCGAAGGCATCGGCACGCGCGTCGTGTCCATGCCCTGCTGGGAACTGTTCGAGGCGCAGGACGAGGCCTACCGCCGCAAGGTTCTGCCCGCCGGTCCGGTGCGCGTCGCGGTCGAGGCCGCCGTGCGCTTTGGCTGGGACAAGTGGCTGTTCAGCGAGCGCGGCAAGCGTGACAAGGGTGATTTCGTGGGCATGGACAGCTTTGGCGCCTCGGCCCCGGCGGATGTGCTGTACAAGCACTTTGGCATCACCGCCGAAGCCGTGGCCGAAAAGGTCAAGGCACTGCTCTGAGCGCTTCACGCGAAGAAAAATGGGCCGGTTCCGGACATGGGCCGGCTCGTTTTAAATTTTCCATACCGGAAAGGACAGCCTGCTATAGACAGGACTATCTAAGGCCGGAAAACCAAAGTAAATCGATAATCCAACCTAACCAATAGGGTTGTTTCGGGCTTATCAATTCCAGCAACCCAAAAGATTATAGTGATCCGAACACACACCCTCAGATTGAAAATTGAGGAGAAATCTATTTAATTCAAGGCTGTTGGGGAAAGCTTAACCGTATTTTAACATTCTCAAAGCGATGTATCCTCAGCTTACAACAAAAGAGCAGTCAGGTGATCCTAATGCCCAATCATACATGGCTCGTCGATGTGGCCGCAGATATTCAGCTTTATGCTCACGAGCATAACTTGCATCGAGTTGCAGCAGTTTCCGAAGCGCTCGTTATGGCAGCGAAACGTGAGCTCGAAAGTCTAGAAGAGTTGGAAGATTTTCGACCACTTTGTCCACGACTGGTTACGCAGCAAAACGAAAGAGGGTGTTGAAGGGGATGAAACAATGGTCGATGACAAACAGTGACTTTTCGCGTATAAAGTTACCCTATACGAATGCATACCACTCAGGCCTATAGTTCTCTAGTACTGCACGACGGGTTTTGCTCGAAATTAGCCGAAAGAAATCGATGATAGATCGACAAGAGCCACCTTGCACGTCCAGCCAGAGGAAAAAGACCGAGCGTCTTTTGCCGGTTGGGTGGTGGATGGCACCCGGAGCTTTGTTTGGAGTGGCGGTTTACTATGGGTTGATCAAACTTGTTCTGGGTCTGTTTTGATCGTCGATATGGACAGCGTTTCCAAAGTCAAAGGCACTACGAAAGACAGGATTATCTTAAACTTTGGACGATATTGGCCGTTATGAATTGGTTCCAGTTCTGCTGCCAGTCAGCCCGTCCAGCACAGCCCGCGCCGCGCGCAGGCCGGGGGCCTCGCCGCCCTGCCCCAACCGTTCCATCGTCAGGCGCATCTCCTCTGCCTGTGCCTCCGGCGCCTCCAGCACCTTGACCACCGCCTGCGCGATGGGTTCCGGACGGCAGTTGTTGCCGATGAATTCCGGCACGCTGCGGGTCTCAGAGACGAGGTTCACCAGCGTCAGACTGTCCACCAGCAACATCCGCCCGATAATCTGCCGCGACAGCCAGCTCATGTCATAGGCGATGACCATGGGCGTGCCCGCCGCCGCCAGTTCCAGCGACACCGTCCCGGAGGCGGCCACCGCCACATCCGCCGCGTGAAAGGCCGCGCGTTTTTCCGCCCCGTCGGGATCCTCCTGCGGATCGATGACCAGGGGGCGGCCCGGCCAATCGCGCACCGCCTCGGCCACCGTCCGCGCCACCGGCCCCGCCGCCGGGATCACCAGCCGCAGATCGGGACGCAGCCGCGCCAGATGCGTGGCGACCTCTTCGAACACCGGCAACAGTCGCGCCACCTCGGACCGGCGCGACCCCGGCAGGACCAGCGCCATCTCCCCGCCAATGCCGTGACGCACACGAAAGGCCTCGGCCTCCTCCGCCGTCGCCTGGGGGTCCATCACCACCGGGTGGCCGACAAAATCGCAGTCGATCCCCGCCGCCTGCATATAGGGCGGCTCGAACGGCAAGAGCGCCAGCACCTGATCCACATGCGCGGCCATCTTCTGCGCCCGCTTGGGCCGCCAGGCCCAGACCGTGGGCGCCACGTAATGCACCACGCGCACGTCCGACACCGCCTTGACCAGCCGGTTCACCCGCAGTGAAAACTCCGGCAGGTCGATGGTGATCAGAACATCCGGTTTCTCTGCAATCACCGCATCGGCTGTCTGGCGGATCCGCGCCTTCAGGTGGCGGTATTCCTTGAGGATCTCAGAAATCCCCATGATGCTGATCTCATCCATGTCAAACAGGCTGTCCAGCCCTTCGGCCATCATGCGCGGCCCGCCGATACCCCGGAATGTCACGCCCGGCACCAGCTCTTTCAGCCCGGCCATCAGCGCCGCACCCAGCTTGTCACCCGATTGTTCGCCTGCGGTGATGAAAACGCGCATCAGCAGCCCCTCTCACGGACCCAGAGAAACAGCCCCGCCGCGTCCAGCACCTGCAGGACCCGTGGCTGGTCCAACACCATGACACCGCGCGCCTCGATCACGATCCCGCCCAGCCCCTGTGCAACCGCCTGTTCGGCGGTTTCGGGGCCAATCACCGGCAGGTCGGCGCGGCGTTCCTGCCCCGGTTTCGGCGCCTTGTAGAGCACAGCGCCGCGCGCCTCGGGCGGCAACCCGCGCAACAGCGCATCGGTGCCGGCCTCGGTTTCCCGCGCGACCACCTGCGCGCCCTTCAACACACAGGCCTGCCCCAGATCGCGGCGCGCCTGTTCGGCGCTGATCCGGTCGCCGACCCGCGCCGTGTCAGACACCTCCGGACCGGGCGCGGCCTGCGTCGGCACTCCCGCGGGCGGCAGCAGACCGGGCGCAAGGTCCTGTGCCGCCAGCACGGTGAACCCGCCGCCTTCCAGAATGTCGATGGCAATGCGCAGCGCGCCGTCGTCGCCCCGCTTCAGCGCGCGCAGGATGCGCGGCACCAGGGGCAGCGTGCGCAGGCCCAGCCGCCAGACAGAGATATCGGGACGGGTTACGGCGCCACACAGACACACCCGGTCAACGCCGCGCGCACGCAGCCAGCCAAGGAACGCGCCAAGATGTTCGATCCGGAACTGATGTTCCGCCTGCACCTGATCCGGCGGGCAATGGCTGAGACCGCAGACCACGAACGGCTCTGTCAGGCCCTCCGCCACGGCCCGGGGCAGCGCGCCGCGGCCTGCAATCAGCGCCAGCATGCCCGTCTCAGCCCGGCGTCAGAAAGTGACGGTCGCTGTCGCCAAGGATGAAATCGACGATCTCGCGCACGTAATCGCTCTGGGTTTCGTCCTTCAGGCGCTTGGCGCGGTCGGCAAAGGCGCCTTCACCCTGCGCCAGCATCTGAAAGGCCGCCCGCAACGCGGTGATATCAGAGCGGGCCACGCCCTTGCGCTTCAACCCGACAAGGTTCAGCCCGTCCAGCTTGCCGCGCGGGGCCTGCACCAGACCGTAGGGGATAACGTCATTGGTGACCATGGTGACGGCCCCGATGATCGCGCCGCGCCCGATGCGCACCCATTGATGCACGCCCGACAGACCGCCGATGATGACGTCATCCTCGATGACGCAATGCCCGGCCAGCGCGGCAGAGTTCACCACGATCACGCGGTCGCCGACCTGCGCGTCATGGGCCACGTGACAGCCGGCCATGAACAGCCCGTCATCGCCAACACGGGTCACGCCGCCGCCGCCTTCGGTGCCGCAGTTCATGGTCACATGCTCGCGGATGCGGTTGCGCGCGCCAATCTCCAGGCGCGTCTTCTCTCCCTTGAACTTCAGATCCTGCGGGATCTCTCCGATCACCGAGAAGGGAAAAATCACCGTCTCCGCCCCGATGCTGGTCTGGCCGGTGACAACCACATGGGACTTCAGCTCGACGCCCTCGGCCAGCACGACCTCAGGGCCCACATGGCAGAACGGGCCAATCTGGCAGCCATCACCGATCTGCGCACCATCCTCGATCACGGCGGAGGGATGGATCACCGTGCGGGTCAAGCGGGCAGCTCCATCATGGCGGTGAATTCGGCCTCAGCGGCCATTTCACCCTCGACCTCGGCCACGCCCTTGAACTTCCACACCTTGCCGCCGGGCTTGCCGCGCAGGGTGGTCAGGTTCATGCGCAACTGATCCCCGGGGATGACCTTGCGGCGGAACTTGCAGCCGTCGATGGCCATGAAATAGACCTTCATTTCCTTGTCGGCCATGTCCAGCGCAGTGCCCACCATCACGGCGGCGGTCTGGGCCATCGCCTCGACGATGGTAACGCCCGGCATGATCGGCAGGCCCGGGAAATGGCCCTGAAAATGCGGCTCGTTCATGGTGACGTTCTTGATGCCGACGGCGGATTGCGTGCCGTCGATCTGTTCGACCCGGTCGACCAGCAGGAAAGGATAACGGTGCGGCAGGATCCGCTGGATCAGCTGAATGTCAGCACTGAGAAGCGTGTCTGTCATGGGGCTCGGCCTTTCTTGGTTTGCCGCAACCCCTAGCAATCGGGCGCTGCGGGGGCAAGCGTGCCGTCAGTCCTGAGGGGCCGGTGCCGGATTGGCAGCAGGATCTGGCGCAGGGGGCGGATCGGGCGTTTCCGGCGCGGCCCCTGCCCCGACCTCGGCATCGATCAGCGTGATGGCCCGATCGGTGACATCAATGGCATCGGCGGCCACGAAGACGCTGCGCCGTTCAAGGATGATCGCGGCCCCCGCCTCGCGCAGCAGATCCTCTATGACCGGCTGGACGGCGGACAGGAACCGCCGACGCTCTTCCTCGGTCCGGGTTCCCAGCGCGCGGGCCTTGGCGTCCTGCTCTTCGCGCAGGCGCTGCACCTTTTCGTCAAAGGCATCGGCCAGCGCGCGGAATTCACTGGGCGGCAAGGTGGCGCGCAGGTCGGTCAGTTCCCGCTCTTCTTCGATCAGTTCCGCTTCGATCTTGCGGTTCTCGGCAGCGATGGCGCTGCCCTCGCGCTCGATGTCGTCATTGACGCGGCGGCCAAAGGCGCTCTCGTCAAAGACGCGCTCGAAATCGATGACAAGGATCGGGCTGCGCACGACGCCGGGCGTGAATGGACCGGTCTGCTGCGCGGACAGCGCGGCCCCGGTCATCAGGGCCAGCGCCAGTGTCAGGATCCGGAGGGTCAGACGCACCCCAACCTCAGAACTTGGTCGAAACCGTGAGGTTGAAATTCTGCGCCTTGTCGTACTTGTTCTTCTTCAGCGGCTCCGAGAAGTTCAAACGCAGCGGCCCGATGGCGCTGTCCCAGAGGATCGAGAAGCCGACAACATGGCGCGCTTCGAACCCTTCAGAGACAATCTTGTTGCCACCTGCCTTACTCACCGTGGAACTGCTGAGCCCCCAGACAGAGCCAACGTCGTAGAACAGACCGCCGGAGATCCCGTATTCCTCGGGCAGGCCCAACGGGAACTCGGCATCAAAACGAGCGACGGCGTAATAATTGCCGCCCAGCGAGTCATCGATACCGGTGCCAATCTCACGCGGACCGATACCGCCGCCTTCGAAGCCGCGCATGATGCTGGGGCTGCTGAAATAGCGGTCCGTCACCCGGCTGTCGCTTTCGGAGTAGCTGAGTGCACCGCCCTCGACCGTCGCCCGCAGGGTGATCTCCTCGTTGAAGATCCGCGTCTGGGCGATCGCCTTGGCGTTGGTCTTCACAAAGGTTGTGTCGCCGCCAAGACCGCCGAAATCCTGTCCGAACTCGAACCGGAAACGACGGTTGGGGTCCAACCCGGTTTCGACGGTGTCGAAGATATACGTGTAGCCCAGCGAACTGTCATAGCGCTCGCCTTCGGCGGCTTCGGCCTTGACCACATTGCCGACGTCCGTGTCATCGGCATTCCGAATATGGCCGTAAGACAGCGTATAGCGCAGTTGCAGGCGGCCCTGCTCCGACACCGGGAATTCGATAAACGGCCGGAACGTCCCGGAAACCGTGTCGTACACCGCATTGTCATTGTCGGTCTCGGTATACCCAAGGCCAAAGCCGACGGCGAGGTCACGCCCCATCAGCGCCGGTTCCGCGAAGGACAGCGAATAGACCTGCGACCCCGAAGAGGTGTTGATCGAGAAACTGAACGATTGCCCCCGGCCAAGGAAGTTCCGCTCCGAAAAGGAGAAGGTCGCACCGACGCCCGAGGCCGTCGAATACGACGCGCCAAAGCTGATCGAGCCGGTGGGCTGTTCCTCGACGTCCACGTCGACGATCACCTGCTGCGGGCTGCCGCCTTCGCGGGCAGTCACATCGGCAGTCTTGAAGAAGCCAAGCGCGCGGATACGCTCGGCGCTTTCCCGGATGGCGCGCGGGTTGAACGGATCACCCTCGACGATCTCGAACTGACGGCGGATCACCCGGTCCAGCGTGGTGGTGTTGCCCTCGATGTCGATGCGCTCGACAAAGATGCGGTCACCACGGACCAGCGCGAATTCCACGTCCAGCGTCAGATCGCGGTCGTTGCGGGTGATGCGCGGCTCGACCCGGACAAAGTTCAGGCCCTCGTTGATGGCCAGCTTTTCAAGGCGCGAAATCTCGTTCTCGACCAGTGACGGCGAATAGACCTTGCCCGAGCGCAGTTTCACCCGGCGCTGGAAGGTATCGACATCCACATCGGACAGATCGGAGGTGACAGAGACAGTGCCGACGCGGAACTGCTGCCCTTCCTCGACGCTCAGCGTCACGAAATACCCGTCCCGTTCCTGCGCCAGCTCGGCGTTCACGCCGGTGATGCGGAAATCGACGTACCCGCGCGAGGCGTAGAAGTCGCGCAGCAATTGCTGGTCGAACTCCAGACGGTCCTCAATGAAGGTGTCCTTGCGGATGATGGCGCGCAGCAGGCCGGCCTGCTTGGTCTCCAGGACGCGGCGCAGACGGCCATCGGAATACTTGGAATTGCCGACAAAGCCGATGCGCTCGACCTCGGCGACACCGCCTTCAAAGACCTCGAACACAAGGTCGATGCGGTTGTCGCTGCGGCGGATCACCTTGGGCGACACGCGCGCGGCCAGACGGCCCTGCGTTTCGTAGGCTTCGCTGATCGCCAGCGCATCCGCCTCCGCCACGCGCGGGCTGAAGACGCGGCGCGACTGCGACTGGACCACAGAGGCCAGATCCTCGTCCTTGATTCGGCGATTGCCCTCAAAGGCGATGCGGTTGATCGTCGGATATTCGACCACGCGGATGGTCAGGCGCGACCCCTGCGGGACGATCTCGACGGTTTCGAACAGACCGGAGCCAAGGATACGCTGGTAGGCGTCGTTCAACTCGGCGCCGCTGACCGTCTGACCGCGCGCGATGCCTGCATAGGACAGGATCGTGCCCGGTTCGACCCGGCGGTTGCCTTCGATGACCACATTGTCAAAACGGAACGACTGCGCGTAGGCGACGTCCGGTAGTGTTGCCACCCCTGCACCAAGTGCGACGGCGAAGCTCAGGCAAACTGCCTTAACTGCATTCTTCACGCGAAATACCCCATGACGACCCTGCGCTTTCCGCGCGGAAATGACTTTAGCCATTTTCGCTACCTAATCAGACATCCCAGAGACGTCAGTATCGGGTATGTATAGGGTTGTCAAAAGCCCCGGGGGCCGAAAAAAGCCCGAGTGTCGCGCGGGGGCGACTAGTGCAGGACCGACCCCAGCCAGCCACCGAAAAACAGGGCGAACGCGATGGTGCAGATATACAATAGCCGGTCCCAATTGATGGTCACCAGCAGGGTCATGCTACGGTATCCGGCCTGTATCGCGGTCATGGAATCGGTCCTTGGTTGCGGTTGCAGCCACAGGAGTACCGGATGATTCAGGCAGGAGTTTGACGGTTGTCCGGGGTTATTGTGTCACGGACAGAACAAATCGTTCGAAAGCGCGAAGACCATCAACGACAGCACAACAGTCAGGCCAATCGACATCAGCACCTTCAGCGCGCGGTCGCTGGGCGGGCGGCCCGATACGGCCTCATAGGCATAAAACACAAGGTGCCCGCCATCCAGAACCGGCACCGGGAACAGGTTCAACAGGCCCACCGCCGTCGACAGCACGGCAATGAACCAGATGAAATTCGCGGTGCCCTGGCTGGCCATGTCGCCGCTGGTTTCGGCGATGCCGATGGGACCGGACAGGTTGCAGGTGCTGATCGCGCCGGTCGCCATGTGCCACAGGCCGGAAAGCGAACCCTCGATGATGCGGCCCACCTGCCGCACACCGCCCCAGACGGCGGTGCCGACACCGGCGGATTCGGTGGCCGGCTCAAAGGCCACGCCGCCGACGATTCCGATTCGATAAAAGGTCTGGAACCCGCCGTCCGGCTGCGGTTCATCCACGCGGCGCGGGGTCATGTCCTTTTGCAGGATCTCGCCGTCGCGCCAGACCGTCAGCGCCAGCGTGGCGCCCTCAGACCCTTCGACGCGCTGTTTCAACTCGTCAAAGGCAAAGATCGGCGTGCCGTCCACGGCGGTGATCACATCCCCTGCCCGCAGCCCGGCATCCCCGGCGGCAGAGCGCGGCGCGATCTGCGTCGCCAGCGGCGGATAGGTGTAGGGACCGGTGACCGTCACCTCCTGCCCGTCGCGGCGCACGGTATAATCCAGCTGCGCCTGCTGCGGCAGCGCCTCGAAAAAGCCTTCCATCGCCTGCTGCGCATCCGAACCCGGCAGGGGAACGCCCTCGATTTCAAGGATGGTATCGCCGGGGCGAATTTCCTGCGTCACCGGCAGCGAACGCAATTCGCCCACCGTCAGCGGATCTGCCAACTCGCCCCGAAACAGGATGACCCCGGCAAAGATCAGGATCGACAGCGCGAAATTGAACAACGGGCCGGCGGCCACCGTCGCGGTCCGCGCCCAGAGCGGCGCGCCCGACATGGTGGTACGCACCTCATCCCCGCTGATATGCGACATCACCTCTTCGTCGACCCCGCCAGAGGCATTGGCGTCACCGCGAAACTTGACGTAGCCGCCAAAGGGAATGGCCGCCAACTGCCACTTGGTCCCGTCCCGGTCGACCCGCGACCACAGAACCGGCCCAAAGCCAAGGCTGAAGACCTCCGGAAAAATGCCGGATTTCTTGCCCACGATGTAATGGCCGTATTCGTGGACCGCGATGATGACCGAAAGCGCGACGACAAAGAAGGCGACGGTCCAAAGGGCGCCGCCAAACTGCGGGATCAATGTGGTCGGGTCCAAGCTTTCAGCCCTTTCGGTTCATTTTCAGTATGATCTCGTCGGCCTCTACCCGTGCGAGATGGTCTGCCTCGGTGACCATATCAAGTGTAATCCCGTCAGCATTGTGACCCGCCTGCGACGAAAGACGGGTCAGAACGTCCTCGACGACACCCGACATGCGGGTAAAGGAAATGCGCCGGTCGATAAAGGCGTCCAGCGCGGTTTCCTTGGCCGCGTTGAACACCGCGCCCATCAATCCGCCCGCCTCCATCACCTCGCGCGCCAGCCGCAGCGCCGGCCAGCGTGTCTCGCAGGGCGGGCGAAAGGTCAGTTGCCCCAGCTTGACAAGGTCCAGCCGTTCCACCGGCAGCGGCTGTCGCTGCGGGTGATGCAGGGCAAAACCGATGGCATGCCGCATGTCCGGCGGCCCGACATGGGCCATCAGCGCCCCGTCATTGAACCCCACCAGCGCGTGGATCATCGATTCCGGGTGGACGACGGTTTCGATCTGCGCCGGGTCGAGATCGAAAAACTCCCGCGTTTCAATCAGTTCCAGCGCCTTGTTGAACATGGACGCGCTGTCGATAGTGATGCGCTGGCCCATGTCCCAATTGGGATGCGTCGCCGCCTGTTCCGGCGTCGCCTTGTCCAGATCCTCCAGCGGCCAATCGCGGAACGCGCCGCCGCTGGCGGTGATGATGACCCGCTCGACGGCGGTCATATCCTCGCCGATCAGCGCCTGGAAGACAGCGGAATGCTCGCTGTCCACCGGCAGGATCTGGCCGCCCTGCGCCCGTGCTGTCCGCATCATCAGCGCACCCGCGCAGACCATGCTTTCCTTGTTGGCCAGCGCCAGCGTGGCCCCCTGCTCCAGCGCGCGCAACCCGGGTTCCAGCCCCGCCGCGCCCACGATGGCCGACATGACCCAATCCGCCGGGCGCTGCGCCGCCTCGATCAGCGCCGCGCGGCCCGCCGCCGCCGCGACCCCGCTGCCCGCCAATGCCGCGCGCAGATCCTCCAGCCGGGTTTCATCCGCCGTGACCGCCACCTGCGCCCCCAGACGCCGTGCGTCCTGCGCCAGTTGCGCCACGTTGCGCCCGCCGCTCAGCGCCACCACCTCATAGGCATCGGGTGCCCGGGCAATCAGGTCGATGGTGTTCTGCCCGATCGACCCGGTGGCGCCAAAGATCGAAATGCGCCGTGTCATCCGCCGGTCAGCGCCCCCGGAAAGCCCGCGACCTGCCCCGCGATCACGATAAAGACCGCCGCGCCCAGCATCCCGTCAAACCGGTCCAACAGCCCGCCATGTCCCGGCAGCAGGTTGGAACTGTCCTTGACCCCGGCGCGCCGCTTGATCGCGCTTTCGGCGATATCCCCGATCTGAGAGGCCATGCTGACCGCGATCGACACGCCGATCAGCCCGGCCCCCGCCGCGGTCCAGCCCGCAAACAAGAGGCCCACGACCGCCGCCCCGACCCAGCCCGCCACCGTGCCGGACCATGTCTTTTTCGGGCTGACGCGCGGCCAGAACTTTGGCCCGCCAAGGGCCCGCCCGGCAAAGTAGCCCGCCACATCCGTCACCACCACGACCACGATCAGCCAGAGCATCCAGATCAGGCCGAATGCGTCCCGCAGGTCCATCATGGCATAGCCCGCCAGCAGGATCAGCGCGGTAAAGACCGCATAGGTCACGCCTCCATGCTTCATCTTGGCCAGCCCCAGCATCGAGGGCGCCATCAACAGCGGCAGCGCAAAGGCGGGCGGCAATTCGATGGCGATCAGCGCGGTGACAAGGGCCGCAGCCCCAAGGATATAACGAGCCTGCACCCGCGCCGGATCACACAGCCCGACCAGTTCCCAGACCATGATCCCGCAGGACAGCGCGATCAGCAGGTGGAACCACAGCCCGCCCAGCCAGACCGCCAACGTGCCGATGGCCACCATCGCCGCGGCGGTCATCAACCGCGGCGCCAGATCTTCCCAACGCTTGCCGCTCATGCCTTGACGGCACCATAGCGGCGCTCACGCCCGCCAAAGGCCGCGCAGAGCCGCCCCAGCTCTTCGGCGGTGAAATCCGGCCAGAGCGTATCGATAAATTCATATTCGGCATAGGCCGACTGCCAGAGCAGAAAGTTGGAAATCCGCGCCTCGCCGCTGGTGCGGATCACAAGATCCGGATCCGGCAGCACATGGGTGTCCAGGTAACGCGGCAGCGTCTCCACGTCGATCTGCTCGGGGTCCAGCTTGCCCGCCTGCACATCCATCGCCAGCCGCTGGGCGGCGCGCGCCACCTCGTCCCGGCCACCGTAATTCAGCGCAATGGTCAGGTTCACCCCGGTGCAATGCTTGGTGAAATCCTCGGATTCGTCCATCAGGGCGCGCAGTTTCGCGTCCAGACGCGGGCGATCCCCGATGAACCGCACCCGCACGTTTTCCTTCACGAAGGCCTGCATTTCTTTCATGATATAGCGCCGGAACAGGCTCATCAGGCCTGCCACCTCGACCTGCGTGCGCTTCCAGTTCTCGGTCGAGAAGGCAAAGATCGTCAGGTACTTGACGCCGAATTCCGGACAGGCCTCCACCACTTCGCGCACGCGGCGCGCACCGGCATGGTGGCCAAACAGGCGCGGGCGGCCACGCATGGTCGCCCACCGGCCGTTGCCGTCCATGATGATGGCCACATGTTTGGGTCCAGCTACGTCGCGGATCGGTCCGGCCATCAAGTTTCCTTCCTGAGCCTCAGGCACAACACCCGTGTCTTAGACCAACCAGCGCGGCGATCCAAAACAATCTTGGTGCAAGGGGATTACAGCAAGATTGACACGGACGAAAGCAATCCTGGCCTTGCGGGCTCAACTTGTTGCTGAAATGGGTCCGGCGCGCGGATCCCCGCCGCCTGTCCGGGGCACGAAAAAGGCCCGCGCCGGGGCGCAGGCCTGTTCGTAGGCATCGCTGGTTTCGGGATCCGGCCCCATCCGGGGCTCCGCCCTTTGATTGCCAGAAACGTCCGCCGGACGTTCCGCCTCGCTGCGCGAGGTTCGGCACCATCCGGGGCTCCGCCCTTTGATTGCCCGAAACGTCCGCCGGACATTCCGCCTCGCTGCGCGAGCTTCGGAACCATCCGGGGCTCCGCCCTTTGATTGCCCGAAACGTCCGCCGGAAATTCCGCCTCGCTGCGCGAGGTTCGGCACCATCCGGGGCTCCGCCCTTTGATTGCCCGAAACGTCCGCCGGAAATTCCGCCTCGCTGCGCGAGGTTCGGCAATCAAACCTGCATGATTTCTTCTTGCTTGGTTTCCAGCGAGGCATCGACCTTCTTGATATAGGCGTCGGTCAGTTCCTGCACTTCGCTCTCCCAGAGCTTGGCATCGTCCTCGGACATGTTGTCCTTGGCCTTCTTGATCTGTTCCATGCCGTCCCGGCGCACGTTGCGGATCGATACCCGCGCATGTTCGGCGTATTGGCCCGCCACCTTGGTCAGTTCCCGGCGGCGTTCCTCGTTCAGTTCGGGGATCGGCAGCATGATGATGGTGCCGTTCATCTGCGGATTGATGCCAAGCCCGGATTCGCGGATCGCCTTTTCCACCTTGCCGACCAGCCCCTTGTCCCAGACGTTGATCGTCACCATCCGCGGTTCCGGCACGTTCACCGTCCCCACCTGGTTGATCGGGGTCATCTGGCCATAGGCGTCCACCTGGATCGGCTCCAGCATCGAGGCCGAAGCCCGCCCGGTCCGCAAAGAGGCGAATTCCGTGCGCAGGTTTGTCATCGCGCCTTCCATGCGGCGCGTCAGGTCATCGGTATCGAGTTCGAATTCATCGGACATCGGTAGGCCCTCGTTGGTCAAGCGTGCTGGGGTAGCACTGGTTAGCCCGACCTTTAGCGCAGATCAATCGGGATTGACCAGCGAATGGGGCACAGGCATCTCCCGCATCCGGTCCCGGTCCCGCCGTTTTGCCCCCGGTGCCTCGCCGAAAATTGGCCCGGAAGTGCCTTTCAACACGGCATAACGGCCCGAAACATCCCCTTTTGATGCAGAAATCGCCCGCCTTCCGCCGCCCCTCCCCGGCGCGTGGCAACGCGGCCTTAACGCCAGCCATGGCACAACCCGCGCCAATCGCTAAAAGGCCCGATCCCGATGCACGTCTGCCTGATCCTCTTTCCCGGCTTCGAACTCCTGGCCTATGTCCTTGCCCGCGAGGTGCTGCGGCTAGCCAACAGATGCGCCGGGCAACAGCTGTTCAGTTGGCAGGTGCGGACAGTCAGCGGCGCGGCGGTGCCCGCCTCCGACGGGACGATGGTGTCGGGCGATGTCCCGGACTGGCACGGCGCGCAGGGCTTTGACCTCGTTCTGCTCTGCTCCGGGCGGGACCCTTTGAATACCCTGCCGATGGGGCTGCGCGCCTTTCTGAACAACGCCGATGCCGCCGGGGCCACGCTGGGCGGGCTGGACACCGGCGGCATGATCCTTGCAAGGCTGGGGTTTCTGACCGGGCGCGAAGCGGTGCTGTCGGACAAGGAAACAGATGGCCTTCCCGCCGAATTTCCCGAGGTTGCCCTCTCGGACAGTCTCTATGCCTTCGATCGCCGTCGGCTGACCACGGCGGGCGGCGTAGCGACGGGCGATGCGATTCTGGCATGGATCGCGCGCACGCACGGCCCGGCACTGGCGGCGGCCACGGCGGATGCCCTCGGGCATGGCCGCATCCGCGAGGCCGCCGCACGCCAGCGGTTGCCGCTCTGCACCGATCCGGTGTTGGAACGGATGCAGGCCATCATGACCGCAAGGATCGAGGATCCCCTGCCGGTCGAACGCATCGCGTCAGAGCTGGACCTCAGCGCCAAACAGCTGCGCCTGCGCTGCCGCAAGGGCCTGAACAGCACCCCGGCGCAGGTCTACCTTGGCCTGCGGCTGGACCGGGCCGCACAGCTGGTGGCCGAGACAGAGCTTTCGGTTCTGGACATCGCACAGGCCGCCGGGTTCGCCTCCCCCTCGGCCTTCACCCGCAGCTATCACGCCCGCTTTGGCGCGCCCCCGCGCCGCCCCCGGCGCATGGGCGCGGAGGCAGGCAAAGTGTCAACAAAGGGTAAAACCGTCCCTGTAACCCATTGATCCTGCATTCCCCCTAACCTGTCCACGCGTGGACAGCCCAATTGGGGACAGGCTCAGGCCGGGGCCGGACCGGGCTTGTTCGGCTGCGCCTCGGGGCGCTTTTCAGAAACCCGGGTACAGGTCCCCTCACCCGCCAGAATGCCCCGGAACCCGCCCGGCTCATCCAGCGAAAAGACAATGATCGGCATGTTATTGTCCCGCGCCAGCGCGATGGCCGAGGCATCCATGACCTTCAGGTTCTTGGCCAGAACCTCGTCAAAGGTAATGTTGTCGTATCGTTTGGCGTCGGCATTGTGGCGCGGATCCTTGTCATAGACCCCGTCGGTGCCGTTCTTGCCCATGATGATCGCCTCGCAGGCCATCTCGTTGGCCCGGAGCGCCGCCGCCGTATCGGTGGTGAAATAAGGGTTGCCCGTGCCCGCCGCAAAGATGCAGACCCGCTTCTTCTCCAGGTGCCGCACGGCGCGGCGGCGGATGTAGGGCTCTGCCACCTCATCCATCCGAATGGCCGAGATCACCCGCGTAAACACCCCCAGCCCCTCCAGCGCCGACTGCATCGCCAGCGCGTTCATCACCGTCGCCAACATCCCCATGTAATCGGCTGTCGTTCGCTCCATCCCCTGCGCCGACCCGGCCAGCCCGCGAAAGATATTGCCGCCGCCGATCACCATGCAGATCTCGACGCCCATCTCCTGAACCGACTTCACTTCGCGCGCGATGCGCTGAACGGTCGGCGGGTGCAGGCCGAAACCCTGGTCGCCCATGAGCGCCTCACCGGAAATCTTCAGCATCACGCGTTTGAAGGTTGTCTGCGGGGTGCTTGTCTCGGTCATGTTGCGCTCCGTCACGGGGGGGATATGATCGCGGGCATATGTGGCGGAAAACCGATTGGGCTGCAACGTCCGATCACCCGCCGGGGCACAGCACAGCAGGCAGGTCCACCCATGAGTGACAGTTCGGCAATCGAGGCCCGCCTCGCCGCCTGCGATCCGTCGCGCCCGGTTCTGATCGCCGGTCCCACTGCCAGCGGCAAATCCGCACTGGCCCTGACCATCGCCGAGGAACAGGGGGGAATCATCGTCAATGCCGATGCGGTCCAGGTTTTTTCCGACTGGCGGGTGCTGACCGCTCGCCCTTCGGAAGAGGAAGAAGCCCGCGCGCCGCATGCCCTATACGGGCATATCCCGGGCGACCGAGCCTATAGCGTCGGCGACTGGCTGCGCGAGGCAGAGGTTTTTCTGAACGCGCCCGAGCGGCCGATCTTTGTCGGCGGCACCGGCCTGTACCTGTCGGCGCTGACCGAGGGGCTGGCGCAGATCCCGCCGACCCCCTCCGGCGTCCGGGCCGAGGGCGAGGCCATTCTTGCGCGGGATGGGCTGGACGCGCTGGTGTCTGGGCTGGACGCTGACAGCGCCGCAAGGATCGACCTGAAAAACCCGGCGCGCGTGGCGCGCGCATGGGAGGTGCTGCAGGCGACCGGGCGCGGTATAGCCCAGTGGCAGGATGAGACCCCGCCGCCGCTGCTGCCCCTGGCCCAGGCCTCTGCCTTTGTCGTCGACGCACCCAAGGAGTGGCTGACGCCCCGCATCGAAACCCGGTTCCGCAAGATGGTCGATACCGGCGCGCTGGACGAGGCGCGCGCCAACCGTGCGGGTTGGAGCCCTGCCCGCCCATCGGCCAAGGCCATCGGCGCGGCGGAACTCATGGCCTATCTGGACGGTCAAATCGATCTGGACACCGCCATCGAGCGCGCGACGATCCTGACCCGGCAATTCGCCAAACGTCAGCGCACATGGTTCCGCGCCCGCATGGGCAAGTGGCACTGGGTCAACGCCGAGGCGCTGGCCGCATGAGCAGGCCCGGCTTCCTAAAGAACCCGATGCCGCCAGCGCCGCAAAGACCCGTGGGCATGGTGCGCAGCGGTTCTTACGGGCTGGAAGCACAGGGCGCGCCGTGGAAATTCACCCTGCTGCACGACCGTGAGGAAGAGGTACTGTTGTGGGTCACGCGCGGTCAGGGCCGGGTGACGGTGAATGGCGTCCGGCGCGGGATCTCGATGCACAACGCGCTGTATCTGCCCGCGGGCACGCTGTTTTCCATCGATCTGGCGAACAACGCGCAGGGGCTGATCCTGCGGTGTCCGACGGGCATGAGCGACCACCTTCCTCAGGCCCCGGCGCTGCTGCGCATACGCGAAGGCATCGCGCAGGCCGAACTGACCGGCTACATCGACACGATGAACCGCGAGCTGATGCAGGGCCGACCGCTGATGCAGGACGCATTGCGCGCGAATGTCGGGCTGGTGGCGGTCTGGCTGCAGCGCCAGTTGCAACAGGACGCCGCCGAAACACCGCGCGACACAGCCGCGTTCCGCCTTGTGCGGCGCTATGCGCAGGCCGTGACCCGCGGCTACCGCTCCTCGCAAACGATGGGCCACTACGCCGAGGCGCTGGACGTGACCCCCACCCATCTCAGCCGCGTCTGCCGCGCCACCTGTGGCAAAACCGCCGCCGAAATTCTATCCGAGCGTAAACTTTACGCGGCGCGGATCGCGCTTGAGAGCCCGAGGCCGCCAGTCAAGGAGGTGGCAAAATCGCTGGGCTTTGCCTCTGCCGCCTATTTCACACGCTTTATCCAGACCCATACCGGCAAATCCCCCTCTGCCTTGCGCGCCGAAAGCCTGCGCGGCGCAGTAACCACAAAGGGTCCGCGCGACAAAGCGTTCCCGCGGAAGTGACTTGCGCCCGGGCCCATGTCGCTTTTGAATAAGGACCATGTCGTTTTTGAACGCAAAAAGGACGATAGCGGGCGTTGACGGGGCAACCCATCTCGTGCGCAATGGCGTTCAGCGTGGGGCATGGCACGGAGGGTCACGGGATGAGGCCTTTCATTAAGCGTCCAAAAAAGACCCCCGGCTGAAACGAGACGTGTCACAGGGAGAAAAGAATGACATCGTTCGATAACCAGCAGCAGGTACATCCGGCTGCGAAAATGTACGCGCGTGAATTCAAGGCCGGCCAGCTGAGCCGCCGTGAATTCATCGCTCGCACAACCGCGCTGGGTCTGACCTCGGCGGCGGCCTATGCTCTGGGCGGTCTGCAGCGTCCGGCACAGGCGGCAGCACACGCCCAGCAAGGCGGCACCATCCGTATGGAAATGGAAGTCCGCGCGCTGAAGGATCCGCGCACCTACGATTGGACCCAGATCGCGACATTCACCGCTGGCTGGCTGGAATACCTCGTGGAATACAACAGCGACGGGTCGTTCGAACCGATGCTGCTGGAAGGCTGGGAAGCCAACGCCGACGCGACCGAATACACCCTTCGCGTCCGTCAGGGCGTGAAGTGGAACAACGGTGAAGATTTCACTGCCGAAGACGTGGCGCGCAACATCGCCATGTGGTGTGAGCAGGAAGTCGAAGGCAACTCGATGGCGGCGCGCATGGCCTCGCTGATCGACGACACCACCAAGAAAGCGGCCGACGGCGCCATCAACGTGGTCGACAGCCATACGGTGAAACTGGTCTGCAAGGCTCCCGACATCACCATTATTCCGGGCTTTGCCGACTATCCGGCCGCGATCGTGCACAGCAGCCACGACGCGGCGACCATGCTGGACAACCCGGTCGGCACCGGTTTCATGCTGCCCGAAAGCCTCGAAGTGGGCGTCAAGGGTGTGCTGGTCCGCAATGAAGGCCACGAGTGGTGGGGCTATGCCGCCGGCAAGGGCGGCTATGTCGATCGCATCGAATTCGTCGACTACGGCACCGATCCGGCCGCTGTGATCGCCGCCTACGAATCCGAAGAAATCGACATGAACTGGGAGTCGCTGGGCGAATTCATCGAGATCCTCGATGCCATCGGCCTGACCAAATCCTCTGTCGCCTCTGGTGCGACCATCGTGATCCGTCCGAACCAGTTGGCCGAGGACGATCAGGGCAACAAGATCTACGGCGACAAACGCGTGCGTCAGGCCATCGCGATGGCGGTCGACAATGCGATCTGCCTTGAACTTGGCTATGCGGGCAACGGCATCGCCGCCGACAACTGCCACGTCGGCCCGATGCACCCGGAATTCGATCCGGCCGTCACGCGTATCCCCTACGATCCCGCCAAGGCCGCAGAGCTGATTGCAGAGGCCGGCATGGCCGACTACGAGCATGAGCTGATCTCGATCGACGACGGATACCGCAAGGACACCACCGATGCCGTGGCAGCGCAGCTGCGCGACGCCGGCATTCAGGTCAAGCGGACGGTTCTGCCCGGTTCGACCTTCTGGAACGACTGGGTCAAATACCCGTTCTCGTCGACCAACTGGAACCACCGCCCTCTGGGCACGCAGATCCTTGGCCTTGCCTACAAGTCGGGCGAAGCGTGGAACGAAGCGGGCTTTGCCAATGCCGAGTTCGACAGCCTGCTGGCAGAGGCGAACTCGATTGCGGATGCCGACGCGCGCCGCACGGTGATGGCGAAACTGCAGTCGATCATGATCGACGAAGGCGTGACCATCCAGCCGTACTGGCGGTCGATCATGCGCCACCACCGCGAGAACCTTGTCGGCGTGGACATGCACATCGCCTACCTGCCCCAGATCTACAAGTGGGGCATCGCAGCCTGACCGGCTGATCTGATACCGGGCCGCGCGAGGGATCGCGCGGCCCTTTTCGCCTCGGCCTGCGCGACATTGCGGGCCTCAGCAAATAGCAAGAGCGACCGGCAAAGTACCGGTCCCCAGCCACCAACGGGGGCATTAATGGGTCTTTTCATCCTCAGGCGCGTCGGGGTCATGTTACTGACAGCCCTCTGTCTGACCTTCATCGTCTTCGTCATGACGAACCTCTATCCAAACCTGGAAAAGCTTGCGAAATCCGAGGGCAACTTCCGGATGACGGATATCGAGGTTGCCACCTGGCTGTCCAACAACGGCTACAGATCGCCTCTGGACGAAGACATGCTGGCGGATTTCCGGTCGGGCGCGATCACGCTTGAAGAAGCCTCGGCGCAGGTGAACACCGGCTTTGATACCCGACTGTTCCGCAATTACGGCGAATGGCTTGGCATCATTCCGGGCTGGACCGGCGTTGACCGGGACGGCGTGTCGCGTGGACGCTGCATCCTGCCCGGCACGACCCCGGAAGACGCCCCGACATTCTGCGGAATCCTGCAGGGCAAATGGGGATGGTCGACGGTGTCCAAAGCCCCGGTGGGCGAGGCTTTGGGGACGCGGATCGGCAACACCGGCTTCCTGATGCTGTGCGTGATGCTGCTGATGGTGCCCTCTGCGCTGATCGTCGGCGTTTTGGCCGGGATGCGCGAGGGATCGGCGCTGGACCGGACTCTGTCGACCTTTTCGATCACCACAACCGCGACGCCGGAATACGTTTCGGGCGTTTTGTTCATCGCAATCTTCACCTCGTCGGCGGTGGGCCTGAAATGGTTCAAGGGCACCGCCACCTCGGCGATGGAAAGCGCGAATTTCGAGAATTTCTTTCTGCCGGTGCTGACCATCGCACTGTATGGTATGGGCTATATCGCCCGGATGACCCGCGCCTCCATGGCAGAGGTCATGACCGCGCAATACATCCGCACCGCGCGCCTGAAAGGCGTGAGTTTCGGCAAGATCGTCATGAAACACGCTCTGCGCAACGCGTTGATCGCCCCCTTCACGGTGATCATGCTGCAATTCCCCTGGCTCCTGAACGGCGTGGTGATCGTCGAGACCCTGTTCCAGTACAAGGGCGTCGGATGGGAACTGGTCCGCGCCGCCGGCAACAACGACATCGAGATGCTGCTGGCGATCTCGGTCGTGTCGGTGATCGTCGTGCTGGTGACTCAGCTGATTTCGGACATCGGCTATGTCTACCTTAACCCCCGCATCAGCGTAACCTGAGGAGACATAGATGATTGCCTTTCTTTCCTCCAGCGTCACATACGCGCTCACTGCTTTGATCCTTTTCGGTGTGTCCGCAATGGCTACGCGCGGCAAGACCGACGATGGATCTCGAACTGTGTTTGTCGTGTCCACGGCGATTTGTTTTATCGCTGGCATCCTGTCTGTCGCGGCTCTGATTGCTTCGGCATTCAGTCAAAGTGCGAGCGCAGGGAGCGGGTCCGAACTGAGCTGGACTGGCGGCCTTGGCACCGTCCTGGACCCGATCCTGTTCATCCTCGTCCCCATCTTCGCGGTGGCCGTGGTAGCCAAGATCGTCCTGTCCTTTTTCGAGCCGGACACTGGCATCCAGACCAACCCAGACGGCACTATCATCGCCACCGGCGGCGTCTGGGGATTGTCGGCGAAACTGGTGAACTGGCTGGGGCTGGCTCTGCTGGCGCTGGTGTTGGCCTATATCCTTGGCGGCGCGGCAATGGGCACCAATGCCGGGATCATCGGCGGCGTCAGCCAGCAATTGATCCCGGTCTGGATCGCGCTGGTGGTGACCTATGTCGCCTCGATTCATTACAAACGGCGTCTGGGCCTATACGGCAAGCTGTTCGATTCCATGATCGGCATGATCGGCTTCGGCCTTGTCATGTTCTGGGTCTACACGGCGATTTTCTACGGTCTCTTCGACTGGATCGCCACGCATGACCCGCTGAGCCAGGCCTCTGGCATGAAGAACAAGAAGCCGGGCATTCCGCTGCGTGGTGCCGAGGAAGGTGAATATCTTTGGTATCTGCTGGGCGGAGACAACCTTGCCCGGGACGTGTTCACCCGCGTCGTGGCCGGGTCGACCATCGTGATCGCCATCGCGCCACTGGCCACAGTCTTTGCCTTCATGGTGGGCATCACGCTGGGCCTGCCGGCAGGCTATTACGGCGGACGGCTCGACACGCTGCTCAGCTTTCTGGCCAACTTGATCCTCGCCTTCCCGGTGATCCTGCTTTTCTACCTGCTGGTGACGCCGGAAATCGTGGCGACAGGCCTGCCGCAATACATGGCGGTGATCCTGTTCATCTTCCCGCTGGTTTTCTTCGGCGTGCTGATTCACTCGCGCTTCCGCACGCAGCCGCAGAAGAATTACATCTGGCTAGCGGTTGTGCTGATCCCGCTGTTCCTTGCCTATATGTCGCTGATCAACAATCCCGATCCGACCTCGTCCAAGATCACCTTCTGGCCGCTCGACTTCTTCGACATTCCGGGCGGCGTTCTGGTGGTCTTTGTCTCGGTGGTCTTCGTCAACTCGCCCACGGTGTTCCGCATCGTGCGGGGCCTGACCATGGACATCAAGACGCGCGACTATGTGGCAGCGGCGCAGACCCGGGGAGAACGCCCCTGGTACATCATGCTGTGGGAGATCCTGCCCAACGCACGCGGCCCGCTGATCGTCGATTTCTGCCTGCGCATCGGCTACACCACGATCCTTCTCGGGACCTTGGGTTTCTTCGGTCTTGGCCTGCCGCCGGAAAGCCCGGACTGGGGGTCGACGATCAACGAGGGGCGCAAGCTCCTATCGATCTACCTGCACCCCGCCCTGCCCCCCGCGCTGTCGCTGCTCAGCCTTGTCCTGGGGCTGAACCTGCTGGCGGACGGTCTGCGGGAAGAATCGCTGCGCGATTGATGGAACCCGGACTGGGGGCTCTGCCCCCAGACCCCCGAGGTATTTTCGGCCCAAGGAAACACAGGATGTTTCGACGGCTGCTCCGACAGGGAGACACGACATGAAAGACGATTATGACGGCCCGATCCTGGAGATCGACAACCTCTCGATTTCCTTCTTTACCCGCCTGCGCGAGATCCCAGCCGTGATGGATTTCTCGGTCAAGGTGCAGCCGGGTGAGGCCGTGGGCCTTGTGGGCGAATCCGGCTGCGGCAAATCCACCGTGGCGCTGGGGGTGATGCAGGACCTTGGCAAGAACGGCCGCATCGTCGGCGGGTCGATCAGGTTCAAGGGACGCAACCTGAACGAGATGAGCCAGGAAGAACTGCGCGACATCCGGGGCTCTGAAATCGCCATGATCTATCAGGAGCCGATGGCCAGCCTGAACCCGGCCATGAAAATCGGCAAACAGCTGATGGAAGTGCCGATGATCCACAAGGGCGTCGGCGAAAAGGAAGCCTATGAGCGTGCGCTTCAGGTTGTAACTGACGTGAAGCTGCCCGACCCGAAACGGATGCTGGACAGCTATCCGCACCAGTTGTCCGGTGGTCAGCAGCAGCGGATCGTGATCGCCATGGCGCTAATGGCGGAACCCGCCCTGCTGATCCTGGATGAGCCGACCACCGCGCTGGACGTGACGGTCGAGGCGGCGGTTGTCGAACTGGTCAAGGAGTTGGGCACCAAATACGGCACCTCAATGCTGTTCATTTCGCACAACCTTGGCCTTGTGCTGGAAACCTGCGACCGGATCTGCGTCATGTATTCCGGCGAGCAGGTGGAAACGGGCAGCATCGAAGACGTCTTTGACGAGATGCAGCACCCCTATACGCAGGCGCTGTTCCGGTCGATCCCCCTGCCCGGCGCGGACAAAAACGCGCGCCCGCTGGTGGCGATCCCCGGCAACTTTCCCTTGCCGCACGAACGTCCGCCGGGCTGCAACTTTGGGCCGCGCTGCGATTACTTTGTCGAAGGGCGCTGTGACGCGGTTGAGCGTATCCCGATGCAGAAGATCCCCGGCAACGACCGGCACAATTCGCGCTGTCTGCGGATTGACGAGATCGACTGGAACGCACCGCCCCAGAACGTCAGCACAACGGTCAAGTCCGAGCCCGGCAAGGTCGTGCTCAAGATGGACCAGTTGAAGAAGTACTATGAGGTGGCGGCCAACGCGCTGTTCGGCTCTTCGGGTGAAAAGAAGGTGGTCAAGGCCAACGAGACGCTCAGCTTCGAGGCGCGGGAATCCGAGACGCTGGCCATCGTGGGGGAATCCGGCTGTGGCAAATCCACCTTCGCCAAGGTTCTGATGGGGCTGGAGACCGCGACCGACGGGCAGATCCTGCTGGACAACCGCAATATCGAAAGCATCCCGATCGAGAAGCGTGACACCAAGACCATCGCCGATGTGCAGATGGTGTTCCAGAACCCGTTTGATACCCTGAACCCGTCGATGAGCGTCGGACGGCAGATCATCCGCGCGCTGGAAATCTTTGGCGAGGGCAAGACCGACGAGGAACGGCGCGAGAAGATGCTGCGCCTGCTGGACCTTGTGAAACTGCCGCGCGAATTCGCCGACCGGATGCCGCGCCAGTTGTCCGGCGGGCAAAAGCAGCGCGTGGGCATCGCGCGCGCCTTTGCAGGCGGTGCGCGGATCGTGGTCGCCGATGAGCCAGTTTCAGCGCTGGACGTGTCGGTGCAGGCCGCGGTGACCGATCTGCTGATGGAAATCCAGCGTGAGCAGAAGACAACCTTGCTGTTCATCAGCCACGACCTCAGCATCGTGCGCTATCTCAGCGACCGGGTCATGGTGATGTACCTTGGTCACGTGGTTGAATTGGGCACCACGGACCAGGTCTTTTCACCGCCCTACCACCCCTATACCGAGGCGCTGCTTTCGGCGGTGCCCATCGCCGACACCCGTGTGCAAAAAAAGCACATCGTGCTGGAGGGCGACATTCCCTCAGCCATGAACCCGCCCTCGGGTTGCCCATTCCAGACGCGTTGCCGATGGAAGGAAAAGGTGCCGGGCGGGTTGTGTGAAAAAGAGGTGCCGCCAGTGCGGACAATGGCAGACGGGCATCAGATCAAGTGTCATCTGGCCGATGCCGAGTTCGACGCGATGGAACCGGTGATCAAGATCGCCGCGGAGTGAAGTAAAGCCCGGGTACTGCACCCGGGTTTTCACGTCTCAAGGAATGGGCTGGATTTTGGGTTCTACGCAGTCGGTCGATCAGGCTTCTGACCGGCATAGAGCCAGCCGGGGCCGCCGTGATCTTGCCCACCAAGCCCGGGTTTTGCCATGTGACCCAACAATGCAAGATCGCGCCTCGAGCGGGGATTTCCGGCATCTGCGCCGTATGAATAGAAAAGTCCTGAGTGACGATGCAGCCCCCTACGGCGCGTCAGCACCGCAAGGCTACATGGAAAGCAATGGATATGGTTTCGATTCGAAAACCCTTCCGGGCTCGGCGGATTTCCTGGCGCGAAATACCTTGAAAACTGGTTCTCGGCTCAGTTGCCCAACGTGGCGCTGTTAGCCGATCAGGTGCTCTGTCGCGCTCTCTCCGCCGTTGCGCCCCTTGCGTATGTAATAGGGAGAGATCGTGGAGTGTTCGAGCAGCGCCTTTTGCTGCTTGATCGTGATCGGTTTTTCGAACCGAAAATCGGTGACCGTGTCATAGATCCCGCTGGACCGCGCCTGCAGTTCAGTGCCTTCGACCCGAATGACCGTCAGACTGCCCCGCATGTCCGTCAACACTTCGTCAAAAGCCATGGTGTTCAACGGGTGAAACCGGCACCCGCCCTTACCCAGCGTGATGATGAGACCGTTAATGGTCCGCTTTCCGACCTTCAGATCACAAGGAATGCGGCAGGCTTTCCGATTGTAGAGCAGCGCCATCACCCACCGGTACCCGGTGTCGATCAGGACAAGGGCAGAAATGAAGATCGTCATCACCGCCACGACCGCCCCGGCGGCAAACAGCTTCTCCTCCTCCGCTCTTTTCTCAAGTTCGGACCAGTTGAGCCCCTCTTTCCCGAAAACCCCGCCAGAGCGGCTGCGTTGCACCTCTTGGAAACCGGACCCGCCCCCTTCGACACAAGCCAACGTGCTGTCACGATCGAGGTTCTTCAGCAACTCGCCCAGACGCGCGGGATTATGAGCCGCGCCGTCCCCCAGCCGCCCGGCCTCGGCCAGCAGGTCGATGGCGACAGGTTTGACGCTGTCCATGCCGCTGTCCCGCAGCGCGTCCAGAATACGAGTTTCGGACAACCCGTCCAACTGCCGGGACAGGCGCCCGGCCAGTTCCGGCGGCAATTGCCCCCCACCTTCGGGAAGCGCGGCCAGCACGCGGGCGACGGCCATCAGGTCCGGCGGCAACCGACAGGATTGCGCAGCCGCCGTCCGGGGCATCAAAAGGACCAAAACCAGCAGCAAGCCGCCGCCCAAGAAAACAACATGTTTGCAGCCGTCGCGCAGCATTGCACCGGTCCCGTAGACAGTTCACGGCGACAATCTGCCATCAAAGGCATAACCAAGCTTTAAACCGCACGGCCTCAGATGGCCTGGCGCTTAGCTGCCCCAGATCTTTTTCACATAATTGCGTGTTTCGCGGTACGGCGGCACACCGCCATGCTTTTTGACCGCGCCCGGTCCCGCGTTGTAGGCCGCCAGCGCCAGACGCCAGCTGCCGAAGGCCTTGAACTGCTGTTTGAGATAGCGCGCTCCGCCTTCGAGGTTCTGTTTGGGATCATGGGGATCGACCCCCAACAGCTTGGCCGTGCCGGGCATCAATTGCGCCAGACCGATGGCGCCCTTGTGGGATTTTGCCTTGGGGTTAAAGCGCGATTCCTGCATCACCAGCCGCAGGAACAGATCCTCAGGGATGCCATGTTTGCGCGCCGCGACCCGCGCCATATCGGCAAAAGGACCATTGTATCGGCCGCGATACGCGGGAACCGTGCCCTCGGCAGTTGGCGGGCCCCACTTGGTCGGTGTCACCACCTTTGGCGGTTGCAGCCGGACAGAGCCCTTGTACTGTTTCGCCGCCCGGTTATCCAAAACCTTGGTCTGGCTGGAAAACAGGAGCGCGCGGTTCTTTGTCGAAATGACCTCGGCCGTGGCGCCGCCTGCGGCCACCGTCAGCCCGACACCCAAGCAGAAGCCGTGAAATGCCCCCCGAACCATGTCACCATCCCAAATTTTTTGACCTTCACCGGCGGGACTATACGCAATTTCCAGAATTTCGCCAGTGTTCCGGACGCACCTCTTTTGCCCGGTTCCGTGGATGGTATAGGGTCGGCGGACATGCGCCGATAAGATTCGAAAGGGAGAGACATGGCAGGTTCCGTCAACAAGGTGATTTTGATCGGAAACCTCGGGCGCGATCCCGAGGTGCGGACGTTCCAGAACGGCGGTAAGGTCTGCAACCTGCGGATCGCGACCTCCGAGACTTGGAAGGACCGGAACACCGGCGAGCGCAAGGAGCGGACAGAATGGCATTCGGTCGCGATCTTTCAGGAAGGTCTGGTCCGCGTCTGCGAGCAGTATCTGAAAAAAGGCTCTAAGGTTTACATCGAAGGTCAGCTTCAGACCCGCAAATGGCAGGACCAGTCCGGGCAGGACCGTTATTCGACCGAGGTGGTCATCCAGGGCTTTGGCGGATCGCTTCAGATGCTTGATGGCCGCGACGGCGGTGGCGGCGGTGGCGGAAGCTACGGCGGCGGATCGGGCGGCGGCGACTATGGTGGCGGCGGTGGTTATGAAGACCGTGACTATGGTGGTGGATCGGGCGGTGGTTCGGCCCCCTCCCGCGCGCCCTCGCGCGATCTGGACGACGAGATCCCGTTCTGAGCGGGATCCTTTCCGATCGTTGGCGATGAAGGATCCGCGCGACGGATCCTGCGTTAGACGACCAGCAAGACCAAAGAACAGGCGGTTGAAGGCGGGTTCGCCCTCAACCGCCTTTTTCAATTCCTCCCCTGCACCTCAAACAGCGCCGACATGAGACGCCCCGCGTCACCTCGCCGCTTGCAGAATAAGAGCGCGCGGTAGCGCTCCACTGGATCACGCCCTATTTCATGAGGGGAACCACCAGCCACGGAGCGCACATGACCTGGACTTTCCGACTTGGCCGCCTGCTTGGGTCCGAATTGCGGGTGCATGCCACCTTCTTCCTGTTGCTCGCCTGGGTGGGTGCAGCGGCCTGGGCGGAAAACGGTGCCCCGGCGGCACTGGAAAACATGGCCTTCATCCTGGCGCTGTTTGCCTGCGTGGTCGCGCATGAATATGGCCATGCGTTGATGGCCCGCCGCTACGGGATCAAGACGCCCGACATCACCCTGCTGCCCATCGGCGGCATGGCCCGGATGGAACGGATGCCGGAGAAGCCGGCTCAGGAGATTGCAGTGGCGCTGGCGGGTCCTGCAGTCAACGTCGTGATCTGGGCCGTCCTGATCGCCCTGGGCGCGTCGACCCAGATGGAGGCGCTGTCCGACCCTGCCAACACGGCCGATTTTCTTGGACGACTGGCGGCGGTGAACCTGTTCCTTGCGATCTTCAATCTGATACCGGCCTTCCCGATGGACGGCGGACGCGTGCTGCGCGCGGCCCTCGGTTTCAGCATGGACCGCGTACGGGCCACGCGAATTGCGGCCAGCGCAGGTCAGATCGCCGCTTTTGTCTTTGGCTTCCTAGGCCTCTTGTCGGGCAACCTGATCCTGCTCTTGATCGCCCTCTTTGTCTTTTTCGCCGCCAATGCCGAGGCGCGTGACGTGGAAAGCCGGGATATCGCCAAGGGCCTGCACCTGCGCGACGCCATGATCACCAGTTTTGAAAGCCTCTCTCCCGTCGATCCGATGCATGTGGCTGCGCAAACCCTGATCCGCACCACGCAGCATGAATTCCCGGTGCTGGATGGCGAAGGCTTTCTGGCCGGGTTCCTGACGCGGCAAGCCCTGTTCGAGGCTGTCGCTCAGGGCCGCACCACGATCCCGGTGAGCGACGTCATGCAGAGCGTCCCGGCCTTGCCCCTCGCCGCACCGCTGGCCGAGGCTCTGGAGGCACTGCAGCAGGCCCCGGCGGTAGCGGCGGTGGACAAGGCCGGCCATGTGATCGGATATGTTACTTCTGAAAACGTTGGTGAGTTGATGGTTCTGCGCAGCAAGCGCTGAGGGGTTTCGGCCCCTTGCGGGATCGATCCGCGCGGCAAACGAGGGCTCTGCCCCCGTCAGCGCGCTGCCCTGCCCCCCGAGGTGTTTTTCGAACCAAAGAAACGGCGATGTCACCGTTCGGCGAGTTGTTCCTGCAACAGCTTCAGGACCTGATCGCGGGGCACGTCGGAGGTGACGAAAGCCGCGCCGATGCCCCGGGCAAGGATGAAGCGCAACTGGCCGTCGATCACCTTCTTGTCTTGTCCCATCAGGTCCAGAAGCACCTCTGCCGACGGCAGATCTCCGGGAATATCCTTCAGGTCGCAGCGCATGCCCGCGTCTTTCAGCAGCGCACGCACGCGGCTGGGATCCTCTTGCGAACACAGGCCCAGCCGGGACGAGAGTTCAAAGGCCATGGCGCAGCCGATCGCCACGCCCTCTCCGTGCAGCAGCCGGTCGGAATAGCCGGTTGCGGCCTCCAATGCGTGGCAGAAGGTATGACCAAGGTTCAATAGCGCCCGGTCGCCCTGTTCGGTCTCGTCCCGCAGCACGATTTCGGCTTTCATCTCGACCGAGCGTTTCACGGCATAGGCGCGGGCATCCCGGTCGCCATCGGCCACCCGCGTGCCGTTTTCCTCAAGCCAGTCGAAGAAGGCAGCATCGCCCAGAAGCCCGTATTTCACCACCTCACCATAGCCCGCGAGAAAGTCCCGCCGGGTCAGGGTGTCGAGCACTCCGATATCGGCCAGAACCAGCGAGGGTTGGTGGAAGGCACCGATCAGGTTCTTGCCCTGCGGCGCATTGATGCCGGTCTTGCCCCCGACCGAACTGTCCACCTGCGCCAGCAAAGAGGTCGGAATCTGCACAAAGCGCACGCCGCGCCGCAGAACTGCCGCCGCAAAGCCCACCAGATCGCCGATAACGCCACCGCCGAGGGCCACCACGACATCGCGCCGTTCGACCTTTTGTTCCAGCAGCCATTCCACGGTGCGCGTGAACTGCGGCCAGCCCTTGGTGCTTTCCCCGGCAGGCAGGGTCAGAGCAACGCAGTCGATACCTTCGCGGGAAAGCGCCTGTTTCAGCGTGTCCAGATGGGCGGCGGCCACGGTTTCATCGCTGACCACGGCCACGCGCGGGCGTTTCAGGAGCGGTGCAATCTCGGCCCCTGCCCGTTCAAGCAATCCCGCGCCGATGCGCACATCGTATTCCCGCCCCGGCAGAGGCACCTTCACCGTTTCGGTCATCCCACCCTCTCAAGTACATCCGGCCGCGTTTCCACCAGCCGGTCCGCGACCCGTCTTGCCATCTTGTCCAGCGACATGCCCGGCAGCGACTGAACCTGCACATCGGCCTGCGAATAAATCGGCGCCCGCGCATCGTAGAGCCCCTTGAGCGTGCCCTTGGGGTCCGCTGTCCGCAGCAGCGGGCGCGTATCTTTGTGCCGCACCCGGTCCCACAACAGATCCAGATCGGCATTCAACCAGACAGAAACCCCCATGCGTGAGATCATCTCGCGGTTCCGGTCCGCCAGAAAGGCCCCGCCGCCGGTGGACAGAATGCCCGGATCACCCTCAAGCAGGCGTTCGATCACCTGGCTTTCCTTGCGGCGAAAGAACGGCTCTCCGTCACGCGCAAAGATCTCGGCAATGCTCATGTTGGCCGCTTCTTCGATTTCATGGTCCGAATCGCGGAACATGACGCCAAGCTGACCTGCGAGAGTTCGTCCCACCGCGGTCTTGCCGGCCCCCATCATTCCCACAAAGACGATTGTCTTGTGCAGGATCAAACCCTTGTGAACCGTCGCCTCGGCCATCCTTCGCCCATCTCTTGTCTGTTGCGTGAATGACGTGATCGCGCGAAAAAGGCTAGGTATAAGATGAAAAAAGACGAGGCAGGGTGATTTCTCATGGGCCGACTTATCAAATGGCTATTCTATCTGCTTGTGCTGGCGGGGCTGGCACTGGTGGCCTATGCCTATGTCGGGCCGTTCTTTGGCGCGGATTTCAGTCCGCCGCAGTCGGAACGGCGTGTTCCCGTGGACCTCAATGACGGTTAGGTCGCTTTGCGCGCGGCCCGTGATGCGCCGTGTCTTGCGGTCCACCGGGCTTGTCGCCTTGTTCGGCATGTCCCTGTCGTGCCCGGCCGCGGCGCAGGATGACCCGATTGCGCGCAATGCCACGCCACCAAGTGTCGAGTCGGCACCGCTGGATGCGCCCAATGTCGGCGTCGCCGGGTTGTTGCCGTCCAGCGTGACCGGCCTGCCGCTGTCGCTGTGGAGCGCCTCGGACCCAGCCACGCTCGAAGGGTTGATCCGCGCGCTAGAGCTGCCGGTTCCCGCCTTGCGTGCGCAGATGCGCACGATGATGCTGGCAGAGGCCGAACCACCCGAGGGCGACCGGGATCTTGCCTATCTGACCGCCCGCCTGACATGGCTGGAGGATCAGGGCCTTGTCGAGGAAGCCCTGGCACTTCTGGACATCACCGGGGTACAGGATCCGCATCTATTTGCGATCTGGGCGGATCTTGCACTGTTGCTGGGCCAGTCCGAACCGGTCTGCCGTGCGCTGTCCGTTCAACCAAGGTTGAGCGACGATATAGCCCTGCGCATCTTTTGCACCGCGCGATCTGGCGATTGGCTGCGGGCGGCGCTGATCCTGCAATCCGCACAAAGCCTTGGCGATCTAGGCGGGCGCAAGGCGGAGCTGTTGACCCGGTTCCTTGACCCCGAGCTGAGCAGCGACGCCGCGCTCTTGCCGCCGGTGCGCCCGACACCGTTGGAATTCCGGTTGTTCGAAGCCTTGGGCGAACCACTGCCCACGGCGCCCTTGCCGCTGCCATATGCCGTGCTGGACCTGTCCGGCGACAATGGCTGGCGGGACCAGATTCAGGCCGCCGAACGGCTGGCGCGGGCGGGCAGCCTGCCGGCGAACCGGTTGGTGGGGATTTACACCCTGCGGCAGCCTGCAGCCTCGGGCGGGATCTGGGACAGGGTCGACGCGCTGCAGGACTTTGAGCGCGCACTGACGCGGGGCGCACCAGATGCCGTGGCGCCGGAACTGGAGCGTGTCTGGCCCCAGATGGCCTCCGCCCGGTTGCTGGTTCCCTTTGCAGAGCTCTATGCCGAACAACTGGCCCAATTGCCGCTGGCGGGGCGCAGTGCAGGGATCGCGCGGCGCGCCGGCTTCCTGTCGCCCGCCTATGAAACGCTGTCGCAGGGGCTTGACGACACTGGTACCGAAACTCGGTTCCTGTCGGCCATCGCCACCGGCCAGGCACCGCAGGACGCCGTCGATTTGCCTCATGCGGAGGCTGTGGCAGCGGCCTTTGCCGGCGCACCGGTGCCCACGGTACTGGGCGACCAACTGGATCAGGGGCGGCTGGGTGAGGTGATCCTGCGCGCCATGTCACTCTTTTCCAGCGGCGCGGCGGGGAACGGACAGGATCTGACCGATGCCATCGCCACGTTCCGCGCCGTTGGTTTGGAGGATCTGGCGCGCCGCGCCTCGCTGGAATTGATGATTCTCGACGCGGAAAGGGCACGCCGGTGACGCCCGCCCGCTGGGTGCCCCTGTTTCTGGAGGCGCTGGCCGCCGAACGCGGGGCGGCGGCCAATACATTGGCGGCCTATGAGCGCGACCTTGCCCATGCACAGGACTGGCTGGTCGACGCGGGAACGGATTTTGCCCAGGCCACGCAGGCCGATATCGAATCCTACCTCATCCACTGTGACGCACAGGGGCTTTCGCGCGCGACCCGCGCCCGCCGTCTGTCCTCGTTGAAGCAACTCTACCGTTTCGCCTTCGAAGAAGCCCTGCGAGAGGACAATCCCGCGCTTCAGATCTCCGGTCCCGGCCGGGACAAACGCCTGCCCAAGACGCTGTCGGTCGAAGAAGTCGATCGCCTGCTGGACGCTGCTCAGGCACATGGCCGCACGGCATCTGACCGCACCCGCAACGCCTGTCTGATGCAGGTGCTCTATGCCACCGGGATGCGGGTGACGGAACTGGTCTCATTGCCGATCGGGTCGGCGCGGGGCGATCCCCGGATGCTGCTGATCCGCGGCAAGGGTGGCAAGGAGCGTATGGTGCCGCTTTCGCCGCCAGCGCGGGCCGCACTGGCCGCATGGCTGGCCGAACGCGACACACAAGAGGACTCCGCGCGGGCCAAAGGAAAACAGGCATCACCTTTCCTGTTCCCCTCGCGCGGCAAGGCGGGACATCTGACCCGGCATGCCTTTTACCTGCTGATCAAGGAATTTGCGGTGGAAGCCGGAGTGTCCCCGGACAAGGTCACGCCGCACACCCTGCGGCACGCCTTTGCCACGCACCTGCTGGCCAACGGCGCTGATCTGCGCGCCATCCAGACGCTGCTGGGCCACGCCGACGTGGCCACGACAGAGATTTACACCCACGTTCTGGAAGAGCGGTTGCGCGAATTGGTGCTGGAGCATCACCCGCTGGCAAAGGACGGCTGAAATCCCGAGGCACACGTGGAACGGCGCGCTACAGATACAGCACCCTGCCCCTTGATCGTCCCCCTTCGCGCCCCCATAACCGGTCCAAACCCAAAGGACTGCCCACATGGACGCCCCGAACGAAATCTTCAACGCCGCCTTCTGGATCACAGCCGGATCGATCCTTGGGCTGATCATGCTCTCGGCCTTCTTTTCGGGCTCTGAAACCGCCCTTACCGCCGCATCGCGCGGCAAGCTGCGCGCGGCGGTGGACAAGGGGTCACGGGGGGCCGAGCGGGCGCTCAAGATCACCGAAGACAATGAGCGACTGATCGGTTCCGTTCTTCTGGGCAACAACCTTGTCAACATTCTCGCCACGTCGTTGGCGACGGCCCTGTTCACGCGGGCCTTCGGGGAAAGCGGCGTGGCGCTGGCCACACTGTTCATGACGCTGCTCGTGCTGATCTTTGCCGAGGTGCTGCCAAAGACCTACGCCATCACCAATCCCGAAACTGCCGCCGCAGCGGTTTCCGCTCCGATCGCGGTGATCGTGCGGCTGTTTTCCCCGATGGTGTCCTTTGTGCGCTTGCTGGTGCGCGGCGTGCTGCGCATCTTCGGGGTCAAGACCGATCCCGACAGCCACATCCTTGCCGTGCGAGAAGAGATCGCGGGCGCCCTGCAGTTGGGCCATTCCGAAGGTGTGGTCGAAAAAGAGGACCGCGACCGCATCCTTGGCGCGCTGGACCTGTCAGAGCGCACGGTCGAGGAGATCATGCTGCACCGCTCCAAGATCGAGATGCTGGACGCCGACGCGCGTCCGCAGGAAATCCTGGAGCAGTGCCTTGAAAGCAGCCACACCCGCCTGCCCGTTTTCCGTGACGATCCGGAGAACATCATCGGCGTGATCCACGCCAAGGATCTGCTGCGCGCCATGTACCGGCTGGTGGATGATGTCAAACCCATGGCGGGTGTCATCAAGGACTTCAAGGTGACCGACATCGCCATGAAGCCCTATTTCGTGCCGGACACCACTTCTCTGGACGAACAGATGCGGCAATTCCTGCGGCGTCGGACCCATTTTGCGCTGGTGGTCGATGAATACGGTGCCTTGCAGGGCCTGATCACGCTGGAGGACATCCTCGAAGAGATCGTGGGTGAGATCACCGACGAATTCGACCCCGATGCAGAGCACCCGATCAAGCGGGCCGAGGACGGCCATTACTGGATCGACGGGGCCATGACGATCCGAGATTTCAACCGCGCGACCGACTGGTCCCTGCCAGACGATGAGGCGAACACGGTCGCCGGACTGGTGATTCACGAGGCGCAAATGATCCCGACCGTGGGGCAGGTCTTCAGCTTTCACGGGTTCCGGTTCGAGGTCATGGCGCGGGACAACAACCGGATCACCCGGTTGAAGGTTCGGCCTCTGGCCGCAGATATCTGAGGTGCCTTTCCCCCTCGGCGTGACAAATCCGGACGCCATCCCCTGCCCGTTCAGCATAGGCTGAAGACACCTCTTCAAGGCCCAAAAGGGGGGGCGCGCGTGACCGACTGCTCATGTTCTGAGCAGTGCCTTCCGGCCACGGCCCGCGAGGTTTGAGGCATATCAAGGCCCCACATGCGGATTTCGCTATCTTTCTCAATGCACCGGAGAAAGGAAGCAGATCATGCGCCGCCTTTTCGCTTTGGGGATCGCCTGTTGCCTTGTGATTTCCACCTCAGCAGCGTCCGCTGATAGCAGCGCGCCTTCGGTCCTATGGCAAGCGCAGGGGTCGGACATCAACGACTGGCTCAAGGGCGGGCCGGGCGGGACACAGACAGAGCGCAGGCTGCCGCAACCCGCGCCGCCGGCGGATGCGACCGGGATCCTGCGGGACGGTCCTCGCGCCCTGCCTTGGCCGCGCGAAGCGGCCGTTCCCTCTCCGCTGCCTGCCACGGTCCCGGTGCGCGCCTTCTCTGCGGAGGCTTTGGCCGGGACATGGTCCGGAAAGGGACCCGGCTGCACCGAACAGAGGTTCGCCTTTGTTCACAGCGGTGACGGGTTCACGGGCGAGGCCGTGAAGGTCGATCCGGTGGATGGTTTCCGCACCTTCACCCGGATCAGCGCCAAGACAGGACGGGCGATCATTGGCAAGACGCTCCCCGACGACGCAACCGCCTACCTATCCTTTGCCCGGATTTATCCAGCGCAGGTGACGCGGCTGGATCAGGACGGCCAAGTTGTTGACCTGATCAAGGACTGGCCCGCCACGATAGTCGTCGCGCGCGACGCAGGCTCGGACGCATTGATCCTGCGCTTTGTCGAGCCGGTGTCGGACTGCAGCTATTCCCGACTGAGTGAGTGAGGACGCCATGTGGACCAAGACCCAGACCATCGTTCTGTCATTCCTCACGTGCCTGTGCTTCGCATTGCCGAACGCCTCCCCTGCCGACACCGACGCCCAGATCGAGCAGGCAATCGCCAAGATCAGATCCGACATCCGCAAAACCGAGCAACAGATCTTTGCCCATGATGTCGAAAAGGGAGAAATCCATGCCTTTCAGATGCGCATGTGGCAGGAATGGATCCAGCCCTGGCAAGCCAACGACAGGAAGATCCGCGACCTGCAGGCAGAGGTCGACGCGCTGAAACGCATGGGAGCCTTCAACCAGAATTCACGCAGTCTGAACGATCAGATGCGCGCACTTCTGGACGAGCGCGGGCGTCTGGAACGGCTGGATGGCGGCACAATAGACGACTGCGCACCACCCTGCACAACGATCAAGCAGCTGTTTACCTATTACGGAGCCCGAGAAGCGCGGCGCAAGGAACTGGTTGCGGAACTCACCCGGTCGGACGGAACCTCGAAACGGTTGTATCGCGCGCTTGAGGTGGAAAAGGGAAAGCTGGCCGACAATCATGCGACCAAGTTGAAGCTGTTCGAGCAAGAGCGGAAGCGTCTGAAGGCCCTCCGCAAACGCTATGCCGACATGCTGAAAAACCCGGACAGCTTTTTCCTGCCCAACCTGGACGGCGGCATGCCCCGTGTGCTGACCCGCGCGGAGTTCGAAGCAGAAGTCACCGTGAACTGGTTCGAGATCGGCTCTGGCGGAGACCTCGACAAGCCGGAAATCAGGGAGGAAATCAAAGCGTTGGTGCGCAAGATGCTGCAAAGCTCCAAGGATATGCGCCAGAGGATCAGCGATCAGATCCGGTTCCTCGACGATCAGATTACCGCGCTGGATCACCGGCTGGACAGGACAGCGTCGACCCTTTCCGCAGAAACCTGCCCGCCGCGCAATCCTGACCCTGCGGGACAGGTCTTGCGGCATCGGATTCCGCCGGGCGATGATGACACCTATCTGGCCTGCGCCTATTTCGCCGACCCAGCTGGGGGTCAACAACCGGGCCCGATCAAATCAAGGGTCCGATATGAAGACGGCAAGGAAGCAGGCGTTGCCGCCTATTTCGACCTCGACGGCGGCCACCACCTGCAAGAGATCCACAACATCCACGCCCCGCGGCAGAGCGGCGCGGAATGTCGCTACCATTCCGCCAGCGCCATCGCCAAATACCGCCTGCAAGGCCACGACGGGTCAGAGATGATCGTCTTTTGCGAAGCAGACGGCACCGTGGGGCAATGCGATTACATCACCCACGATGGCAGGTCACGCCGGTGCAGCGCCGACTGCACCGACAAATGCACGGACCTGCGTCAAAAGATCGGATGGCCCGCGATGCAATGACCGCTCAGGCGCGCAGACGGTCGCCGGAGGCGTCAAAAGGCGGCGCTGACAGGATAACCGCGGCATGCGGACGTCCAAGGACCATGACATCGACCCGGTCGCCCGGCGCGGCGGTGCCCGCTTTGATATAACCAAGCGCAAGGCTCTGCCCGACCGAATAGCCGTACCCGCCAGAAGTGACGCGGCCAATCCCCTGACCGTCGCGAAAAACCGGCTCTCCCCCGGTCGCATCCGCGCCCGAGGCGGAAACGGCCCCATCGTCCAGCGCAAGGATCACCAGCGTTTCCCGCGCCGGTTTGTCGATCACCTTCAGCAGAGCGTCCTTGTTGAGGAAATCCTTGTCCAGCTTGCACAGCCGGTCCAGACCAACCTCTTGTGGCCAGTATTCCGGGCTGTATTCCCGGCTCCATGAGCCATAACCCTTTTCGATGCGCAGACACATCAGGGCGCGGCTTCCCACGGGACCGATGCCAAACGCCCTGCCCGCCTCCAGCAAAGCTTCATAGAGGCGTTTCTGGTCTTCTGTGCGGCAGTGCAATTCCCAGCCCAGATCACCGGTGAACGACACCCGCAAAGCCATGACTTCGATGCCCGACACATCGATCCTGCGCGACCGCATGAAGGGGAAATCCGCGTTACCGAGCGAGGTGTTGGTCATGCGTTGAAGCATCTCGCGCGAACGCGGCCCCGCCACGTTGAACCCGCAGGTCGACTGCGTGAGTGAGGTGAAATGCGTGTCCGGCGGAAGGGGCACCTCGGCGAAAAAGCGGGCGTGATACCGTTCGGCCATGCCCGAACCGATGACCCAGAATTCCTCCTCGGCCAGTCGCGTGACGGTGAAATCCCCGGCAATGCCGCCTCGTTTGCTGATCAGCGGGGTCAGGCAGGACCGGCCCACCTGACGCGGCAGTCGGTTGGCGAAAACCGCATTGAGCCAGTCCTCGGCTCCCGGACCGGTCACGCTGTACTTGGCGAAATTGGAGATATCGATAATGCCACCCGCCTCGCGCAGCATCCGTGCCTCGCGCCCGACGCTGTCCCACCATCCTTGACGGGTGAAACCGGGCGTATCAGGCTGATCCGCGTCGAAATAGACCGGGTGTTCCCAGCCGAAGTTCAGGCCGAACTTTGCGCCCATGTCCTTTTGCATTTCGAACACCGGGCGTGTGCGGACCGGACGGCCTGCGTCACGTTCCTCTCCCAGGAAATGGATAGCAAAACGGTGCGCGTATTGGTTCATCACCCGGGCCTTGGTGAATTTCTCGTCCGCCCAATCGCCAAAGCGCGCCATGTCCCACGGGAACATGTCGTATTGCATCTCTCCCTCGATGATCCATTGCGCGACCATCAGGCCCATGCCGCCGGACTGCGAAAAGCCCGGGATGATCCCGTTGCAACAGAAATATCCGCGCAGTTCCGGCACCGGCCCCAACAGCACGTTCGAGTCCGGGGACCAGATCATTGGCCCGTTGATGACGCGCTTGATCCCCGCCTCGCCCACCACCGGAACCCGGTCGATTGCGCGCATCATGTTATCTTCGATCCGCTCAAGATCGTCGGCAAACAGTTCATGCGCGAAATCCAGCGGGGTGCCCTGCTCCGCCCACAACCGCACGTCTCGCTCATAGGCGCCGATCAGCAGGCCCTTGCCTTCTTGCCGCAGGTAATACTCGCCGTCGCGATCCGCGACCGAGGGCAGCCGTCGGTCCATCGCGGCGATTTCCGCAATGGTTTCGGTCACGAAATACTGATGCTCTGTCGGTTGCAGCGGCAACTTGATACCCGCCAGCGCCGCAACCTCACGCCCCCATAGACCGGCGGCATTAATCACCCAATCGGTCCGGATGTCGCCCTTGGGCGTGCGCACGATCCATGACCCGTCAGGCTGCGCCTCGGTCGCCGTGACCGGGGTAAAGCGATGGATTTCCGCGCCCTTCTGGCGGGCACCCGCCGCATAGGCCGCTGTCACCCCCGACGGATCGACATTGCCGCCGTCCGGTTCGAACATGATGCAGCGGATGCCGTCGAAATTCACCAGCGGGTGCAGGCGCTCTGCCTCGTCCCGGGTGACCTCGTGGAAGTTCATTCCATACAGCTTGGCCTTGGCCGCCTGCAGGCGCAATTGATGTTCACGCGCCTCTGTCTGAGCCAGGTAAAGGCTGCCGGACTGGAAGACGCCGCAGCTTTGCCCGGTCTCAGCCTCCAGTTCCTTGTAAAGGTTCATGGTATAGTGCTGAAGGCGCGAAATATTGGTGCTGTCATGCAGCCCGTGGATGTTCGCCGCCGCGTGCCACGTAGAGCCGGAGGTCAGTTCATCCCGCTCCAGCAGGACAACATCGGTCCAGCCGAGCTTGGTGAGGTGATAGAGGATGGAACATCCGATGACTCCGCCGCCGATCACGACGGCCTGGGCTTGGCTGCGCATGAGGCGCGCTCCTTGACTGCTGTTCGGGGCGATCCTGCGATTTGGAGATGGGGCTGACTTGTCGAAATCCGACATCCCTCGTCGCCACTGTATCAAAGCCATGCCCAAGACCTATGGCGATCCAGTTCCTTCGGCTAGGCTGATCGAACCCATTTTGGAAAAGGATCTTTCAGCCATGCCCAACCTCAAATCCAAGCTGCAGCGCCCTGATGGTCGTCTGACCTCTGTCGTTTGCACCATACCCTCTGCCACCGTGCCGCAGGCCGTTGCCGCATCCGGGGTGGATAGCGTGATCATCGACCTCGAACATGGCGCTGTGGACTATGGGTCGGCCCATGCGATGATCGCGGCAACGGCCGGGACAGAGTGCGCGCCGATTGTGCGGATCGCTGAATGCACTGATGCGCAGGTCAAGCGCGCGCTGGATCTTGGAGCCGAGGGGATCTGCTTTCCCTTGATCCGCACCGTGGACGAGGCAGACTGGGCCGTGAAATCCCTTCGTTATCCCCCTGCGGGAAGCCGTGGCTTTGGCCCTTTCATCGCACAATCGCGCTGGGGCACGGACATTCCGGGCTATGCAAAGGACATCGCACCGCAACTGGTGTGCATGCTGCTGATCGAAACCGTTGAGGCCATTGAGAATATCGAGGACATCTGCGCCGTTCCCGGAATTGATGTGCTGGTCGTCGCCGGATTTGACCTGTCGACCGCGCTGGGGGTTTCGGGACAATTCGACCACCCCGATTTCATCGCCGCCGTCGAACGTGTCGAGGCGGCGGCCAAGGCAGCGGGTGTACCCCTCGGCACCGTTGGTTTGACGCAGGCGCAGGCCAAGGCCGCATTTGAACTCGGATACCGGATCGTCGCCGGGTTCGACCTTCTGTGGATGCGGGCGCGGGCAGCGGAGCTGGTGACCTGGGCCAGCGAGTGACCGGGATCAGCCAATGGCGTCCCGCAGGCGCTCAAAGTCGCCGGAAAAGGTGAAATCCGCATTTGCCCGGTCCAGCGCGCTTTGCGACAGATCGCGCGCCGCCTTGACCAGCGACGGATCCTCGGCCACCTCCACCAATTGCCGCAGCGCGCCTTGCAGGCGCAGATGCACCTCCAGCGAATCCGCCGCACAGCGCGCAATCGGATCAAAGCCCGCACGGACGAGATCATCCGCCTGCAAGGGCCGGACCCACAGCCGGTCATGTTCAGGCTCATCCATCGGGTCCGTCTGCAGAGGCACCAGAACCCGCGCCAGACGGTTGATCACATCAATCGCCGTTCCCGGATCGTTGACCCCCGGCGACAGCGCGCGCACGGCCACCTCGGACAGGACCGTGACGCCGAACAGCGGATCTTCTTCGAAACTGCGGTCCGGCGCGAGCGGCAGGCTCTCGCTCAAGATGGTTTCCGTGGTGCTGGTCAGCTCGTCCGCGCCGGATATACAGGCCAGCGTCTGTCCCGGAAGGACGTAGTCGCCCACGGCAATCGGGATGTAGACGCAGATTTCTTGGTCAGCGGCCTCTGCTTGTATCGCCTCTTGAAAGATCTGCTGCAGGTAGCCCGCGCTTTCGGCCCTGATCCGCAGGCAATCCTGCGGGATCTCATCCGCGTCAGAAGACAGTGGATTGGCCCCGTGACAGGGCTGTTCGGATGACCGTTGCACGGACTGGGCGGCCTCTGCCTCCATCCTTGAGGCGGTGAACGGCAAACTGCCCAACCCTTCGAGGTGCAAAATCCAGCGGATCAGGGACAACAGGACCAGCGCCACGACGACCAGTGACATGAAGAACAGCACAACGATCTCCCGGTCATCGAAAAGATGCGCCGCGCGCATCACGATCCCAACGATGGCAAAGAGGTAGGCCCCCAGAAACGTGGACAGAACAGACTGCGTGATGGTGTCCTGACGCAGAACCAGATGGCTGCGCGGCGTCCAGTTCCCCGCCGCCGTCTGAAGCGCCCCGGTCATGATGGTCAGCGAAAAGATCGTGACCGCCAGCATCGAAGACGCCAGCGTGTTCAGGATCGGGTCCACGGACTCTGCCCCGATCCGTTCGCCCAGCCAGTCGGGAATCAACGGGCCGAGGAACCGCGACAGCGCCAGCGCCACCAGCGTGAGAACGGCAAAGAGGATAACCCGGAAATGGATGCGCCGCGCGGCTTGGCGCAGGCGTCTCAGTAGGCTTTGAAGCATCCGCTAATTTCCTGTTCCCGACATTTCTTGTCGCCCGCAGGCGGTTGCCCTGCCGCGCGCACATTGAGACTGTGCCGGAGAACCGACAGGAGGTCAGCCATGAAAAACACCACCCGCGTTGTCGTCATCGGAGGCGGAGTCGTCGGCTGTTCCGTCCTGTACCACCTGACAAAGCTGGGGTGGTCCGACGTGATGCTTCTGGAACGCTCGGAACTGACCTCCGGTTCCACCTGGCATGCGGCGGGCGGCTTTCACACCCTGAATGGTGACACCAACATGGCGGCCCTGCAGGGCTACACAATTCGTCTCTACCGGGAGTTGGAAGAGTTGACCGGTCTGTCTTGCGGTCTGCATCACGTGGGCGGGGTCACTCTGGCGGACAACAAGGACAGGTTCGACATGCTCTTGGCCGAGCGCGCCAAGCACCGCTACATGGGATTGGAGACGGAAATCGTCACCCCGGAAGAGATCGCCAAGCTGGCCCCGATCGTGAACACCGACGGTATCCTCGGCGGGTTGTACGATCCGCTGGACGGGCACCTGGATCCCTCCGGAACAACCCACGCCTATGCCAAGGCCGCGCGTATGGGCGGGGCCGAAATCCACCTCCATACCAAGGTGTTGGAAACCAAACCTCGTGCGGATGGCACATGGGACGTGGTGACGGACAAAGGCACGATCCATGCCGAACACGTGGTCAACGCCGCCGGTCTCTGGGCGCGCGAGGTTGGGGCGATGGCCGGGGTCTACCTGCCGCTGCACCCCATGGAACACCAATACCTCGTGACCGAGGAAACGCCGGAAATCTATCAGCGCGAGGCCGAGCATCCGCATGTGATGGACCCGGCGGGCGAAAGCTATCTTCGGCAGGAAGGCCGCGGGCTGTGCATCGGGTTCTATGAACAACCCTGCCGCCCTTGGGCCGTCAACGGCACGCCTTGGGATTTCGGCCATGAACTCTTGCCAGATGACTTTGACAAGATCGAACAAAGTATTGAATTCGCGTACAAACGCTTCCCTGTTCTGGAACGCGCTGGGATTAAATCCGTGATCCACGGTCCCTTTACCTTTGCCCCGGATGGCAATCCCCTTGTCGGCCCCGTGCCGGGGATTCGCGGCTATTGGTCTGCCTGCGGGGTCATGGCCGGGTTCAGCCAGGGCGGCGGCGTGGGGCTGATGCTGGCGCAGTGGATGGTCCACGGCGAATGCGAGCGGGATACCGCGGCGATGGATATCGCGCGCTTCGGAGATTGGATCTCGCCGGGCTACACACTGCCGAAAGTCATTGAAAACTATCAGAAACGCTTTTCCGTCAGCTACCCGAACGAAGAACTTCCCGCCGCCCGGCCCAACCGCACAACCCCCATGTACGACATCTTTGACGACATGGGCGCGGTTTGGGGCGCGCAATACGGGCTTGAAGTGGTGAACTACTTCGCCGCCGATGGAGAGCCTCGGTTTGAGACACCTTCTTTCCGACGCTCGAACGCGTGGGATGCGACGCGGCGCGAGGTCATGGCCGTGCGTGAGGCCTGCGGGATCAATGAGGTCCACAACTTTGGCAAGTACCGCATCAGCGGCAAGGGGGCGCGGGCGTGGCTGGACCGGATCATGGCGGGCCGCATACCGAAACCTGGGCGCTTGACCCTGACGCCTATGTTGTCGCCCGCCGGGCGCATCATCGGGGATTTCACGGTAAGCTGCCTTGACGACGAGGATTTCCGCCTGACCGCCTCCTACGGCGCACAGGCCTATCACATGCGTTGGTTCCTGCAACATGAGGAACCCGGCGTAACAATCGAAAACATAAGCGATAAGCTGAACGGGTTTCAGATTGCTGGCCCACTGGCCCGGGAAATCCTGCAGGCCTGCACCCTGACTGATGTTTCGAACATGAAGTTTAGAGACGTCTGGCACCTGACGGTCGGCATGACCGACTGCATCGTCCAGCGCGTCTCCTACACCGGTGATTTGGGATATGAGATCTATTGCGATCCCATGGCCCAGAGACAACTTTGGGAAACGCTCTGGGCCGCAGGCGCTCCGAAAGGCATGAAACCGTTCGGCATGCGTGCCATGATGAGCCTGCGCCTCGACCGGTTCTTTGGGTCCTGGGGGCGCGAGTTCTCTCCCGATTACACCGCAGCGGAAACCGGACTGGACCGGTTCATCGACTGGTCAAAAGACGGTTTCGTCGGGCGCGGGGCGGCTCTGGCCGAACGTGCTGCACCGCCGCAAAGAACGCTTGTGGTCTTTGAAGTCGATGCCGAGGACGCCGATGTGCAAGCATATGAACCGGTCTGGATCGACGGCGTGGTTCAGGGGTTCTGCACCTCGGGCGGCTATTCCCATTTCGGGAAAAAATCCATCGCCAACGCCCTGATACCACGCGAGAAAGCGACCCCGGGATTAAACGCTCAGATTGAAATTCTGGGTCGGATGCGCCCGTCAAAGTTGATTACCGCACCGATTTTCGATCCCGAAGGCACGCGAATGCGATGCTGAATTCAGGCGTTGCGGCAATGTTGCGCCGCAGCATTTAGCAGAACAACAGATCCACTCCACAAAAAGTTGCGCATTGAGAGGAAGAAAAGCCACAAAATTGCGCATCCTGTGCTAGTGTCTGCCTCATGCTGGATATTGCGATTCTCATACCCGCCGCGGGCGCTTCCTCTCGGATGCGCGGACTCGACAAACTTACCGAGGAGGTGGACGGAACGCCTCTGCTGCGGCGTCAGGCGATGCGTGCCATCGCGACAGGCGCCCACGTGGCCGTAACGCTGCCCGATCATGACCACCCGCGCGCCCGCGCGCTGGCTGGGTTGCCGGTGCAACTGATCGCCGTGCCAGACGCGGATGAGGGCATGTCAGCCTCGATCCGTCGCGGGGTCGGAATGCTGCCCCGCGGCCTGAAAGCCGTGGTTATTCTGCCCGCAGACATGCCGGAGATCGAAACCGAGGATATGAGCAAGCTCATCGACGGGTTCACGGCCCTGCCGTTTCCGATGCTCCAACAGGCAACGAGTGAAGACGGAACGCCGGGGCATCCTGTGCTCTTCCCCGAAGACTGCTTTATGGCGCTGCAAACACTCACCGGCGATCAGGGGGCACGGGATATCCTGCGCGCGAATGCGCACCGCTTGCGCCGCGTCCAGATCCCGGACCGGCGTGCTTTGACGGATCTGGATACACCAGAGGCCTGGACACGGTGGCGCGAGTCGCAGCGAACCTGCGTCCCGGGCTGAAGGTCGCCCCGCAAGATTTTGAAATTACAGGCTAAAGCCCCGTCTAGACCGGACGGGCCAACGCCCTGACGACCCTCTGCACCGATGGGCCGACAAATTCACGCTTTGACCAGACTTCGCTGACATTTGCGGCGCGGGCTTTGGCATACATGAAGGGTGATGGGAAATCGCTGACGAGAATGACGGGAACGCGGCGCAGGTCCTTGTCACCCGAAAGTTCCGAAACGAAATCCACCCCCATTCCATCCGGCAGGGCATTGTCCAGAAAGACGAGGCTGACGTTCCTCTCTTTCATCCGCTTCCGCGCCTCCGTCAGATCGCGGGCCACGATCAGCGGCAAGTCAGGACAATACTTGTTGAGGACACGCCGCATCATGCGACGGTCGAATTCGACATCGTCAACAATCAGACAAACGGTTTCCTGAGCCATTTTACCACCTTGAACGGACCCACCCAGACAACACTGTGTCGATGAGGCGTTGCCAAATCGTAAACGTGAAAATTGTTCGGGTTGGTCAGGTCAACAGAAACGTCGAGCGAAACTGAAAACGGGGCAGCCAAGACTGCCCCGTTTCCGATTTCCGTCCCGTGCGCGAGGGTCGTCGCGCGCCGGAACGGGCTGCATATTCTGTTCCGTCGGCCTCTTTAATTGGTGAGGAGCGCGGCTTCGTGCTTTTTCAGCGAGCGGCGAGCCGAAGCATAGGCCTTGATGCCCTCGGCATGTTCCAACTCGGGGAAAAGTTCGAGGATTTCCTCGCGCTGTGCGCTGCCAATACCCTTGAGGCTGTAGTCGCCGGGTTGAAAGCTCTCGGTCCATGCGCCGTTCGACAGGATGACCTCATGGCTTTCGAACATCACGTGGATGTAGGACACCCCATTCGCCTCGACCTCATCCACCCCGTCCAGACCAGTCAGGTGCTTGGCCGCGACCAGAACCTCGCGCTCTTCGAAGTAGAGCGCGGTCTTGTCGTTGGCCACCAGAACGCGGTGGTTGGGAGAGACCAGCATGTCATGCGCGGGCAGGTTGTTGCCAAGAGCGCCCTGCTGGATCAGGACCGGCTTGAAATGCGGCTTGCGCGCCAGATCAAAGCCGGAAAGGTCCTTGCGGCCCACCCATTTGATTTCCTGAATGCCATTGTCGCGCGTGATGACCCGGTCGCCTTCGACGAGATCCTCGACCAGACGTTCACCCTGCGGCGTGGCGATCAGCGTGCCGGGGGTAAAGCAGGGCACGATTTCCTCGATCTCGAAGAAATCCATTTTACCCGTCACACCACCGGACCCGTCGAGGAACTCGATGGTGCCGTCCAGACCGTTGCCATTGCTGTCAGCGACCTCGTTGACCAGACGCCAGTCGACGTCCTTTGCGCCGACGCCCGACAGATCGAGGATGTCGTAGTCCTGGTTCGGGGGCAGCGAGGGATCAGCCTGATCGATGAAACCGCCCGAACCGCCGTCCACCGTGTCACCGATGCCATCGGCCGCGCTGTCGACCACGATCACGTCGCGGTCAGAGCCGCCGTTGATGTCGTCATCGCCCGCGCCACCGTTCAGGGTGTCGTTGCCCTGACCGCCGATCAGCGTGTCATTGTCGCGGCCGCCCATAAGGATGTCGTCGTCGATACCGCCGTCCAGCGTATCCTCGCCAGAGCCGCCCATCAGCGTGTCATCGTCGTCGCCGCCGATCAGCGAGTCATTGCCAAGGAAGCCCTGCAGCAAGTCGCGGTCGTTCTCGGTGTTGACGTCGATGTCGTCGGTCAATTCCAGCGCCGCAAGGTTCGACCCGTCCAGCGTGTCATTGCCCTGCCCGCCGTCCAGCGTGTCCGACCCGTGCGAGCCGATCAGAGAGTCATCCCCCTGCCCGCCCATGATCAGGTCGTCGTCGATACCGCCGTCCAGCGTGTCGTTCTCGCCGCCGCCGTCGATGGTATCGGCGTCATCGCCGGTTTCGATGTAGTCGTTCCCGCGGTTGCCCTCGACATAGTCGCGGCCATCGTCCTGGTTCGGATCCGCGGTAAATCCCAGATCGTTCAGAAGCGTGCCCGGCGCAAAGGACGGGTCATCCCCTTCGTAATCGGAAAAGGTGTCCGTGCCGGCGATGATCGTGTCATCGCCCGTGCCGCCATAGATGGTATCGGCGCCCTGAATGTCGAACAGGGAGTCGTTGCCACCGCCCAGCGTGACAAGGTCGTTGTCGATACCCGGGTTGACCGTGTCGTCCCCGCCGCCCGCGGCGATGGTATCGGCGTCGTCGCCGGTTTCGATCAGGTCGGCCCCAGAGGTCCCAACGATGCTGTCCAGATCGTCGAACGGATCGGGGTCTTGGTCCAGCCCGTCCAGCGGATCAAGCGGCTGATCGGCCGGATCAACGGGGAACACATCGGTGTCGATGCGCGGCACACCGTCTTCAACGGTGATGGTGATATTCGCCGTGTCCGTGTCCGTGCCATCCGTGATGGTGTAGGTGAAGGTATCGGTCCCGGTGAAGCCTGCGTTCGGCGTATAGGTCACCGTACCGTCGGGGTTCAGGTCTGCCGTGCCGTTGGTCGGCGGCGTGATACCGGTCACCGTCAGCGGATCGCCATCCGGGTCGCTGTCGTTGTCCCGCGGGTCCAGAGTGACCGGCGTCGCGACCAGTGTCGTATCGGTGTCGTCGACTGCATCCGGCGGCGCATTCGCGTCGATCGTGTCGAAAAAGATATCCGAGATGGTAACGCCCTGCTGGCTTTCGCCGCCATTCGCATATTCGATGCGGATGGACGCGACCGGAGAGCTGATCTCCACAAGCACAGACGATGTCGCGGATTCGAAACCCGTTTCGGCGCCACCCACAAGGTCACCACCGAGTTCGGTCACGGTTGATCCCAGCGTCAGAGTGACCGAAACAGGGTCTCCGGCCGCGTCAAAGGCGGCGACGGTCAGAATGTCCTGAAAGCCAGAGCCGGGTTCGAACAGATCGCCGCCGGTGCCAGCGTCGATATCGTTGATCCGGAACGTCACGTTCTCGACGCTGTCGGCGTAGGAATCCGGATCCGTGGACCGGAACGACAGCACCGTGACCGAAGAGTCAGATTGGGTAGCGGTGCCTTCGGCAAAGAGTTTCAGGAAGGAGTTGACTGGAAACGGCTCTCCGGGCGCGACATAGCCCGGTGCATTGAAGGTAAAGGCCGAGGTGCCCTCGTACAAACCATCGAAGGCGATATCAACGGCGATGCCCCCGGTATCGACGGTTCCAGATACCCCCCCGTCCAGATCCGGCAGTTCGGTTCCGAATGGGCCCAGGTCTCCCCAAGTCAAAAGCAGCTGAGGCATGATAAGTCCTCTTTCCACATTGGTGCCGCCTGCTCGAAGCGCACTCTTTCAGAGCTACGCCGCCAAGCGGACCGTCGTTCCGGTTGCGCGCCCCGTGCGTTGTGGAAACGAAGTGGCCACATCTGCACCTGCCGGTGCGATCAAGCACAGCAAATACCCTAGCGGCACGAATGGGTTCTCCATCCTCGCTTCACTTCACACTGCATGGTGCGAATTGTTCAGCGGCCGCCCCCGTGGCCAGCAGTTTTCACCCCCCAGTTGGGCTTGACTTGAATTAATACATGAAGGCTTCGGTCCGAGAAGGAGAAAATGGCAGAAAATGGGCCTTGGTCGCCATCCCAGCGCCAGATTGAGGCCGATTCGTCATGATCCTGCCACGCGTTAACCATGATATTTGGCAGAAAACCGAAACAATATCGGGGCCACAACGGCCGATTTTCACAAAATATAGGGCAATCGCCCAGATCAGCCCCTTCATTGTTTCCCTTATGCGGACAACCTCCGAAAAACGTGCGCAGCAGGCTGTTCGGTGGCCCGTCAATGGGAATTTGCCGGGCACTGTTCCATGCTGGGAACCAATTCTTCAACCGGCGCGGGATTGCGCAAGGTTAACGCCTGAAAACCGTGTATTCGATACGAATCATTCGACACAAAACAAGAACGAATGCCCTCAAGACCCGGCCCCGGAATTGCGGCGAAAATGCCTTATTTTTGCCAAGTCCGCAGGCTGCGTCTCGGTTTTAGGTGGGGACGCTGAAAAGAAAACAGGATGTCCACGCGTGGACACCCCGGGTGACGTCGCGTCTTCAGGGGCTTGCAGAGGCGAATTCACGTTTCGGCAAGACTGAGAGCAATCCCGCGCAGGCCGTCAGGAACGCTTGTCGCGCGATCCGGCCGGCGTCGGGGCCCTTTCCCTCAAAGTTTGTCTTTCAGGAAATCCCGCACGTCCAGCAGGCTCTTTTCCTCCATCGAGACATAGACGAGCGACATGTTGGTCCGCTCACTGACCATGCTGCCCGGAAACGGCAGATAGCTCAGCTCGCGCGACCCGAAGGAGGGCGAAGCCGTGCCAACCTGCCATTCGGTCTTCAACTCCACATCCACCAGTTTCAGCGCGGTATCGCCCCCGACCCCGGGACGTTCGAAGGGCACTCCGGCAAGGCGCAGATAGGCGCTTTTGTCCGCCGCCTGCACAAAGCCCTCGATGAATTGGGTGGCCAGTACCTGCAGGTCCGCGGCCTCATCCTCGGGCTTGAGGTGACTGTGCAGGTGATCGTGGTCATGCGGATGATTGTGGTCGTGCGGGTGGTGATGATGGTGGCCGATATGGCCGTTCACGATGTCATGCGGCATCGGGCTCCTCCTCTGCTTCAAAGACCGCAAGCGCGGTGTTGAGGGCATTGATCGCCGCCGGAAAGCCGCCGTACAAAGACATTTGCCAGATGGTTTCGGCGATTTCTTCGCGGCTGAGCCCGGCCTTGCGCCCACCGGCGATATTGACGGCAAGCTGCGGACCGGTCTGTCCGCCAAGCGCCGTCAGGGCGGCGATGGTGGCGATATAGCGGTCGCGCAACGGCAAGCCCGGTCGCCCGTACTGCTGGCCATAGGCGAAATCCACAACGCCCTGCGCCATGCCGGGCAACAGCGCGCCATAGCGCGCCTCCAGCGCGGCCTCCATACCGGGGTTCACCTCTTCGGACAGGATGCGTCCCTTTTCAAGGGTCTCTGACATCGCGCTCAATCCCGTTTCGTGCGGCCGTGCCAGCGCTTGCCCTCGAATTCGCCGTGCGGGATCTTGACCGGCTTGTCGATGTGTTTGGTATGCGCGCCCATCTTGCCCGCCGCGACCATGCTGCCCAGAACGTCCACGATCACGCGGGTGCCCATCAGCGCGGTGATGTCAGAGGTGTCATAGGGCGGCGAAACCTCGACCAGTTCCATACCGCAGAGCCCCTCTGCCGCCACCTTGGAGGCCAGCGCAAGCGCCTCACGCGGGAGAAAGCCGCCCGGTTCCGGCCAGCCGGTGCCGGGAACAAAGCCGCAGTCGATGCTGTCGATGTCGAAGGACATGTAGACCATGTCCACCCCGTCCCAGGCCATTTCCAGTGCCATCTCGGCGGTCTTGTCGACACCCATCTTTTCCATGTCGCCCATGGTGATGATGTTGGTCTCACGCTCACGCGCGACCTTAACCGCCTCGCGCGGGACCTGCCAGCCGCCGATGCCGACCTGCACAAGGTTCTTGGCCGGGACATTGGGCAACAGGGTCGAGTGGAACCACGGCGTCGTGTGCATCCGCTCATCCAGATCCTTTTCCTGAATGTCGGCGTGGCGGTCGAAATGCACGATGCCGATCTTCTTGGACGTGCACTCGGCGATGCCGCGAACGCAGGGGAAGCCGATGGAATGGTCGCCACCGATCATCACCGGAAAAGAGCCGCTGCTGAACACATGGCTGACCGCGCGGCTGATCTGATCAAAGCTCTTTTCGAGGTTCGCCGGGATGGTAAACACGTCACCCGCATCGCAGAGGGTCATCTGCTCGCGCAGGTCGACGCCCATTTCGTAATTGTAGGGCGTATACAGCGCCGAGATCTTGCGCACGCCCTGCGGGCCGAACCGGGTGCCGGGGCGATAGGTGGTGCCGCCATCGAAGGGAATGCCCAGGACGGTGGCGTCGTAGTTTTCGACCTCCAGCACGTCCTCGGCATAGGGCGCCTTGAGAAAGGTGTTGATGCCCGCGTAATGCGGCAGCTCGCCCCGCGCGAAGGTGGGGATCGACTTGTCCTCGATGGTGTCCGCGCCGGTCAGGCCCATCCGCAGCGCCCAGCGGCGCTCCTCATCCCAGCGGCCCTCGGGCAGATCGGCCTCTGCCTTCATCGAGCGCCAGCCCTGCAGGCGGGTCAGATCCGGGTGGTGGAACCGGCGGTCATCCGTGCGAAAATCGCGGGGGTGATGCGACCGGCTGCGGTCTTGGCGAAGGGTCATTCATGGTCTCCTTTCAGATCAGGCCGGAACCGCGTGTGCGCCGTCCGGCAGAACATAGTGGATGCGATGGGCCTCCCAGGGTTCGGGCGGCTCCAGCTTGCGGATGAGGTTTTCCAGAACCGCCTGCGGCACCGCGGCGTCGCGATCGCGGTTCTGGTGGGACAGGCGCTTGGGCGGGACCTCGATATAGACGATTTCGACCCGCGCGCCGTAGGCCCGTGCCAGCGACAGCGGCTTGCCCCGGACCTGACGGCTGATGTTGGTCGCGTTCCAGACGAAATCGCGACCGGCACGCAGGTGTTCCTTGGCCAGTTCGCGCCCCGCCTCGATCACCGATCCCTGATTGGTGGTGGGCGAGACGCCCATTTCTTGCCGCAGGGCATCAAGGCTGATGACCGGCTGATCCGCGCCATGCGAACCGATCCAGGTGTCCTTGCCCGATCCCGGCAGGCCCGACATCAGCGTGACGGTGCATTTGGGTTCCTCCCAGGCCGCGAAATGCGGGTCCCGGTCGTCGCGTTCGAAAAAAGCCACGCGGCTTTCGTCATTGGCAAAGGCGAAGGGCTGCGTGAGGCAATCCTGTTCAAGAAACGCCTCCCGCGCCAGATCGGTGTTCATGACGATGCCCGGCACGTCCTGCGCAATCCGGCCCCGCGCATCGGCGCGGGCGTGCAGGCACAACAGGTCCGGCCGACAGCGCCACGACAGGCGGATCGCCTCGCGCGCAGGATCGTCGCGTTCGATCAGCCAGAACGGTACCTGGTGGTAGGAGATCAGGCCGCACAGCGCCTCGCGCCACACAAAGGGCGCCTCCGCCTCTCGCAGCAGGCCGCGCGCCATCAGGGACCCCCGGCGCGAATGGCCGGGGGCCTTGATACGGCCGTCTTCGGTTACGGTGGTGCCGGGTTTGCCCACGTCATGCAGAACCGCCGTCCAGAACAGCAGGTCGCGATCCGCCTGCGGCAGAGCGCGCCAGTCGGGATCGGCGATCAGAGCCTCCAGCACCATGGCCGTGTGGGTGCCCACATCGCCCTCACCGTGGTGGATCGGGTCCTGCGGGCAGGCATCCAGCGCCTGAAGCTCTGGCCAGAGCGCCTGAATGGCGGGCCAGTTCAACGCCCAGTCCGGAGCCTGCGGCACGAGGGTCAGCAGGTCAGCGAAAGACGGCTGTTTCATCACACCGCCTCCCCGTCATAAGCGCCGGGCAGTCCGAGGGTGTCGGCGAAGATATCGACGCCTTCCGCCAGACCGTTTTCAAGGATCGGGCGGTCGTGCCAATGGCCTTCCGACGCCTCGATGGCCTGCTTGAAGCCCGCGCGCACGTATTTGTAACGCTCGGCCACGGTGCCGTCGCGTTCCAGCTTCACATAGAGGCCTTCGGCAAGGTCGCTACGCTCGGTCTGCTTGTCGACCATGTCCAGACGGCTGCCCGAGGCATGTGCCGCGCGGTTCAGCGCCTCTTCCCAGTCAGGCGTGCGATAAAGCGACGGCCTGATGAAGCTCTCGACCTGTTTGACAGTGCGCAACTCGCCCATGTGCAGGACCGGTACCGGCATGATCGGCAGACCGGACAACAGGGCACGACGTTCTTCGGTGGACAGGAAGATGCCCGCCTCACGATCGAAGACATCGAACTCCATGAAGTAATGCGGCAACGCGTCATAGAACTGCGTGTGTTTGGCCAGGAGCCATTCGCCATACATGACGAAGCGAGCGCCCAGCCGGTCGTGCAGACGCGGGGCCAGCACGCTGGCCCATGTCTTGAACAGGCCGAAATGGCGCTCGCGCGCGCCGCCGGTCAGATAGTGGCCGCGGCTTTGCAAGAGCAGGTTGCCCTCGCGGTCAAAGGAGATGCCGCTGTTCGCGCCATCCACCTTTTCCTCGACGATGAGGGCCTCACCCGCCAGTTCCTTCAGAGGTTTGTCATCCGCCAGATCGCCCTCTTGCAGGCGAGAGCCTTCGAGGTGCCGCGTCCGCGGGTATTTCAGAATATCCATTGATCCATGTCCTGTCAGGGCACGGCGGGCAGGCCCGCGTGCCGTCATCCACATCGAACCGATCATCCCCCCGGCGGGGGACGTCGCGTTGGTTCTGCTGTGGCTGCGCATTACATGGCGAATACTCCTTTCGGCCGTCATAGAAGCCCGCGCGCCTCCGGCCTAGTGGGGAATTCCCGCCCTGCCCCGCAGGTGTCAGCGCGGGATGAGGACATTGGTGCGCTCCTTCAGGGTCTGATAGGGGATGCCGTCGTCGCGGGCATCAAAGTCATAGGTGATGGTGGCGGCGTTGGCCTCCGGGTCCTCGGCATCCCAGACCGGCTTGTCAAAGGCCCAGACCCGGTCGCCCAGCTTGAAGGCCTCTTCCAGATCATGGGTGATCATGAAGACGGTCATGCCGGTTTCGTCCCGCAACTCCTGCAGGAAGTCGTGCATGACGATCTTGGTGCCCGGATCCAGCGCGCCAAAGGGTTCGTCCAGCAGCAGGATCTTGGGGTCGCTGGCCAGCGCCTGGGCAATGGCCAGACGTTGCAGCATCCCGCCCGACAGGTCCGACGGATACTGGTTGGCGACGTGTTCCAGCCCGATCCGCGCCAGTGTCTTGCGCGCCTTTTCGCGCTCTTCGTTGCGGCGCGCCCGGGTCAGGCGGCCCCAGAAGTTGGCGTCAAAGGCGATGGAGGCAACGAGATTGTCGATCACCTTCATGTGCGGAAAGACGGAATAGCGCTGAAAGACGATGCCGTGATCGCGCCCGGGTTCGCGCGCCATCGGTGCGCCGTCGATGTGGATTTCCCCGGTCGTGGGCAATTCCTGCGCCAACAGCAGCCGCAGAAAGGTGGATTTGCCACAGCCCGAGGCCCCGACGACGGAAATGAACTGTCCCTTGGTCACCGAGACGTTGATGTTTTCGATGATCGTGCGATTGCCGTAGGCCTTGGAGAGCCCTTTCACCTCGACGTAGCTCATAGCGCTTCTCCATCCCAGGGGAAGGCGCGCTTGGCGACCTGCCGCAATGCGAAATCCAGCAGGTAGGCCAGGAAGGTGATCCAGACGACATAGGTCAGGATGACGTCCATCGCGAGATACCGGCGCACAAGGAAAATACGATAGCCAAGGCCCTGATCGGCCGCGATGGCCTCTGCCGCGATCAGAAACAGCCATGCCGGCCCCAGAGACAGACGTACCGCCCCGATCAGACGCGGCAGAACCTGCGGCAGGATCACGTGCAACCCGATCGCCATCGAGGACGCGCCCAGCGTCTGCGCCTTGATGAATTGTTCGCGCGGCAGATCAAGGACCCGCTGGCTCATGTCACGGATGAGGAAGGGCGCGATACCGATGACGATCAGGGCGACCTTGGACACCTCCCCCAGACCCAGCATGATGAAGAGGATCGGCAGGATCGCCAGTGGCGGCACCATCGAGAAGACCGCGACAAAGGCGGCAAAGGGCGCGCGCATGTAGGGCAGCATCCCGATCAGGATGCCCATGATCAGTGCCAGCGAAGACGCGATGATCACACCGATGAACAACCGCCGCAGGCTGGCCCACGTGTCCAGCCAGAACAGAATTTCTCCCGACCGACGGTCCGGCTCGGTCAGCAGGCGTTCGGCGGTGGCAAGGATCGTCGAAGGCGCCGGCAAAAGCTTGTCCTGCGGGTTGACGGCCAACCGCATGTCAGAGCCGATCATATAGGCGACAAGCACCGCGATGAAGGGCAAGGCCGCCAATACCGCGGCCAGAACGGGCCCGGGTCTTCGGTTGATCCAACGCATGGAAAGTCCTTTACAGGCAGAGGCCCCGGAGCAGGCCCGGGACAGGTGGTCAGGGGGACGCGGCCCGGATCACGGGCCGGACCGCGCCGTGCTTTACAAAGCCCCGTCTGCCGCCATCTGCATGTAGCTGGTGTCGAAACGGAACTTGATGTTGTTCGGATCGCCGGTGGTCACGTCGCCCGGATAGGCGATCCCGACGAAATCGGCCGATGGGGCGCCTTCGCCAAGGATGCCCTTGTCAAAGAGGAATTCGGCCACGTTGACCATGGTGGTCGGCAGTTCGGAAGAAGAGGTGAAGCCGACGGCATCTGCCGGAACGTAGAACATCTCTGTCGAGGCAAGCTGTGCCTTGTAGCCTGCCAAATCAGTGCCCGAGGCCTCTGCCATCGCGGTCAGCACTTCCTCGTCACCGGCGGCCATCAGGCCCAGCACTTCATACCATGCGCCGACAAGCGCCTTGCCGAAATCGGGGTTGTCCTCCAGCACCTGCGTGTTGACAACCATCAGGTCGATGATCTCACCGGGGATGTCGGAACTGTCAAAAACCTTCTTGGCACCCGGCTCTTCGAGAATGGTGGAAACCAGCGGGTTCCACGTCACCACGGCCTCGACATCGGAGGTGGTGAATGCGGCAATCATGTCCGCGTCGGAGGTGTTGATCACAGAGGCAAGGTCACGCTCCTGCAGGTCGACACTGTCGAGCGCGCGCGCCAGCAGGTAATGCGAGACCGAAAGCTCCACCAGGTTGACCGGCTTGCCCGCCAGATCGGCCAGCGTGGTGTCGCCCTTGACGATCACCGCATCATTCCCGTTCGAAAAATCGCCCACGATCAGCGCGGTGGTATCGACGCCCCCGCCCGCGGGGATCGACAGGGTGTCCATGTTGGTGGCCGAAACCCCGTCAAAGGCCCCCGCCGTGTACTGGTTGATGGATTCGACGTAGTCATTGATCTGCACGATCTCGACCGTGATGCCGTATTTCTCGGCCCATTTGTCCATGATTCCGGACTCTTCGAGATAGCCCCAGGGCATCCAGCCCACGTAGATCGACCAGGCGATACGGAAATCGGTCTGTTGGGCCGCGGCCGGAGCGACCGCGCCAAAGGCCAGCGCGGCGGCAGCGGTTGCGGCCACAAAATGACGTCTTGCAATCATGGGTTTCCCCCTCGTGCAGCGTTCCGCCGAATGGTTGCTGATCGGGGTACCGAGGCGGAACTCGAGAGATCGGTGAAACCCCAACGTGCAGTGCTCTCCCGGGATTTTGCCCCGCCGTGTACCGGATGGGAATTTGCCCTCCGGTGGTATCTCTTGGACCAGACCCTCGGGGAGGAGGTTGAGGCGGAACCCTAGATACCCTGCTGAAGACAGCATGTTTTGCATTGCGTGGTCGTCACGATGAGTCGTTTGAAAGGACAGCGTCCGAAAATAGATTCGCTTAAACTATAGGCGAATAATCCCGGTTGTGGTGGGAAAACTGGCACGTATTGGGTCGCCGCTATGATTGCGCCGCTCGCTGCGGCGCGGACGCATTAGGGCGATGCGCAGGACGAAATACGAAAACGGCGGCACTGATTGTGCCGCCGTCTCCTTGTTTAGGCTACGAAGATCACTTCACGCAGGTGTCGACGTTGTCGTTGTTGCAGATGTCGAGGCCGGTGTAGATCGGGTCTTCGACGTCCTTGCCCTCGACGATGTCCTTGAGGATGTACATCGCCTTGTAGCCCATTTCGTAGGGGCGTTGACCGACAAGACCGTTGCCCAGCCCGTCCTTGGTCTGTGCCAGCTGCATCGGCAGCGTGTCGGCGACCACGATGGTCAGTTCACCGCTGTCCATCTTGCCTTTGTAGGGTTCGGCCGCATTCCGGTAGGCGTTGTCGAACCACTGGGTAAAGGCGCCGGTCGACAGGAAGGCGGTCAGATCGGGGTTGGCCGCAAGGATGTCGGTCATGCCCTGTACGGCGACGTTGCCGTCGTCGTTGGTGATCAGCGGGCAGCCCGAAATCTCGGTCCAGCCGTTGTCACCGTCCAGCGGGCGGCCCGGAGGATCGCCCAGTTCGGCACCGGCAAGCGTTTCACGCGCGCCCAGCAGACGCTCGTTGTGGTTCGCCGCTGCCGCGCCGCCGGTCTGCAGGCAAATGGTGCCGCCATCGGGGTGACGCGCCATCACCAGTTCCGCAAGGTGCACACCGATGTTGTAATTGTTGGTGCCCACATAGGTGGTGCGCAGGGACATGTCCTCGGGCAGCAGGTCAGAGTCCCAGGTCATGACCGGGATGCCCGCGTCCATCGCGCCTTTCAGCACCTTGGCCATTGCCGGCGCGTTGGAGGGCGCAACCGCGATCCCGTCAACACCCTTGGTGATGAGATCCTGCACGATCTGGATCTGCTCCAGTTCGGTGTGTTCACCGGGGCCGATGTACTCGCAGGTGACGTCGGCCAGTTCTTCCTGTGCGGCGTAACAGCCGTCGCGGGCAAGATCGAAGAACGGGTTGTTCATCGCCTTGGGCACCAGCGCGAAGGTGTAATCGGCCGAGGCCATCATCGGCGTCAGCATCACCAGCGCAGTTGCTGTCAAAAGTCTCTTCATGTGTTTTCCTCCCAGGTTGGCATGAAGACGGGGGCGTTATTTGCCCCCGCGATTGCGGAGTTGTTCCAGGAGCACCGCGAGGATGAGGAACAGCCCGACAAAAAATTGCTGCCAGAGCGCCGGGATACCGGCCAGCAGCAGTGAATTCCGGATCAATTCGACCAGCGCCGCGCCGATCGGCGCGCCGAGGGCATAGACCACGCCGCCCATCAGGTTGGCGCCGCCGATCACGCTGGCCGCGATGACGTTGAGCTCATAGGTCGCGCCCATGCCATTGGTGGCCGAGCCGGTGTAGCCGATGAACATGAAGGCCGCGATGCCGGTGCACATGGAACAGACCATGTAGACAGAGACGATCACACGCTCGACCGGGATGCCCGACAGCTTGGCCGCGTGGGCATTGCCGCCGATGGCGATGACCCAACGGCCCCACTGCGAATAGCGCCAGACCCACATGAAGAACACCGTCATGACGATCAGGACCCAGACGACATTGGGCACACCCAGCATGCTGCCGCCCCCGATCCACTCAAAGGTGTCCTGCCCGGGGCCGAATTCATAGACCATCTTGTTGTTGGAAATCACCATGGCGATGGACCGTGCCATGGCCAACATGCCCAGCGTCACCACGAAGGGAGCGAGCCGGACATAGGCAATAAGCACCCCGTTGATGAACCCCACCAGAGCGGCGGTGCCCATACAGACAAGAAAGCCGACCCCAACGCTCCATTCCGCGTTCAGGACAAGGGCGAGGTTGATCCCGCAAAGCCCCAGCAGCGACCCGACCGACAGGTCGATGCCCGCCGTACAGATCACCGCCGACATCCCCAGTGCCATGATGCCGAAAAAGGCCATATTGCGGGTGATGTTGAACATGTTGCGTTCGGTCAGGAAGGCGTCGGAGACAAAAGTCATCACGAAACCGATGGCCAGAATGGCGATGAACACCCAGAAGGGTTGCGTCCGGATGACGGCGCCGAAGCCAGAGACCTCCTGGCGCAGTGTGATGCTTTCGTCGATGGCGGCATGATCTACCGGGGTCTGCGCAGTCTGGGCGTGCGCGCCCTGCGGGGTTTCGGTCTTGTCGGTCATGCTGCCTGGATCGCTCCGATGATGAGGCCGGTCACTTCTTCCGGGCTGGTTTCGCTGATTTTCTTGTCGGCCACCTTGACCCCACGGCGCAGGACGGCGACGCGGTCACAGACCTCGAAGACGTCAGGCATCCGGTGACTGACGAGGATCACGGCATGGCCCGTCGCCTTGAGCCGCTTGATCAGGTTCAGCACCTCGGCCACCTGCCGGACAGAGATCGCGGCGGTGGGTTCATCCATCAGGACCAGCTTTGGATCACTGAGACGGGTCCGCGCGATGGCAACCGCCTGACGCTGACCGCCAGACATCTGTTTCACGAGGTCGCGCGGCCGGGTTTCGGATTTCAGCTCGGAAAAGAGTTCGGCCGCCTTGTCGTACATGGCCTGATGATTCAGCTTGCGGAACGGCCAGATGCCGGACTTGATCTCGCGGCCCAGAAAGACGTTCGCCCCTGCGGTCAGATTATCGCACAGGGCAAGGTCCTGATAGACGATCTCGATCCCGTTATCGCGGGCGTCGATGGGTTTGGTGAATTGCACCTTCTTTCCATCAATGCGGATTTCGCCGTTCGTCGGAGGAAAGTTTCCGGCAATGATCTTCATCAGGGTCGACTTGCCGGCGCCGTTGTCGCCCATCAGGCCGATGGCCTCGCCCGGCTTTATATGCAGATTCACCCCGTTTAACGCGTGGATCGCGCCGAAACTCTTGGTGATCTCGTTCAATTCCAGCAGAGCCAAGCTCTTCCTCCCTTGTCTTCAATCCGTTGCGGCTTGGCCGTTCAACGTGTCGTGCGAAACAGTGTCTGCGCGCCCGAAAGCCTGCTGGAACCGCCGACATACTGCATCCGACGTTCGTCGAGCCCATTCGCCAAGGCGCAGATATCCGCCCCCCGAAAACGGTCCACATCCGCTTTCAGAGGGGTGCAGCCAATTCGGCCGCCTGAAATGTCTAGCTGTTCGAGCCGCCTTTCCGGCGATCTCCTCCCATTTGTGTACGCGAGTATGCCCAGTTACCGCTAAAGCTCAAATACCCTTTGCGAAAAAAAATGATGCGAAACGCATCACAAAGACAACTCGCTTGCGAAAACCGCGAGATCCCGAAGCCATGTGTTTCATGCCAAGACAGATGATTTAACGCGCCTCAGCAATCGCGGATCGCAGCGTGGTCAGGGATATCTGCATTGGTCCGCCCCGTCCCCTGCAATGCAACCGGAGACACGCTCCAGATAAAGGAACACGACCTTTCGGAAGTGATTTGATAACGCGCGAACGGGTGGTTTCCTGTTGAAAAATCGGAACGGTCTACCGTGCGCCAAGGGCGTCCGGCCCGGATGCGACCCCGTTCAGAGGCATATTCGTGCAACGGCTGGAAATAGACGGACCCGGCCTGATGTCCGTCGTGGGGCTGAACGTCGATATGGCGCGGGCCTTGACACAGCCACGGCTTGGCATGGGCGGCTCACCCGGCTCATGACCCTGTTCGGCCTGACTGGAACGCTACATGCCGTGACCCGATCCGCCTTGCCATTGCCGATACGCAGTTCGGCTGCACCAATTGTGGCGATCGGCCTGCTAGTGTCTTCAATTAGCACATCGAATGGACCAACCAGTTGAAAAACGCCGCCGGTCTGGTGCGTCATTTGCAGCGGTTTGCCGCGCCGGACCGGATGGCGCAGGTGGTCTGGCTGCGTCTGACACCGGATGCGTTTTGGCTCAGGGCGCAGGTCGCGGCGTGACGGGATCAGGTGTCCGGCTGAGCCATCAGCGCGCGCACACCGAGCAGACTCCCCACCACCGTGACCCACGCCAGCAGCAGGACTGGTGCCAACCACGGCCACATTGCGAAGGGCGACAGCATCGGCGCAAAGGTCAGCACCTGCAGCAGACCTGCGTGCAGCGCACCCGCCAGTACTGCCTCGCCAAGAGCCACGACATCGCGCCTCCCTGCGAACACCCCAAGCGCCGCCAGCGCCGCCGCGCCGACCGTGCCCTGCAGCATTTTTGCGACGGGGTTCAGGCCGGTCTGCTCGGGCAATTGCGAAAAGAAGATCCCGCCCAGCAACACGGCCAGAGTCGCCGCAGGTAGGGCGCGGGTCAAAGCGTCGGGCGCGACCAGGGCGGCCACCAGAACAAGGGCCATCAGGCTGAGCGACCAGCTACCCGCCTGAAGCATGGTTAGCCCCTGCCCCTGCTTAAGCGTCAAAACCGCCAAAGCCACAAGGGAAAGCCAGCCTGCCGCCTGCGCCGCTTGCCTCATCCTCTTCATGGGCCGGCGGGTCCTGCGCCATCCAGCAAGGTCAGAAGGTCCCGTAATTCGGCGACCACCGGCCCCGCGCAGATCGGCTGTGGCGATTGCACGAATGCCTCCAGCGCGCTTTGCGCCATGCTTTCACGCCGCGACAGCACTCCCAGATAGACCCGCGCCGCCCGCAGGCCCGGCGCCTGATCCGGCACCCGCAACTGCCGCGACAGGTACATTTCCAGATGTGCGGCCACCCGTGGGCAAGGCTCCAGATCCGCGATCCGGGCCAATGTTGACAGCAGTTGCCGAAATTCGGCGGCGCAGGTCTCGGGGTTGTCGAACCGTCCCGCCGCGCCGCGCAGATGAGCGCCTTGCAACAGCGTCAGTCGCAATTCCAGCGCCAGCGCGTTGAAAAAACGCGGCTCTAGATCTGCGGCGGCGTGGGCAAAGGCGCGCGCTTCGGCCAGCTTGTTCGCGGCTTCGGCCTGTAGCGCCTTCATGAACAACAGGTCGCTGCGGGGAAAATTGTCGAATTCTGCCGCCTCCATCATCGTGATGGCCTCTGCAAACCGGGGGTCGCCGATCTGTCCAGCTCGAACGGCGGTCAGCGCGGTTTGCAAGGCGGCGGCATAGCGGGCACGCGGATCGGGATCGCCGTACAACGGCACGGTCAGCGGTGTCACTCCGTCGAGGGTTTCGGCCAGCGCCGCAAGCGCCAGATCGCGACGCATGTCCTCAGACCCGAAGTGCACCCCTTCGCGGCGCAGAAAAACCGTGTCGGCATAGGGCTGATCCGTGCCAACGGTGCAGCCGCGTTCAAGCTGTTTGCTCAACTCTTCGCAGACGCCGCTGCACTGAGGTTGCGGCGGATCCACCTTCATCAGCACGCAAGGGACAACGCGAAAGCCCGGGCATTGCTGTGCTATTGCCGAAAATGGCAGGCCGGACGCCATCACAAGGACGGCCAACCCGGCAATCGCCCGTTTCAGGGGCATACCTCGACCCCGCTCTGATCCGGGCAAGTGACCGGGAAGCTCGTACAGAGCTGTTCGACCGCAAGATCGCGTTCATCCGGACCCGAGGAGGTGGGCCAGACCACATCGACGGCGGCGCGGGCTGTGTTGCCTTGCGTCAGCTCGCGGACAAGGCGGTTGAACCGCGCGGGCTCAAGGCTGCCAAAGACGCCGGGATCGGTGACCAGAAAGACCACCAGATCATCCTCCGTGGGCAGGGCTGTGCAGGCTTGCTCGGCTGGTTCAGGCGCTGGCTGGGGGTCCGGTCCGGGCGCGGGATCGTCAAAAACGGTGCCGGTCTTGGCCGCCCCCCTGGGCAAGTCCTGCGCGCCAAGGAAACGGGTGATCTCTGCGAGAGGATTGCGGGCGCAGGCTTCTTCGTCCAACACCGGGGCCCCCTCCCCAAACGCCGCCTCCGCCCGCGCATTGAGGCGCAACGCCGCCGCGCGGCACACATCCACCACATCCACCTGCTGTGCCTCAACGGCCGCTTCTGCCAAGGCAAGATCCTTGCCCAGCGTCTCTGTCTTGGCGGTCAGGCTCGCGTTCTCATCCTTGAGGCTCGCATTCTCGCCCTGCAGGTCGGCAATTTCCGCCTCCAGCCCCGCAAGCTGGGCGGACAGATCGGTGTTTTCGTCCTGAAACGCCTGACAGACGGACAAATCTTCACCATTGCATTGGGCGATCAGCCCCTTCACCTGCTCCCGGTACAGGCGGGTGCGGGACTCCAGAAAATCGATACAGCCCGGGGCCGACAAATCCGCGTTCCGGCAGTCATTGGGCAGTGCATAGGCCGCAATGAACCCGGCACAATCCGCAAGATCGACACCCTTGATCCGGCAGTACCGTTCGACCTGCAACTGCCCAAGAAGGTTCAGGCATTGCTGCGCCGAAACACCGGACGCCTCGCAGAACTCCGGCAGCACAAGGGCGGGCGCCGCCGTCTCGGCAGGGGCCACGGGATCGGGCGTCTCGACCGGCTCTGCGGTTTCGACAGGATCCGACGGATCAGCAGTTTCCGGCTCTTGCGCGATGGCGGCAGAGGCAAGAACCGAAAGCACGGTGGCACAGGCAACGGCGCGCAGCCGTTCGGGGCAAAAAAGGAACGGGGCAATCATGGCTTGCAATGAAATCAGCATTAGTTAACCCTTGTGTTGTCGTCAGTCTCCGGTGCCTACGCGCGTTTGACAAGGGGGTGATGCCGAGAAGACAAAAGCAGTTTCCGGAACCAGATCTATGGCGTTTTTCGCATTTCGTACAATCCCTTACGCCATTCTTGCCACCCTTGTCGGCGGCATGTTCGGCCCCCTCCCCGCACAGGCGCAGGGCACAGCTGACCCCATCGCCTTTGCGGTTCAGCAATGTGCCGAGGGCGATACTCTTTCCCGCTGTCCGAACTACTGTCAGGTGGCCTGCACCTCCACACAGTTCTTGCTGGACAACACCGATGCCTGCGACACGGCCATGGCCGCTCTGCCCGATGCGGATGAGGCAAGTTGCCCGATCGCGGCGGAAACCGGGATCGTCACCTTGCAGGCCTGCATCGACGAAAATCGCAAAGTCCCGCGCGAACCCAGCCGTGTGATCGCACGCAGCCAGGAGCGTCTGGAAATCTTCAACGCCTTCTTCTCGGACCGTCCGTCCTGCGCGGCCTCCAGCCTTGCACTGGAAGGGATGTTCGGCTGTCTCAGCGGCGAAACCGCGGTCGTCAAACGCGAATATGACGCACTAGGCACGCTGGGTCTGGGCGAGGCACCACTGACCGGCGCGCAACTGTTGGAACTGGCTTGCAGCATCGGCGAGGACCGCCTGATCGAGATCGATATCGGTGCCTCATCGCTGTCCGGCCGCGCCAAGGAATTGAACACAGAGCTGGGCGGCGTCACTTCTTGCCGCCTGCAATATTCCAACTGGTTTGCGGATCGCGGGCAGGAATTCTGTACCAACCGCACCTTCGACAATTGCGAGGCGGTGGTGACGGTGTTCCAAACCCAGCTGGAGAAATCTCTGGTGGGCGCAGAGGAACAGAACCGGCAGATCAGCGATGTGGTCGAAAATCTCGAACGGGATCTGGCCTCTCTGATCAGCCTCGGCTTTGTCGATCCCTCGACCTGTGACTGAGGCCGCGCGCCACGGCCGCTATTTTTCGTAGATCCTTCAAGCAGGAGTTTCAGAATGTTCCATTCCATCAAGCTTTTCGCCGCCGCGCTTGCGATTGGCGCCGCGGGTGTCATGGCCGCGCCAGTGCAGGCACAGGACGGCGAGGAAGTCACCCTGACGCAGGTCATCGAGGACATCGCCGCCTCGCGCACCGCCACGCTGGACCGGATCGACGCGCTGTCGCAGGAGATCGACCTTTCGACCATCGAACTGGAAGAGGCGGACAAGGCCTTTGACGAGATGATCGAGACGCTGCGCGCCCATGCTGCCGTCGGCGATCCCACCGGCACCTTCGTGACCCGCCTCAAGGCGCTGGAAGAAGCGGCCAAGGCGGATGCCGAGGCCGCCAAGATCGAAGGGTTCCTGGACTTCGAGGAAGAATTCCTTGAGGACGCCCGCATCTTTTCCGAACAGCGCGGCACGCTGGTCAGCGAGTTCGAGGCGCTGGAACGCCGCATTCGCGCGGTCGAGGCAGAGCGAAAGCGCATCGTCTTCCTGATCAAGCTGCGCAAGTACGACCAGATCCAAACGCTGTTCGCCGATGCCACCGGCATCATTCAGGATGGCACCGACCGTGTCGCCGAGGTGGAAAAGGCGCTGCGCCAGAGCCAGCAGCCCGACGCGGTTGTCGAGAACTGATGACGCCCGGCCTGCGCTGTCTGTTGTCAAAGCCCGGCCAGATCGCCGGGCTTTGCGCCTTTGCATTGACGCTGTCGGCGGGCCCAATGGTACCGGCACTTGCGGATGACAATCCGCCCCCCGAAACCGCGCCCGCGCCAGAAGCCGAACGCGCGGAACTGATCGCCGCCGCTGGCGCGCTGGAGGCCCGGATCGTCAAAGTCCTGGCAGACATGGACGCCGACATCCTTGAACAAGAAGAGGCCGCCGTCCTGAGCGGATCAGAGGCGGCCCTTGCCCAGATCGATGCCTTGCAGGATCGGCGCGATGCGCTGGCCAAACGGCTTACAGAGGTGCGCGCACTGATCGCCGCCCTGCGCGAGGACGGCTGAGATGCGCGCGCGCCGGGGCCGTCCGGAGGCCGATCTGTCGATTACGCCGCCGATCCGGCCGTGGCGCAGCCTGCTGATCTGCGCCGCTGTGGTGGGTTTGTCGCTGGCGCTGTTGCGCGATCTGGGCGTCACCGACCATCGCAGCCTGTCAGCGGCGGTATCGGGTTTGATTGGCGAAGCGGGGTCCGCAATCACAGGCGCGCCGCAGGACGTCCCTCTTGCACCCGACCAGTCGGAGGCACCAGACCCGGTGGCGGTGACAGAGGCCTCCGGAGAAGGAGGCCTGCTGGCGCGGGTCTTCGGCGACCCCGTGAGGCTGACCTTTGCCGCGGGTTGCGTCGCCACGCTGCTGTTCATCCTTGTGCAATTGATCAACCTCTCCATCGACACCCGACTGGTGCGGCAGCGGCGGGCCCGGTCCGGCTTGCTGACACCTTTGGCCCACCTTGCGCGGGCTCTGGCCGCGCAACGCCTGCGGCTCGGCCACCCTGATCAGCGCCGCATGGATGCGCTGGTGCTGGCCACCGAAGGAGAGATGATCGCCGATCCGCTGCGGCTGGGCCTGACCGCCTATCCGATGCTGGGTTTTCTGGGCACGGTCGTCGGCCTCAGTGGTGCGATCGAAACGCTGCCCAATGCCATCGGCAACCCGGACGCCTTGCGCCCGGTGTTGACCGAACTGCATGTGGCCTTTGACACCACCCTGATCGGGCTTGTCGGCGCATTGATCTGCCTTGTGGGCGCGCGGGTGCTGGACGGCGCGTGGGACCGGCTGTCGCGCCACGCCGGTTCGGGCTGATCGGTCGATGCCGGGCGTGCGTTCAAAGAAGCGACCCGCCGACCGTGTCCCGGTGCTGGCCATGGTCGATGCCTTTGTGGGTGGCACGGCGATCCTGCTGATTTTCATCGTGCTGTCCAACAACATGCTGACCACGCCGGGCACACAACCGCAGACTGACGTGACACTGCGCTGCCTCGACCGTCAGGCGCACTTCCTGCCTCCTGCACCGCCGGGCCTACCCCAATTGCCAACAGATCCCCTGCCCCCATCCGAGGCGGCGGAATGGCTGGCCCGGCATCCACGCCCGGACCGGTTGCTGCTGCGGGTGCGGGTCGAGGCGGACACGGATGAGTTGCTCTGCGCCCTTCGCTTTCAGCGGGCCGTCCGGCAGATGAACGACGTCACCGACACCGCGCAAACCCGCGAGCCGGGAGAGGAACGCGCGATCCTGCTCATGTCGATGGTACCCGTCGCAACGGAGCCAGCGGAATGACCCAGCGCCGGTCCCCTCCCCGGTCCGAAACCGATGCCGACGACAGTTATCAACTGGACGCGGTGGTGTCTCTCTTTGCGATGATGCTGGTCATCCTCGTGACCACGGCGGCGGCCACGGCCATCGGAACCACGCGTTTTGACTACACCAGCAGCGACCCGGAAACCGCGCCGATCCAGCCCGCCTCGCTTGCCGCGCCCTTTCCACGGCTTGAGACATGGCTGTTGCGGGCAGAGGGGCTTATCCGCATCGATTATGACGCAGCTACCGCGCTTTTGGCGGCGGCGCCGGTCAGCGACGCACTTGGCGCCACCGATCCGGCCACCGGCATCGATCTGTTCCTGACGCCTTCCCCCGATATCGGCGCCTTTACCGAGTTCCGCCTCAACCTGCCCGAGGTCCCGATCACCGAAAACGGCGGATTGATCGCGCAGGTGATCGCCCCGGACGACGGGGCGGCCATCACCGCCTGGGCACAGCAGGAGACCCCCGCCCGCATCGCCGCCTTTGTCTCGGGCCGACCGTATCTGCCCGCCCTAGTCGCCGCTGCCGAAGAGGCCGGACGCCCGGTGACAGTCATTTTCCGCGAGGGAAACAGGCTCTATGAAGAGCGTAAGATCCGGGAAAGCTTTGGTTTTCGCGGCGTGCTGCGGTCTTACTGACCGTGCTCGTCCGCTGTCCCGTCCTCGTGTTTGGACAAGCGACGACCAAAGCGGTACAAATCCTCACGAACGGTCAAGGAGCCCCGCATGACCCAACGTGCCGCATCCCGACTTGGTCTTTCGCTGGCCTTGATGCTGGCGGCTCCTGCTGCCTTTGCGCAGGAGGGCGCGCGGGACATAAATCCGGCGGAACAGCTCATGGCAGATATCCTGATCGGCATGGCCGAGGTGGAATTGAAGCTGAACGAGGCCGCGGCAAGCCCCTTGGCCGCCGCGCCGGACGGGGGTGACGTGATCGACCGGGCCAAGGACCGTGTCACCCTCTTGGCAAGCACGGACCTTCCCAAGCCGCAGGTCACCGATCCGCCCGTGAAAGTCGATCCCGAAGCGGGCGAAGAAGTCGTCGCAGCAAAGCCGGTTCCCCAGCCCGTCGCGCCTGTCGACGCCGCGGTTCCGGGTATCAATGCAACCGCTGTGTCGCTTGACGGTCAGAGCATCCGCAGCCTGTTGAAATCGGAACTGTCCGAGGCCGAGAAATCCGCCCTTCCCGACCACAAGGATTGCAAGGACCTTGGCACATGGTTCCTGGGCCTGAACCTGCAGCGCGATCTCCTTACCTTTTTCGTCCGGGAAAACGACTTCGTCCGCGTCTGCAGCCGCCTTGGCAATGCCTGGCGCGTCCGAACCGCCGGTGGTCAAACCCGCGCGCATCTGGTGACCGTCATCAACTAACGCCCGCGAAAGAACGCAGGTGGCACCTATTCCATGCGGCGTTCAACGATGCTTTAAGGCGTGACAACCTTGCCTTCGCGTCCAGAGCAACGCCGATTTCCCTCCGGTCCGTCGCCGATAACGGTAGATCGTTGAAATCAAACTCGCCGATCCAGATCACGCTGTGGCAGCCGTCGGTGGGGCAAGCTACGCTCGCCCGGCGTACCGCAACCGGATTCCAGTGCGTTAACTTGAAAAAGTGGTGCCCAAGGTGAGACTCGAACTCACACGGTATCGCTACCGGGGGATTTTGAATCCCCTGCGTCTACCATTCCGCCACTTGGGCCCGGAGGCTCGTATACACATGGGCGCGAATGGGGGCAAGCGGGGTTGGGGCTCCGTTTCGACCATTCTGGAGCACTTTCATACCGGCACTTTGAGGGTGCGACGGTCAAACGCTGGTCTAGAGGAACGTGACCTGTTAGCGGGAGAAAAATCTTGTGGTCTGAAACTCAAGGAGAGCCCTGGATGACAGCCCTACACGAAACGGATGCGGCAATCTCTGACCGGCTGGATACCTTGGCCGCAGATGCCGAGGGCGATAGCGTGTCGCTCAACTGGGTGCTCGGGCAACTTCATGAGCGCGCCTTTGGCCTGTTTCTGCTGATCCTCGCCCTGCCCTGCTGCATTCCCTTTCTGTATGGAATCCCGCAGATCGTCGCTCTGCCGCTCATGTTTGTGTCTTTTCAGATCCTAATCGGTCGGCAGGTCCCCTGGCTGCCAAGCAAGCTCGGAGATCGAACCGTTTCGACAAGCGGGCTGGAATCGCTCGCGCGGCGCGCCGGTCCCTGGCTGCGCCGGATCGAGGCTGTCAGCCGCCCGAGGCTGGGGGCGTTGACCCGTCCGCCGCTGGACCGGATCGTGGGAATCGCGCTGGTGGTGTTCAGCGCCTCCATCCTGGTGCCGCTGCCCGGCACGAACACCGTGCCCGGCTTTGCCGTGGTTGTGATCGCCATGGGGTTGCTTCAGCGCGATGGCGTGCTTGTGTTGGTCGGGACCCTCATCGGCACGGCCTGGATCTCCACGCTTGTTCTGGCCGGGGCGACCTTGGCCAGCCTGATCAAGGCCTGGCTTGGGCTCTGATCACATCGCCGATATCACCTTGTTTGCACTTGCGTCCCTTGGCTGCCTGCGTCACCTGTAGGCAAAGATCGAACACTTGAGGTTGTCATGAACCGCGCCATCCTGACCATACTCGGCGTTCTTGGGTCTGCGGGCCTGCTCTTGGGCGCGCTTGGATTTCAGTACATCGGCGATCTTGCGCCCTGCAAACTCTGCTACTGGCAGCGCTATGGCCACGTCGGGGCATTGGTGCTTGGGACAATTGCCGTCTTTCTGCCCAATGCGGCGCTGCTCTGGCTGGCCGCGCTGGCTGCGGCGTCGTCGTCGGTGGTGGCTGTATACCATTCCGGGGTCGAGCGTGGCTGGTGGGAAGGGCTGCAGAGCTGCTCCGCCCCCTCTGTGACCGGCCTGAGCCCGGACAAGGCGCTGGAGGCGATCATGAACGCGCCACTGGTGCGTTGCGATGACATCCCGTGGCAAATGTTCGGCCTCTCGATGGCCAACTACAATGTCGCGGCTTCGGCGGTGATTGCGGCGATCTTCATCATGGCCGCCCGCACACGCTGATACCTGCTGTTTGCCGAAGTCCTGCCCGCCCCTGCCCCGTGACAGCAGGCTTTCCCTCTGGCATGACGGGGGTCGAGGAACGAAAAAAGGCCCCGTCATGACCAACCGGCTAGCCATCATCCTGGGGCTCTTTCTGCTGGGCGCGATCAGCGCCGATTATTTTCTGAACGGCGGCGAAATTCTGCTATTTCTTGGCAAGAAGCTCTTTCTTCTTCTGGACTGGGTCGCGTTCTGGCGCTGACCTGCGACAGGCACCACTTGACTATTCGGGTTTCGTTTGATTGTTAGCGGTAACGCTGTTTATACCTGCTCCATAGCTGTCAGTCACAAAAGGGACTCTCCCAATGACCGTAAAAGTTGCCATCAACGGTTTCGGCCGCATCGGACGCAATGTTCTGCGCGCCATCATCGAATCCGGCCGCACCGATATCGAGGTGGTCGCCATCAACGATCTCGGACCGGTGGAAACCAATGCTCACCTGCTGCAATACGACAGCGTACATGGCCGTTTTCCGGTCGAGGTGAAGCACACAGACGACAGCATCGACGTGGGCCGTGGCCCGATCCGCGTGACGGCGATCCGCAACCCCGCCGACCTGCCCTGGTCGGACGTGGACGTGGTGATGGAATGCACCGGCATCTTCACCTCCAAGGAAGCCTGCCAGGCGCATCTGGACAATGGCGCCAGCCGCGTGCTGATCTCCGCCCCCGGCAAGGACGCGGACAAGACCATCGTCTTTGGCGTCAACGATAACGTTCTGACCGCAGACGATCTGATCGTGTCGAACGCCTCCTGCACCACCAACTGCCTGTCGCCCGTCGCCAAGGTGCTGAATGACAGCATAGGTATCGTGAAGGGCTTTATGACCACGATCCACAGCTATACCGGCGACCAGCCGACGCTGGACACCATGCACAAGGATCTGTATCGCGCCCGCGCCGCGGCGCTGTCGATGATCCCGACCTCGACCGGCGCCGCCAAGGCCGTGGGCCTCGTGCTGCCGGAACTGAACGGCAAGCTGGACGGCGTGGCGATCCGCGTCCCCACGCCCAACGTCTCGGTCGTCGACCTGACCTTCGAGGCCGCGCGCAGCACCAGTGTCGAGGAAATCAACGATGCGATCCGTGCCGCCGCCGACGGCCCGCTGAAAGGCGTTCTTGGCTACACAGACAAGAAACTGGTCAGCTCGGACTTCAACCATGACCCGCATTCGTCGATCTTTCACACCGATCAGACCAAGGTCATGGAAGGCACCATGTGCCGTATCCTGACTTGGTACGACAACGAATGGGGCTTTTCCAACCGCATGAGCGACACCGCCGTCGCCATGGGCAAGTTGATCTGAACACCCTTCATATGACGTGTCAAAGGCCGCCTCCCGGGCGGCCTTTTTCGTTACGAAAGTGGCCAACATCCGCGCAAGACATCTGCTAACCATATGTTAACCGAACAACTTTCCCCTAAGTCAGCCCTGCACCCAGCGCAAAGCGCCTTTCCGTTTCTGACAATTGTGCTGCACCGCAGCATGACTATGTTAGCGCCATCGGAAACACGAACAGGAAAGTCAAAACCATGAGCATCATCTCTGAAATCCGCTCGACCATGAACAAGCGCGCACACTTCCGTGCAACCGTCCGCGAACTTGAATCTCTGGACCCCTCCGTCGCCCGCGATCTGGACATCGCACCGGCTGACATTCGCCGCATCGCGCGTCAGGCCGTCTACGGCTGACACCGATCTGAAGACCCCGCACCGCTTCCGCCGAGACGGATGGACAGCGCGACCGGGCACAAGAAACAGGAAAGCACACAAATGAGCTTCTTTTCCGACATCCGCACCACCCTGAACAAACGTGCGAAGTACCGCACAACCGTCCGCGAACTGCAATCGCTGGACAGCGCCGTCGCCCGCGATCTGGACATCGCGCCCGACGACATCCGCCGCATTGCGCATCAGGCCGTCTACGGCTGAACAGCGGCACTACGCCGACCCCGGATAGGCCGGGGACGGCGTGCCTTGGTGGGACGATGCCCCACGCCGTGGACAGACCCCGGCAAGAGCATCCCCTGACGGCCAAATCCGCCGCAGGTCACATATCGCCTTGCGCCGCTTCGATGAAGCATCCGGCGGCGCCATATACCCCGCCCGACTAACAAGGTCAGAATTCCGGCGGGAACCCAGGCGACGACACGCTCCACCATCCCCCTCTCCCGTAGCGCAGCCGCACCCGATCACCGGCGCAGTCGCGCTGTCCGCAAAACAGGGGCCCTAACGCCGCGATACGGCGTCAGCCGGACAATTACCGGAAACGCTCGTCCAGCGCGGCCTTTACGGTCGGGGTCACAAACTTGGACACATCGCCACCGAGCCGGGCAATTTCCTTGACCAGCTTGGAGGCAATCGCCTGGTGACGCGCCTCGGCCATCAGGAAAACGGTCTCGACGCTGTCATCGAGCGCGCGGTTCATGCCGACCATCTGGAATTCATATTCGAAATCCGCCACAGCGCGCAGTCCGCGAATAATGATCTGCGCGCCCACATCCCGGGCGCAGTCGATCAGCAGGTTGTCGAAAGGATGCACAACGATCTCGGTGCGGGTCTGTTCCGACAATTCGCGGCATTCCCGTTCGATCATCGCCACGCGCTCTTCCAAAGGAAACAGTGGTCCCTTGTCGCGGTTGATCGCCACGCCGATCACCAGACGATCCACCAGCGTGGCACCGCGCCGGATGATATCAAGGTGACCGTGGGTAATCGGGTCAAAGGTTCCGGGGTATAGGCCAACGCGCATAGCTGCTTCCCTTGTCGCAAGTCCGGGAAAACGCAACAATATTGCGCGCCCGAATGCAACCCGGAACAATCGTCCGGGCCAATTTCAGGCGCGCGGAAAATATCACCACGGATTCGAGATCATGCCCTCAAGCGCGTCCTTTTCCGCCGACAACTCGCTCAGGCGCGCCTTGACCACGTCGCCCAGGGTCACAAGGCCGACCATTTCGCCGTTTTCGATCACGGGCATGTGGCGAAACCGTCCTTCGGTCATCTGGGACAGGATTTCATCGGCCACCGCATCCCGGGTGCAGCTGAACGGATCGGGTGTCATGTAGGTTTCGACCGTTGCGTCCAGGCAGGCCCCGCCGCTGGCCGCCAGTTCGCGCACGATGTCGCGTTCCGACAGGATGCCAAGCGCCTTCTTGCCGTCATCGGAAATCACCACCGTGCCGATCCGCTTGTCCGCGAGGATCGCCGCCGCTTCGGCAACGGTCGTGCCCGGTTTCACCGTGAACACGCCATCGGTGCCCTTGCTCTTGAGAATTTGGTGGACCTGCATCGTGATACCTCCCTGCGACAAAGTCTTGGTTCAAGCGTGGCTTGGCCGGACGCGACCTGTCAAGTCGCTCAAGGTCTTAAGCGGGCATTGGCTTCGGATTCCAGCCGTGACAGCTCTGCCCGCATGCCATTGACCAATGCATCGGCAAAGCGTGTCTGACGCTCCAGCCGCCGGTCATCGGCGTGGCGCACAAGGTAGAAGCTGCGCACCAGCGAGATCTCCTCGGGCAAAACAAGGCGCAGCCCCTCTGCGACCGGCAAAGCAAAGTCATGTACGATGCCCAGACCCGCCCCCTGCCGCAGCCAATGGAATTGTACCGCGACCGAGTTCGAGGCCAGCGGCACACGGGTCAGCCCCAACTCGTCCAGATAGTCCAGTTCCTTGTCAAAGATCATGTCGGGAATGTAGCCGACGATCCGGTGATGACGCAGGTCATCGGCGGTTCTGATCGGGGGATGTGCCGAAAGGTATTCGTCACTTGCCGCAAGATGCAGCCGGTAATCGGTGATTTTCTGCACGACCAGCCGCCCCGCCGATGGCGGCGACACCGCGATGGCAAGGTCGGCCTCACGCCGGCTGAGATTCACCACCCGCGGCAGGGCGAGGATCTGGACGTCCAGATCCGGATTTGCCTCGGCGATCTGGGCGCAGACACGCGGCAGCAGGAAATTGGCGCAGCCATCCGGCGCCCCGATGCGGATCTGTCCGGACAGCCCTTCGGCCCGGCCCTGCATCGCCTCGGACGCCTGACTGGCCGCCTGCTCTGCCTCTTCGGCAAATCCAACCAGCCGGGTGCCCGCCTCTGTCAGCGCATACCCCTGAGGGGACTTGGCGAACAGCGGCGCACCCAGCGCCTCTTCCAGCCGAGCCACCCGCCGTCCAACCGTGGCCGCGTCCATCCGCAGGCGTCGCCCGGCGGCGGACAGGCTTTCATCCCGCGCCACCGCAAGAAACACCCGCAGATCGTCCCAGTTGTCCAAGCCGCCCCCTTTGCAAAAACGCAAAACGCTTTTGCCGCATTTTCCCTGTTCATGGCATTTTTGCAAGACTAGGCTGCGCGACAACAGCACACGGAGGATTCCATGACCGAACTCACCAACTGGATCAACGGCCAGCACGTCAAAAGCGGCTCTGGCCGTTACGCCGATGTCTTCAACCCGGCCACCGGCGAAGTTCAGGCCAAGACACCGCTGTCCTCGGTCGAGGAATTGAACGAGGCCGTCGCCAAGGCGAAAGAGGCGCAGGTCGCATGGGGCGCCACCAACCCGCAGCGCCGCGCCCGTGTGATGATGAAATTCGGCGCGCTCATCAACGACCACATGGACGAACTGGCCGAACTGGTGGCCCGCGAGCACGGCAAGACCCTGCCCGACGCCAAAGGCGACGTACAGCGCGGTCTTGAAGTGGTTGAGGTCTGCATGGGCGCGCCCACCTTGCTGAAGGGTGAGTTCACCGACGACGGCGGCCCCGGCATCGACCTTTATTCCATGCGCCAGCCGCTGGGTGTGGTTGCGGGCATCACGCCCTTCAATTTCCCGGCCATGATCCCGCTGTGGAAGATGGCCCCGGCGCTCAGCTGCGGCAACGCGATGATCCTCAAACCCTCCGAGCGTGTGCCATCAACCGCGCTGCGTCTGGCCGAACTGCTGCAAGAGGCCGGTCTGCCCGACGGCGTGCTGCAGGTGGTCAACGGGGACAAATCCGTCGTGGATGCGATCCTCGACAACGAGGATATCGCTGGTGTCGGTTTCGTCGGCTCGACCCCGATCGCGCAATACATCTATGGACGCGCGGCCAACAACGGCAAGCGTGCCCAGTGCTTTGGCGGCGCCAAGAACCACATGATCATCATGCCCGACGCCGATCTGGACAAGGCCGCCGACGCGCTGGTTGGCGCCGGGTACGGTGCAGCCGGTGAACGCTGCATGGCAATCTCTGTCGCCGTACCGGTGGGTAAGGAAACCGCCGACGGGTTGATCGAACGCCTGATCCCGCGGGTCGAAAAGCTGAAAGTCGGCCCCTATACCTCTGGCGAGGACGTGGACTACGGCCCGGTCATCACCGCCGCCGCCAAGTCGCGCATCGAAGGTCTGATCGACAGCGGCGTAAACCAGGGCGCGGACCTTGTGATCGATGGCCGTGGCTTTGAAATGCAGGGCTATGAGAACGGCTTCTTCGTCGGCCCCTCGCTCTTCGACAACGTCACCCCGGATATGGAGATCTACAAGGAAGAGATCTTTGGCCCGGTTCTGAGCCAGGTCCGCGCCGACACTTATGAGGACGCGCTGAATCTTGTCATCGACAACCCCTATGGCAACGGCACCGCGATCTACACCGCCGATGGCGACACCGCGCGCGACTTTGCCCACCGGGTCAATGTCGGCATGGTCGGCATCAACTTCCCGATCCCGGTGCCGCTGTCCTATCACACCTTCGGCGGCTGGAAGAAATCCGCCTTTGGCGACCTGAACCAGTACGGCCCCGACGCCTTCCGTTTCTATACGAAGACCAAGACCGTCACGGCGCGATGGTTCTCGGGCATCAAGGAAGGTGGCGAATTCAACTTCAAAGCGATGGACTGAGCCATTCCCTGCACAGGCGGATCGGTCTGTTACACGATTGATCCGCCGCAGCGAGGCGCGCCGCGATCCACCTGCGGCGCGTATTCACGACGAGGGCCCAGAGCCTCCAACGGTTGGGCAATGCCCTACAGTCTCAAGGCGTAAACTCTCTTGGGCAGCCTGAACCTCTAGTAGATACGTTAATCACTCATATGCCGATCGATTTCCAAATCTTCCCCGAGCGGGGTATTGTGTTTTTCCGCATGGTCGGCACCGTTGACACGACCAACAGCGTCGATGCTTTTCTGGCCTATACCGATCATCCGGATTTCGATCCGTCGTTCGTCTTTCTGACAGACACCACCCACCTATCTCACATGAAATCCGACTTTGTTCGCATCGTCGGCGCCGTCCAGCGCACCATGCGCCTGTTCAGCCGGTTCAAAAAGGGCAGTCTTTGCATCATCCACGCGCCGGGCGACGTCAATTTTGGCATGGCACGGATTCTGCAACAGGTGTTGGAGCCGGTCAGCAGCTTTCAGGTAAAGGTCACCCGCAGCGACAAAGACGCACTCACTCTGGCCGGCCAGCCCGAGCTTTCTTTTCCCGAGCTTGAACGGGCGCTCGGCTTGCCAGCGACAACGGACTGAGCACCGCGCCCTACTACCGGCGCGCATTGTCGCCTTGCCTGCCCCCCGCCCGGTCTGCTTTGCTGGCAACAAAACGGGGGGACATGATGACCGAACCACCTTTCAGCATCGGCATCGAAGAAGAATACCTGCTGGTCGACCGCGAGAGCTGCGCGCTGGTCGAAGCGCCCGAGGGTCTGATGGAGGCCTGCGTGGCCGAACTCGAAGGGCAGGTCAGCCCGGAATTCCTGCAATGCCAGATCGAGATTGGTACACGACCCTGCACCGGAGTGGCAGAGGCACGCGATGATCTGCGCCGCCTGCGCTCTGCCGTGTCGCGACATGCCGCGGACCACGGGCTGTCGCCCATCGCCGCCTCCTGCCACCCGCTGGCCGACTGGAAGAACCAGCACCACACCGACAAGCAGCGCTATAACGAACTGAACCGGGATCTGGGCGGCGTGGTGCGGCGGATGCTGATCTGCGGCATGCATGTGCATGTGGGGCTCGAAGATGACCCCCTGCGCGCCGATCTCATGGCGCAGGCCAGTTATTTCCTGCCACATCTTCTGGCGCTGTCCACCTCCTCACCCTTCTGGCAGGGAGAGGATACCGGGCTGGCTAGCTACCGCATTTCCGTCTTTGACAACCTGCCGCGCACAGGCCTGCCGCCGCAATTCGACAGTTGGCAGGACTACGAACGCTCCACCAGCGTGCTGGTCGAGACCGGCGTGATCGAGGACACCTCGCGCATTTGGTGGGACCTGCGGCCCTCGGCCAATTTCCCGACGCTGGAGGCGCGCATCATGGATGTGCAACCCCGTCTGGAACATGCGCTGACGCTGGCCGCGGTGACGCAATGCCTGATGCGGATGCTCTGGCGGCTGCGCGTGCGCAACCAGCGTTGGCGGCTCTATGACCGATTCCTGATCGGCGAAAACCGCTGGCGCGCTCAGCGGTACGGCGTCAGCGAGGGGCTGATCGACTTCGGCGCGGCCGAGGTGGTGCCCTTCACACGGCTGGCGAAGGAACTTGTCGACACACTCGAGGAAGACGCGGCACACCTGAAATGTCTCGCCGAACTGGCCCGCGTGCGCGAAATCGTCGAAACCGGGACATCGGCCGACCGTCAGCGCGCCGCGCTGGCCAAAGCGCGGGATGCAGGCGAAGATCACGAAGGCCAGATGCGCGCCGTGGTCCGGCACCTGATCGAGGAGTTCCACGCCGACTTGTGATGGCACGCCTTGGGCCGAGCCCACTTGGCATGAATGCGCGCCCGCGTTACCACGCCCGCAACAGTCCCGGAGCGCCCCATGAAAACCGCCATCGCAACGTCCGACTACTTCGTGATGGGCGAAACCTTCATCAACCGCCATATCCAGCACCTGTTCGGCGGCGAGACCTGTGTGATCTGCGGACGTCACAACGGCCAGGATCCTCTGGGCAAGCCGCTGTTCATCCGCCGCGCGCCGCTGACCCCGATGGATAAGCTGCGCGCGCCCTTCGCGGCCGCCAGTGGCGCGCTGCTCTACGGCACCTCGCGTCTGCCGTTTGGTGACAATCGGGCCCGCCTTGCCGGGTTCCTGCGCGACCAGGGGGTCAAGGTCATCCTTGCCGAATTCGGCACGCAGGCGCTTGTCGTGGCCAAGCTTGGCAATGACCTTGGCATTCCGGTCTTCACCTACTGGCGCGGCACCGATGCCTCCGCCGCGCTCAGTTCCAACCAGCGCATCCGCTCTTACCGGCTGATGATGCCGCGCCTCGCGGGCATGTTTTCGGTCAGCCAGTTCCTGTTGGACAACCTTGCCAAGCACGGGATTTCCCATCCCAACGCCCATGTTGTCCCGTCGGGCGTCGACGTCCGCCGCTTTACCCCCGGCAAAAAACGCCGCGGCAGCTTTCTTGCCGTGGGCCGCATGGTGGAAAAGAAGGCCCCGCATATCACCCTTCGCGCTTTTGCCAAGGCCGCCAAAGGGCGCGACGCGCATCTGACCTTCATCGGCGACGGCCCCCTGCTTGACGACTGCAAGGCCAAGGCCCGCCTGTTAAAGATCGAGGATCAGGTCACTTTCACCGGCGCCCTGCCCCATGATCAGGTCCGCGAGCACCTGCTGACGACAGAGGTCTTCCTGCAGCATTCTGTCACTGCAAAAAACGGCAACACAGAGGGTCTGCCCACCGCGATCCAAGAGGCGCTGGCCTGCGGTTGCATCACCCTGTCCACCCGTCATGCAGGTATCCCGGAGGCGGTGGAACACGGCGTCAACGGCCTACTGGTCGACGAATGGGACGAAGAGGGCTTTGCCGCCGGGATCACACGGCTCCTGGATATGCCGGATCGCTCGGCGCTTTCCGACGCCGCGCGCGCCACGGCAGAGGCGAAATTCGACAACGATATCGGTCTGGCCCGCGTCGAACAGGTGATCCGCGAGACCGTGCAGGGGTAACGCTTTGCGTTATCGCAAACATCACGCACATCACACCACTCGACCTTTGCAAAAACGCAAAGCGGGATTGCGCCCGCGCCGCTTGCGTTGGGCGCACCTTCACGTCACAATCTGAACAAGCGTTCAATTCAGCGCCCGGCAGGGAGGAGCCACGCAATGGATTTCGCACTCAGCGAGGAACAGACCGCCATCTTCGACATGGCCCACGCGTTCGGACAAGAGCGCATCGCGCCCTTTGCCCGCGACTGGGAAGCCGCAGGCACCATCCCCAAGGATCTCTGGCCCGAGATCGCGCAACTGGGCTTTGGCGGCCTCTACGTCAGCGAAGAGTCGGGAGGCTCCGGCCTGTCGCGCCTCGACGCGTCCCTTGTGTTCGAGGCGCTCAGCATGGCCTGCCCCTCGGTCGCGGCCTTCCTGTCGATCCACAACATGTGCGCCAAGATGATCGACACCTTCGCCAGCAACGATTTCAAGGCCCGCATCCTGCCCAAGGTGCTGACCATGGAAACGGTGCTCAGCTACTGCCTGACCGAACCGGGCAGCGGATCGGACGCCGCCGCCCTGCGCGCCCGCGCCACCCGCACCAACGAAGGCTACAGCCTGAGCGGCACCAAGGCCTTCATCTCCGGCGGCGGGTATTCGGATGCCTATGTCGTCATGTGCCGCACCGGCGAGGACGGACCAAAGGGCATTTCCACCCTCTATGTCGAGGACGGCGCAGAGGGCCTAAGCTTTGGCGCGCTGGAACAGAAAATGGGGTGGAAATCCTCGCCCACCGCCCAGGTCCAGTTCGACGATTGCCCGATCCCGGCCGAAAACCTCATCGGCGAAGAGGGCCGCGGCTTTACCTATGCTATGGCCGGCCTCGACGGTGGCCGTCTCAACATTTCGGCCAGCGCGCTTGGCGCGGCGCAAAATGCGCTCGACTTGACCCTTCAATACATGTCCGAACGCAAGGCTTTCGGCAAAACCATCGACCAATTCCAGGCCCTGCAATTCCGCCTTGCCGAGTACGAGACCAAATTGCAGGCCTCGCGCACCTTCTTGCGTCAGGCGGCGTGGAAACTGGACACCGGCGCGCCCGACGCCACCAAGTTCTGCGCCATGGCCAAACTCATGGTCACCGACAACGCATTCGACGTGGCCAACGGCTGTTTGCAGATGTTTGGCGGCTACGGCTATCTCGCCGACTACGGCGTGGAAAAGATCGTCCGCGACCTGCGCGTGCACCAGATCCTAGAAGGCACCAATGAAATCATGCGCCTGATCATCTCGCGCCAGATGCTCGCCACGTGACCCACACTGCTTTTTCTTTGGGCTAAAAATACCTCTCGGGGGAGCGCGAGGGGCAGACGGCCTCCTCGCTCCCGCCCTTTAAATCAGGACCAAGGCCCGACATGTCCGACATCCAGATCCGCACCGAAGGTTTTGCCGGCCGCATCACGCTTAACCGCCCCAAGGCGCTGAATGCGCTGACATGGGACATGTGCCGCGCCACGGAACAGGCGCTCGACCTCTGGCGCAATGACGATGCCGTCAAGCTGATCATCCTCGACGCAGAGGGCGACCGCGCCTTTTGCGCGGGTGGCGACATCGCCGAAATGTATCGCTCCGGCACGGCGGGGGACTTTGACTACGGCCGCGCCTTCTGGCGCGACGAATACTGCATGAACGCCAAACTGGCCGAATACCCCAAACCCATCGTCAGCTTCCTGCACGGCTTTGTCATGGGCGGCGGCGTCGGCATCGGCGGGCATTGTTCGCACCGCATCGTGGGCGAAAGCACCCAGATCTCCATGCCGGAATGCGGCATCGGTTTCGTGCCGGACGTGGGCGGCACCTATACGCTGGCCCGTGCGCCGGGTAGGCTTGGAGAATACCTCGGGCTGACTGCGGCGCGCATGGGACCGGGCGATGCCATTCACGCCGGGTTCGCCGACCGGTTCCACCCCGAGGCGGATTGGCCCGCGCTGAAACAGGCGCTGATCAACAGCGGTGAGGTCACGGCCCTCGGCGAGGCGTCCACGCCTCCCGGCAGCCCGCTGGCCGCGCAACAGGCAGATATTGATGCGCTCTTCGGGGGCGAGGCTCTCAGGGACGTGCTCAACACGCTGCGCAACAGCGACAGCGCCTTTGCCGCGCAATCCCTGAAAAAACTGTCCCGAAACGCGCCCCTATCAATGGCGGTCACGCTGGAGATGATCCACCGGCTGCGCGCGCCCGGTCTCGACATCCGCAAGGCTTTGGAACTGGAATACCGCGTCAGTCACCGGATCATGGAACATGGGGACTTCCTCGAAGGCATCCGCGCTGCCATCATCGACAAGGACAAATCGCCGAATTGGCGTCACGCGCTCGACTCCGTCCCTGCCGTGGACGTGTCGAAGATGCTGATGCCACTTGGCCCCGACAAGCTCGATTTCAAGGAGAAGACCATGCAGATCGGTTTCATCGGACTGGGCAACATGGGCGCGCCCATGGCCGCCAATCTTGCCAAGGCAGGACACGCGGTCAAAGGCTTCGACGTGGCCGGTACCACGGCAGAGGGCGTCACCGCCGTCAGCACCGCCGAAGAGGCCGCAACCGGCGCCGATGTGGTCATCACCATGCTTCCCAACGGCGAGATCCTGAAATCCGTGGCCGCGCAAATCCTGCCGGTCATGACCAAGGGCGCGGTTCTGCTGGATTGCTCCACCGTCGACGTAGCCTCGGCCCGCGCGGTGGCGCAGCAGGCAGAGGAACTTGGTCTTCAGGCGCTCGACGCGCCGGTTTCCGGCGGGATCGGCGGCGCGGCGGGCGGCACGCTGACCTTCATGGTCGGCGGTCCGGACGCCGCCTACGCCAAGGCCCTGCCCCTGTTCGAGATCATGGGGCAAAAGGCTGTCCACTGCGGCCCGGCGGGCAACGGTCAGGCGGCCAAGATCTGCAACAACATGATCCTTGGTGTCACCATGATCGCCACCTGCGAGGCCTTTGCGCTCGCCGACAAACTGGGCCTCGACCGGCAGGCCATGTTCGACGTGGTCTCGACCTCCTCGGGCTACTCATGGTCGATGAACGCCTATTGTCCCGCGCCCGGCATCGGCCCGAAATCGCCCGCCGACAACGGCTATCAACCCGGTTTTGCCGCCGATCTGATGCTGAAGGATCTCCGCCTCAGCCAACAGGCGGCCAGCGAAGCAGACGCCGACACGCCAATGGGACAGGCCGCGATGGAGCTCTACCGCGCCTTTGTCGAGGACGAAGACGGCAAGGGGCGCGATTTCTCGGCCATGTTGCCCCGTTTCGAAAACCGCGGGCGCGGCTGAGCCCATGTCCGACTGGATCCGGGACGCGCTCCTGCCCAACCTCACGCAGGACAGCCTGCAACGGCTGCGCGGGCTCGCCCCGGCCCGGGTTCCCCGTGGCACCGCTCTGTTCCACCCCGGCGACACCGTGCGTGGCTTTGTGGTGGTTCTGTCGGGGCGGATCGACGTTTATCTGACCGGCCCCAACGGGCGTGACATCCTGCTTTACGCGGTCGAACCCGGACAAAGTTGTGTGCAATCCACCCTCGGCCTTTTGGGAGGAGAGGATTACTCGGGCGAAGCCATGACCCGTGTCGATACAACTCTGGTGCTGATCCCCCGCGACCTGTTCCTGAACTTGATACAGGCGGATCCCGCGTTTCGCGGTTTTGTCTTTCAGGCCTTTGCCGCACGGATGCAGAGCATGATGCACCTGCTGGAACGGGTCGCGTTTACACGGGTCGAGGCGCGACTGGCGCAGGTCCTTCTGGACCGCGCCGAGGCGGGCCGCGTGGCGGCCACCCACGCCGAATTGGCAGTGATGATCGGATCCGCGCGCGAGGTGGTTTCAAGGCGGCTGGATGCGCTGGCGCGGCGCGGCCTCGTGACGCTGGAACGCGGTACAGTGGTCCTGCAGGACCGGGATACGCTCCGCCAGATTGCCGACAGCGACGGCACCTGACGCCGCGCAGGAAAAGCGCAGCGTATGTGACTATGTCACCGACCCCCGCCGATCAGTGCGCTAGAATGCGTTCATGAATTCGTGAGAGGGAGTCTCCCAATGTTCAAGAAAAACGTCGGAAATACAGATCGCGCGATCCGCGCGGTGGTTGGCATTGTCCTGCTGGGTTTGGCCTTTGCGTCCCTGACCGGCACCCTTGCCTGGGTCGCTGGCATTATCGGTGTGGTCATGCTGGGCACCGCGGCGCTTGGCACCTGCCCGCCCTATGCGCTGCTGGGCATCAACACCTGTAAGCTGAAATCCTGAGCGATCCGGGGGCAAGTCCGTTTGGACTTGCCCCTTTTCAGATGGCGATCATTGCGTCGATCCGATCAGCGGCGGCCTCGGCGATGCGCCGTCCTTCGTTGATCGCCTCTGCTGCGCGGAACAATTCCATCACCGAAAGCTGGACAAGGTCCGCGTCCAGCATCAGGTCAGCCGGGTCCGCCGCATCGCGGGCCTTGCGCAGGAACTCGGTCAGGATGTCGATGGACACCGATACCACGTCCATATAGGCGGGCGTCACCTCGCGCCGCCCTTCCGGGAACAACCCGCGCAGCTGTTCGGGCAACCCGTCCCGCAAGGCCTCAACGCCGAAGCGTTCCCAGAAATCCTGCGCCGGTTCCCCGGTCCACAGCCGCCGCCCGTGCTTTGCGTTCGGGTTCACGGCCAAAGTCTTACGCGCTCCCAAAGCCCGCACAGCCGAGGTTGGCACCGGGTTGATCAACCCGCCGTCCAACAACCAACGCCCGTCGACCCTTTGCGGGGCAAAGACACCCGGAATCGCGATAGAGGCCCGGATTGCCGGGACCAGCGGCCCCTCCCGTAACCAGACCTCGCGCCCGGTTTCCATGTCCGTCGCCACCGCAAGAAAGGGTTTGGGCAGATCCTCAATCCGGTCGGGCAAGCCGATGTCACGCAGAATGCGCTCCACCGCCGCCCCTTCGATAAGCCCGCCCCGGTCAAGTCGCAGATCGAGGTATTTCAGGAACCGCGTTTGGGTCATGGCCCGCGCCCAGTCTTCCAGCGCGTCCAGCCGGCCTGCGGCCCATGCCGCCCCCACCAGCGCGCCCATGGAACAGCCCGCGACGCAGTCCGCCTCGATCCCACGCGCCTCCAACACGCGTATGACACCGATGTGGCACCAGCCCCGTGCACCGCCCGACCCAAGCGCCAATCCCAGTTTTCCGCTCAACCCGCCGCTCCGCCACCGATCTTTCCGGGTCTCAGCTTAGCCCCGGCCAAGACGCCGGGACAGCCTGCAAAGCGTCGTTTTGCAGGAAAACCTACCGTTACTCTGCCGCCACCTTGCGCGATGTCAGCATCGGTTTCAGGTAATGGCCGGTATAAGAGGCTTCGACCTCGGCCACCTGTTCCGGCGTGCCCACAGCCACGATTTCGCCGCCGCCATCGCCGCCTTCGGGGCCGATGTCGATGATCCAGTCGGCGGTCTTGATGACATCGAGGTTGTGCTCGATCACCACGACCGTATTGCCGCCCTCAACCAGTTCATGCAGCACTTCCAACAGCTTGCGCACGTCTTCGAAGTGCAGGCCCGTGGTCGGCTCATCAAGGATGTAGAGCGTGCGTCCGGTCGAACGTTTGGCCAGTTCCTTGGACAGCTTGACCCGCTGCGCCTCACCGCCCGATAGCGTCGTCGCCTGCTGACCCACCTTGATATAACCAAGGCCCACACGCATCAGCGCGTCCATCTTCTCGCGGATGGAGGGAACCGCCTTGAAAAACTCCTGCGCATCCTCGACCGTCATATCAAGAACGTCCGCGATGCTCTTGCCCTTAAAGAGAATTTCCAGGGTTTCCCGGTTGTAGCGCTTGCCCTTGCAGGTTTCACAGGTGACGTAGACGTCCGGCAAAAAGTGCATTTCGATTTTGATCACACCGTCGCCCTGACAGGCCTCACAGCGCCCGCCCTTGACGTTGAAGCTGAACCGCCCCGGCTTGTAGCCGCGCGCCTTGGCCTCTGGCAGACCGGCGAACCAGTCGCGGATCGGGGTGAAGGCCCCGGTGTAAGTGGCTGGGTTTGAACGCGGAGTCCGGCCGATGGGCCGCTGGTCGATGTCGATGACCTTGTCCAGATGTTCCAGACCCTTGATCGTCTCGCAAGGGGCCGGCGTCTGCCGTGCACCGTTCAGCGCCATGCTGGCGGTCTTGAACAGGGTTTCTATGGTCAGGGTCGACTTGCCGCCGCCCGACACCCCTGTCACACAGACGAACTTGCCCAGCGGGAACTCTGCCGTCACCTCTTTCAGGTTATTGCCCGTCGCCTTGACCACCTTGAGCTTTTTCCGGTTCCCCTTCCGGCGCTTGTCCGGAACCGCAATCTCGCGCGATCCACTCAGGTATTGACCGGTCAAACTGGCCGGATCGGCGGCGACCTCTTCGGGCGTGCCCTGGGACACCACCTGTCCACCATGCACCCCGGCGCCCGGTCCGATGTCAAAGACGTAATCCGCCTCGCGGATTGCCTCTTCGTCGTGTTCGACCACAAGGACCGTGTTTCCCTGATCACGCAGGTTCTTGAGCGTGTCCAGCAGACGGGTGTTGTCGCGCTGGTGCAACCCGATCGAAGGTTCGTCCAGCACATAGAGCACCCCGGTCAGACCAGAACCGATCTGGCTGGCCAACCGGATACGTTGACTTTCCCCGCCGGAAAGCGTTCCCGATGAACGGCTTAGCGTGAGGTATTCAAGTCCGACATTATTCAGAAACCCCAAACGCTCGCGGATTTCCTTTAGGATCGCGCGGGCAATTTCGTTCTTCTGGTTGGTCAGGCTTTGCGGAACCGTTTCGCACCAGTCAAAGGCCTGTTTGATCGACATCTGGACGATCTGGCCCACATGCAACCGCTCTTCCGGCGTGCCCGCCGCAGGGCCGATCTTGACGGCCAAGGCCTCTTCCCGAAGACGGTATCCACCGCAGGTGCCGCAGGACCGGTTGTTCTGATAGCGCTCGAATTCTTCGCGGATCCAGTTGCTGTCCGTCTCACGGTAGCGCCGCTCCATGTTGGGAATGACACCCTCGAAGACCCGGCTGACCTGATAGACGCGACCGCCCTCATCATAGCGGAACTGGATTTCCTCATCGCCTGACCCATACAGGAATACCTGCTGCACATGCGCAGGCAGGTCTTTCCAGCGGGTGTTCTTGTCAAACTCGTAGTGCTTGGCAATCGCTTCGATGGTTTGCAGGAAATAGGGGCTCTTGCCCTTGCGCCAGGGAGCCAGCGCGCCATCGCTGATCTTCAGCGTCTGATCAGGCACCACCAGGCGTTCGTCAAAGAACAATTCGACGCCAAGCCCGTCACATTCCGGACAGGCCCCAAAGGGCGCGTTGAACGAGAACAACCGCGGTTCGATTTCCGGGATGGTAAAGCCACTGACCGGGCAGGCAAAATTCTCGGAAAAGGTGATCCGCTCGGGATCGCCCTCTTTCGGCGCGGTTTCGAGGATCGCGATGCCGTCGGCAAGGTCCAGCGCCGTCCGGAAACTGTCCGCAAGCCGGGTTTCCATCCCCTCGCGCACGACGATCCGGTCGACCACCACGTCGATGTCATGGCGGAACTTCTTGTCCAGTGTCGGCGGGTTGTCCAACTCGTGGAACTCTCCGTCGACCTTGACGCGCTGAAAGCCCTGTTTTCTAAGCTCCAGAAATTCTTTGCGATATTCGCCTTTTCGGTCGCGCACGATAGGCGCGAGCAGATACGCCCGCGTGCCGTCCTCCATCCCCATGACGCGGTCCACCATGTCCTGAACCTGCTGGGCCTCGATCGGCTGGCCAGTCGCGGGCGAATAGGGCGTGCCGACGCGGGCAAAGAGCAAGCGCAAGTAGTCATAGATTTCCGTCACCGTGCCCACGGTCGAGCGCGGGTTCTTGGACGTGGTCTTTTGCTCGATGGAAATCGCGGGCGACAAACCGCTGATGTGGTCCACATCCGGCTTTTCCATCATATCGAGGAATTGCCGCGCATAGGCGCTCAGCGACTCGACATAGCGGCGCTGGCCTTCGGCATAAATCGTGTCAAAGGCCAGAGAAGATTTCCCGGAACCGGAAAGCCCGGTAATCACAACCAGTTGGTCGCGCGGAATATCCACGTCGATCGATTTGAGGTTATGTTCGCGCGCGCCGCGCACCTCGATCTGCTTCATTTCCGGCATAAATCACCCGCCCCATTTCGACCCGCGTAGACATAGTGGATTTAAGTCCTGCGGCCAATCGAAAAACGTGAACAAACTATGAACACAGGTTTCCGTCCCGTCATTTGCCATCCACAGTGCAGGATTGGGCCTGTCACTGGTGGAAAAACATACGTTGCCCGAGTCACGGCGCCGTTGCAGGGTAAGGTATTGCCGATAATAACAGGGTTTCATCATGTCCAAGTTTCGTGGCGCCGCATTGGCGCTCTGCCTCCTGCCCGGGATGGCCCCGGCACAGGAGGATTCCAGATCGATCCTCGTCCTCGACGCCTCCGGCTCGATGTGGGGCCAGATTGACGGCGTGGCCAAGATCGAGATTGCGCAGGGCGTCGTGGGCGACCTGCTGCGCACCCTGCCCGTCTCGCAGGAAATCGGCCTGACCGCCTATGGTCACCGGACCAAGGGCGACTGCACCGATATCGAAACGCTGATCCAGCCCGGCACCGCCGACCGCGCAGCCATCACCGCCGCAGTCAACCAGCTGAAGCCGCGCGGCAAGACGCCGATGACCGATGCCGTCAAAATGGCCGCCGAGGCGCTGCGCTATACCGAGGATCCCGCCACCGTGATCCTTGTCTCCGACGGGATCGAGACCTGCAATCCCGATCCCTGCGCCGCCGCCCGCGCGCTGGAAGAAGCCGGGGTGAACCTAACGGTGCATGTTGTCGGATTTGACGTCAGCGACCCCGAGGCCCTGCGGCAGATGCAATGTATCGCCGATGAAACCGGCGGCTCTTTCCTTATGGCTGCCAACGCCAGCGAGCTGGGCTCTGCCCTTGGCGAGGTGACGCAGGCGCAACCGGTCTATCCGACGAAATTCGTGGCACAGGATGGCCCGAACGGCGGCCAGATTGAAAGCCCGCTGATCTGGGACCTGCGCCGAGACGAGGAGTTGATCGTCGACTTCGAACGCGACTCCAGCCTTGGTATCGACCTGACCGCTGGCTCCTACACCGTATCCGTCTTGCGCCCCGAGGATGAGGCCAGCGTCGAAAAGAGTTTTACCGTAACCGATACGCCGCAGACCATCACTCTGGTCCTGCCCAGTTCGCTGCCTGCGGCCTCTGTCAGCGGGCCGGAGGCGGCTGTGGCTGGATCGACCGTCCCCGTCACCTGGGACGGCCCCGACGCGGAAGGCGACTATCTGGCGGTCTCCGCGCCGGATCACAACGGGTACGTAAACTATGTCTACACCCGCGATGGCTCTCCGGGGCAATTGCTGATGCCCGCCGAACCGGGCGAATATGAGTTGCGATACGTGATGCGGGATGGTCGGCATACCCTTGCGACCCAGGCCATCACCGTGACCGCCGCAGAGGCGACGCTGGATGCCGAGAGCAGCGCGCCCATCGGCGCATCCATCCCGGTGACATGGAGCGGGCCGGACTATGACGGCGACTATATCGGCGTCTCGGAGCCCGGAAAAAATGGCTATGTGAACTACACGTATACACGGGAAGGCAACACGCTGAACCTGCTGATGCCGCCGACCCCCGGCACCTATGAGTTGCGCTATTTCATGAAGCAGGGCCGCACCGTTCTGGCCACGCGCATGATCGAGGTGACCGAACTGGACGCGACGCTGGATTTCGCACCCACGGCGGCGGCAGGGTCGGAACTGCCGGTGACATGGACCGGACCGGACTACGACGGCGATTACATCGCGGTCTCGGAAGTCGGCGAAAAAGGCTACGTCAACTATACCTACACGCGGGAAGGCGCGCCGCTGGACCTGACCTTGCCCGCCGAGCCGGGCACCTATGAAATCCGCTATTTCATGAAACAGGGCCGCACCATTCTGGCCTCACAGACCATCGAGGTTACCGAGGTCAATGCCGCCTTGGATGTCGTCGCCGAAGCGCGCGCCGGGGCGTCTGTTCTGGTGACATGGGACGGTCCCGGCCACGAGCGGGACTATGTCTCGGTCGCCGCTACGGATATGCCGGACAACAAGTACATCTTCTACACCTACACGCGCGAAGGCTCTCCCTTGCTGCTGAAACTGCCTGCAGAGCCGGGCACCTATGAGGTCCGCTATGTGTCGGCCAGCGACCGCCCGACGGTGATCGGACGCAAATCGATCGACCTGAAACCGGTCGAGGCCAGCATCGACGCCCCGGAACAGATCCCGGCAGGCAGCGTGCTGGGCCTGTCGTGGGACGGACCGGACTTTAAGGGCGACTATATCAGCATCGCCAAGGTCGGAGAGCCTGACAACAAGTACATCTCGTACAGGTACACAACCGAAGACAGCCCGATGGTGTTGAAACTGCCCGAAGGTCCCGGCCGGTATGAGCTGCGCTATGTCATTGGTCAGGGTCATCGCGTCCTATACCGCAAGCCCATCGAGTTGACCTACGAACCGCAGTAACAGCGAAGCCTCTGAATGAACGGGTCGCCGAAGGAAACTTCGGCGGCCTGGTTCGTTAATTTGACGCTGTACCACGGTTCACAAAGTTGTGCGCCAGACCCTTTGCTGTCTTGCCGGTTCAGCGGTTGTTCCAATTCGACATGGGCCCTATTGAACGTGCACTTTGTTGGTGTCAGGTCGCTACGATCTGATAACGTCAAAGGGCAAGTTTGTAATCAGGGCCGTACCATGCCGCATATCATAATCGCGGATGACAACCAAAACCTGCTCGATATCCTCGCCGAATTCGGCAGGCGGGCGGGATGGACGGTCGAGACCTGTACCAGCGGTGCCGGAATAAAGTCCCATCTCGGGTCCGGCACAGATCCGGTGCTGCTGCTGATCGATATCATGATGCCCGAGGTCGATGGCATCGAGGCGATTACGGAACTTGAAACAACGGACCGCCCCTTGCGCATCCGGTTCATGTCCGGCGGGGAAATCGCCCCCCTGCTCGCCGCACGCATGATCGCAAATGCGCGCAGTCTGCAGGTGGGCCGGAATATCCTGAAACCCATCGACAAAAGCACATTCACCGCCCTTCTGGATGAAGAAGCCGAACTCCTTGCCAATCTGAATACGGATTGACCCACTCTGGCTGTGTTCGCCCGGAACCCGCGTCGGAAATCCAATCCCAATCACGGCCAGTGGCGGCCTGACAGCTTCTCACGCTGTCGAATTCCATAACCCGGTATAAAGCCATCTCATATACCCTTTCGGGTAGGTGATATTTCCTTATACGCCGCATGCGGTTACGGTCGATCAAATTGCGGTTATGGATAATGAGTACATGTTTGGCGCAATGATCGACAGCCTGCTTGCACTGCCACTCCTGGCTGCATTGCTTTATTTTGCCTTGGCGCATCGGGGCTCTGGAAACGGAACGGCGCTGCGCACAATCCTGTTGGTCGCGGCCTTCGGTTTGTCCGCCCTCGTCACGATGCGGGGCAGCTATCAACTGCCGGGCGGTGACGGGGCAATCAATGGCATCGCCGGGGTTTTGCTTTTTGCCGGCTATGTTGGCGGCCCGCTTGTGGGCGTTCTCACGCTGTTTCTCTCTTCTATGGCGCGGATCGGGATGGGCGGTGAACTGGCCATTGTCAGCCTCGGCGCCCAAACAGCCTATGTCGTGGCGGGTCTGCTGCTGCGGTGGCTGGTCCCCGCTCAGCGCTGGCCAGAACCGCCGGCGATGGTGTTGGTCTACGCCTTGGGTCTGTTCGTGGCGCTCCACAGTCTGGGCCTGGCCTGGGCGGCGTCGCTTGGTCATATCCCCGACTACCGCAGCGCCGAACCTGTGCTGGCCATTTCCTATTTGGTCACCGCATTGTCGATCATCCTGGTCTGGCTGGCGGTTCGCAAGGTCGCGCAACTGACCGAGCAAACGCGCATGGTGAACATTCGTCAGGACCAGATGCAGATCATGTTCGAAACAGCCGGCATCGGTACGTTCAGCTATGATCCGGACAAGGGGTTGTTCGTCTTCGATCAAAGCCTGATCGACCTCTACGGACTGAATATGTCACCGGGGCCGAACGAAATAGACGAGCCGATGGCCCTGTTGCATCCCGAAGACCGCGAAGAGTTGAGCGCACTCATCCCCGAGATGATCTCTGGCAAGAGCCAGCGCACCTCCGTCAAGGCAAGGTTCATCCTGAAGTCGGGCGAGACCCAGATTTCCAAGATTGTCTGGCAGATCCGCCGCGGGCGGGATGGACGGGCCACGCAGATCATCGGCATGCACATGAACATCACGGACTTCGAAAAGATGTCCGCTGATCGGGAAAACGCCCTGCAGCGACTGGAACAGTTCGCCGAAAGCTTTCCCGGCGTTCTGCAGCAGGGCCTCTGGCTTGCTGACCGACCGTTGAAGTTGCTGTACCTCAGCCCCAACTGCAAGGACTTCTGGGGCTATACCCCCGAGGAGATTTATGCGGATCGTTCTCTTTTTGGCGCCCATGAAGACCCGGAAATCAAGGAACGCATCTTTTCCGCGATCCGTCAGGGCATTGCGACCGGAAAGCCCATTTATGGCCGGGCAACGGCGACCAACCCCAGCGGACAAATGCGTTGGCTCGACTATCATGGGCGGGCAACGGACCTTGGCGATGGAACCTACCGGGTTGACGGGGTCTGGGTCGATGTCTCTGCCGAAGTCGAGGCACTGGCCGAAGCCGACCGGCAGGCCAACCTTGCGTCGCGCGCGCAACGCGTGGAAAGCATCGGCCAGCTGACGGGCGGCGTTGCGCATGACTTCAATAACCTTCTGGCGGTCGTCATGGGCAATCTGGAGCTTCTGCGCGAAGAACTGGACGATCCGGATCATCTGAGCAAAGTCGATGCCGGGCTGGAAGCCACGCGCCGCGGGGCAGACCTGACGCGCAGCATGCTGGCCTTTGCACGACGCGCGCCGCTGGACCCAGAGCCGCTGGACCTCAACCAAGTGATCCGGCAGAGCAAGAACTGGATGCACCGGGCCATTCCCGCGACGGTCGAAATCGAGTCGTCGTTGCTCGCTGGGCTCTGGCCGGTCCGGCTTGATGCCGCATCGCTGGAAAGTGCGCTGCTGAACCTGCTCCTGAACGCCCGCGATGCCATGGACGGACGCGGCAAGTTGACCATCGAAACGGCGAACGTGCGCATTGACGAGGCCTATGTGGACGCGCGCGACAAGGAACTGAACCCGGGACGCTACGTGATGCTGGCGGTTACGGACACGGGCAGCGGAATTCCCGAAGACAAGCTGAAGCAGATTTTTGATCCATTCTTCTCGACCAAGGGACCGGGCAAGGGGTCTGGCCTGGGCCTGTCGATGGTCGAAGGGTTCGTCAAGCAATCGAAAGGGACCGTGCAGGTCTACACCGAACCGGGCCAAGGCACGACATTCAAGCTGTATTTCCCGGCTGCCGCCTCCGCTGCGGCAACAACTCCAGACACCAAGGCACCGGCCCACGTTCCGGATCAAGGCGGGGCAAACATCCTGCTGGTCGAGGACGATTCCGCCGTGCGGGATGTGTTGGCCCAGACCCTGCGTGGCGCAGGGTATCGCGTGGCCGAGGCCGCCAGTGGCGATGACGCCTTGGCGCTGTTTCAGGCCGATCAGGGATTTGATCTGTTGGTCACGGATATCGTGATGCCCGGAACGCTGCAGGGCACGGATCTGGCGCGCAGCCTGCGAAAACTCGCCCCGGATCTTCCGCGCATCTTCATGTCCGGCTACGCCGCCGAGGCGACTGTGCACGGCAATGGCCTGCTGCCAGAGGACATTCGCCTGATGAAACCCGTCCCAAGGGCGGATCTGTTGCGCGCTGTCAATCAAGCCTTGGTACCCGGCGATGACACCGCAACCTAGGCAGAACACGGCAAACGACAGAGGCGGTCCGCGTAGACGACCATGTCGAAGACTGGTGCGCCAAACGAAAACGCGCCGGACCTGAGTGACAGGCCGGCGCGTTTGCTCAAACACCTTACAGAGGCCGAAGCCCGCCTGCTCTTGTCACCGATAAAGCAGTGAGACACCGTCCGCGAAGAGATGGACCTTTTCGGGGGCCGCGGTCAGCGAGACGGTCTTGCCACGCATCTCTCGGTGGATGCCGGGCAGCTTGGCAATGATCGGTTCGCGGTCCGACTCCGGTTCGAAATACAGCAGCGTGACCTCTCCCAGTGCCTCGGTGATGCCGACGGTGCCGGAATAGACCGGCTCCCCCTCGGAGATGACAAAATCCTCGGGCCGGACGCCGACGTTCACCTGCAACCCCATGTCCGCCTCGGTGGTCGGATAGAGCGACACGGCGGTGCCGCCGCCCTCCAGCCGCACGGTCGTGCGCTCACCCGTGCCGGTCACCTCGCCCGGGATCAGGTTCATCGAGGGCGAGCCGATGAATTGCGCCACGAATTCGCTGTTGGGACGCTCGTACAGGTCCAGCGGGCTGCCGACCTGCGCAATGCCCTTGTTCGCCAAGACGACGATCCGGGTGGCCAAGGTCATCGCCTCCACCTGATCGTGGGTGACGTAGATCATGGTCCGGTCGGGCATCTGCTCTTTCAATTGCGCGATCTCGATCCGGGTCGCCACCCGCAGCGCCGCGTCGAGGTTCGACAGCGGTTCATCGAACAGATAGACCTTGGGGTCGCGCACGAGGGACCGCCCGATGGCCACCCGCTGCCGTTGCCCGCCCGACAGCGCCTTGGGCAGGCGGTCAAGATAGGGCTCCAGTTGCAGCATCTTGGCCGCGCGGTTGACCGCCTCGTCGATCTCAGCCGCGCTCTTTTTCGCCAGTTTCAGGGCGAAGGACATGTTTTCACGCACGGTCATGTGCGGATACAGGGCGTAGCTCTGGAACACCATCGCGATGCCGCGCTGCGCGGGCGGCACGTCGTTGACCACCTGACCGTCGATCTCCAGCGTACCACCGGTGATTTTTTCCAAGCCGGCGATCATGCGAAGGAGCGTGGACTTGCCGCACCCGGACGGGCCGACGAAAACGATCAGTTCCCCCTGCCCGATTTCCAGGTTGATGTCTTTGAGCACGTTGACCGTGCCAGCATATGTCTTCTCGATATTGGTCAGCTTGAGCGTTGCCATGCCCCTCCCCCCCTCTTCTGTTATGACTGTTTCCGCGCAAGCGCGGGTTGCCAGGGTCCCAGATGCAGCTTGCCGTCAGGCGCAAGCGTCGCGCTGCCAAGCTCTTGGCCGATCTGCATCCAGTCGCCCGCAGGCATGTCCATGACCGCAGGTTCGGCGCTGAGGTTCACCGCGACAAAGACATCCTCGCCGCCGTGGCTGCGAATAAAATGCACGATAGAGCCGGTCGCCTTGACCTTGTCATGATCGCCCTTGACCAGCGCCGGATGCGCGTTCCGGAATGCGATGGCCTTGCGATAGTGATGAATGACCGCGCCGGGATCGCTTTCCTGCGCCGAGACAGCGTGGGTCAGATGCGAATGGCTGACCGGCAGCCACGGATTGCCCTCGGAGAACCCGCCATTCTGGTTGTCCTGCGTCCAGACCATCGGTGTGCGACAGCCATCGCGGCCCTTGAACTCTGGCCAGAACTCGATGCCATAGGGGTCCTGCAAGTCTTCAAAGGCAAGCTCCGCCTCGGGCAGGCCCAGTTCCTCCCCCTGGTAGAGGCAGACGGAGCCACGCAGGCACATCATCAGCGTCGTCATCGCCTTCTGCGCCGCCAGCGACAGGTCCCAGCGTGTAACATGGCGCACCACATCATGGTTGGAAAAGGCCCAGCAGGCCCAGCCGTCCGAGACCACGTCATCGACCCGCGCCATCACGTCGGCGACACGCTGCGCATCCGGCTGGTTGCCCGACAGGAATTCGAACGAATAGCACATGTGCACGCGCTCATCCCCGGCGGTGTATTCGCCCATAATCTCCAGCCCCTTCTGGGCGTCGCCCACCTCACCCACGGCGGTGGCGGCGGGGTACTTATCCAGAAGGGCGCGAAAGCGTTTCAGGAATTCGAGGTTTTCCGGCTGGTTCTTGTCGTAGAGGTGCAGTTGGTGATTGTAGGGATTCACCCGCGGCGCGATGGATGCATCGCGCTGCTCGACCGGCAGGGGCGGGTTGTCGCGCAACTGCTTGTCATGAATGTAGAAGTTGATCGTGTCGAGGCGGAAACCGTCAACTCCACGATCCAGCCAGAACCGCACGCTGTCCAGAAGCGCATCCTGCACGTCCGGATTGTGAAAGTTCAGGTCCGGCTGCGAGGTCAGGAAGTTGTGCAGGTAATACTGTTCACGCCGCGCGTCCCATTGCCAGGCAGACCCTCCGAAGATCGACAGCCAGTTGTTGGGCGGCGTGCCGTCGGGTTTCGGGTCCGCCCAGACGTACCAGTCGGCCTTGGGGTTGGTGCGGTTGGCACGGCTTTCGGCAAACCACGGGTGCTGGTCCGAACTGTGCGACAGCACCTGATCGATCATCACGCGCAGGCCAAGCTTGTGCGCGGTATCCACCAACACATCGAAGTCGGACAGCGTTCCGAACATCGGATCAACGTCGCAATAGTCGCTGACGTCATAACCGAAGTCCTTCATCGGCGAGGTGAAGAAGGGAGATATCCAGATCGCATCGACGCCAAGGCTGGCGATATAGGGCAGTCGGCTGGTGATGCCGTTGAGGTCCCCGATGCCATCGCCGTTGCTGTCCTGATAGCTGCGCGGATAGATCTGGTAGATTACCGCGCCGCGCCACCAATCCTTGTCGGCGGTCAGAGTGTGTTTGTATTGGGTCTGTTCGTTCATGGATCCTGTATCCCGTCCCGGGCCTGTCCCGGGGCCGCGTGCCCCGGTGCCCCTGCATGTTTGCCCCGGATCCCATCCGGGGCGCGGTTTCCCTTATTTCACCGAACCGGCCAGCAGCCCGCGCACGAGGTAGCGCTGCATGGCGAAGAAGACGACCAGCGGCACCGCGATGCTGACAAAGGCCGCGGTGGCAAGGATTTCCCAGTTGCCGCCCCGCGTGCCCAGCAGTTCGACGATCTGGTTGGTCATGACCGTGGTCTGCCCCGTCGCGTCGATCAGGAACACCTTGGCCACCAAGAGGTCATTCCACGTCCAGAGAAACTGGAAGATGGCAAAGCTTGCCAGCGCGGGGAAAGACAGTGGCAGAATGATCTTGGTAAAGATCTGGTACTCCGTCGCGCCGTCAACGCGGGCGTTCTCGATGATGTCGCGCGGCAGACCGGCCATGTAGTTGCGCAATAGGTAAACGGCCAACGGCAGGCCAAACCCGGTATGTGCTGCCCAGACGCCCAGATAGCCTTTGCCGATGCCGATCTGCAGGTGCAGCTTCAACAGCGGAATCAGCGCCAGTTGCAGCGGCACAACCAGCAGCCCGACCACAAAGGCGATCAGCAGCGCGCGCCCCGGGAAATCCATCCAGGCCAGCGCATAGGCGGCAAAGGCCGCCACGACGATGGGGATGATGGTGGCGGGGATCGTCACCGTCAGCGTGCTGAAAAATGCCCGCCCCATGTCATCGGTGGTCTGCGCTCCTTCGGCCTGACCGCTGGACAGCCCAAAGACCGAGGCCAGCAGCAGGAACAACAACGCCCCCAGCAGGGCAGGCGCGCCCTTGGCCACGATGGCCGGTTGCGACGCCAGCGTGAACCGTGCAGCCCCCCAGAGAATTACCGCCGCCCCAAGGAACAGGATCAGCCGCTTGACCACATCCTTGCCCAGCACGGTGTCGTAGTTGCGCAGGGTGAATTCCGGCGGGATCTCTGCGGTGGCAAAGATGCGTGCGCCGCGGCTGCCGGTTAACGCCTCCGCGCTGACCAGCCGGTAGTCACCGTTTTCCCGCACCGTGATCTCTCCACCGGACCGCAGCTCCGCCGTATCCCCCGGCTGAAAGGCCGAGATATCGCGCGAGGACGTACCCCATGTGGAAATCGGTGCGGTGTCCCGCCCTTCCTCGGCAAAGAGGTTGCCTTCGATCACGTAAAGCGTCCCGTCCTGAACCTGTGTCGACGGTTCCGCCGTGCGCAGGGTCAGGTTCTGTTCGGTCGGGAACAGCGCGTTCCACCAGCCGGATGAGGCGATCTGATCCGCCGTCCGGAAGGACGAGACAAACAGCCCCACGGTCGGGAACAGCCAAAGCGCCACCAGCAGGACGACCGAGATATGTACCGCCCAGGTGAGCGAGGATTTGTGGCCAGCGATATTGTCCATGGTTCCTCTTCCCCTCAGCGCATTTCTTCGCGGGCCTGACGCACGTTCCAGACAAGGATCGGCGTGACCAGCAACATGATTATGATCGCCGAGGCCGACCCCACTCCCCAGTCATTGGCGCGGAACAGCTTGTCGAACATGTAATTGGCCAGAACCTGCGTGCCCCATTGGCCGTTGGTCATGGCAAAGACGATGTCGAAGATCTTGAGCACGACCAGCGTGATCGTCGTCCAGACCACCATGATGGTCGATTTGATCTGCGGCACCTTGATCTTGAAAAATATCTGGAACGGATTTGCACCGTCGACGATGGCGGCCTCTACTGTTTGCTCCGGTATGCCGCGCAGCGCCGCAGACAGGATCACCATGGCAAAGCCGGTCTGGATCCAGATCAGCACCACCATCAGGAAGAAGTTATTCCAGAACGGCGTCGTCAACCATTGCTGCGGGTCGTTGCCGGTGAACCAGACGTAAAGCGCGTTCAGAACCCCGATCTGTTCGGTGTCCGGCGGCCGGGCATCATAGACCAGTTTCCAGATCACTGCCGCGCCGACAAATGAGATCGCCATGGGCATGAAGATCAGTGACTTGGCCAGATTGCCCCAACCGATGCGATCTGTCAGTTGCGCTGCCAGCAGACCAAAAGCCGTGGACATGGCGGGCACCACGATCAGCCACAGCATGTTATTGAACATGGCCTCCCAGAACTTCGGCTCACCGAACATCTGCTGGTAATTGGCGAACCAGACAAAAGCCCCGCCCTGATCGCGGTCAGTCAGCGACAGGCGCAGCGTTTCGAAGACGGGATAGGCAAGGTACAGCGTCAGCGCGAAGAGCGCCGGAAACAGGAACAACCAGGGCCGGATCATGTTGGCGCGGTTGATGTTGCGCCCCGCGTTCGGCCCCCTGGCCGGAAAAAGCACCCGGTCGAGGAATTGGTTCGAGGCCCAGAAGTAGGTCATACATGCGCCGACCCCGATAACGATGGTCAAAATACCCTGAAATGCCGGATGCATGGCGCCCTCCCCCGCGCAATGATGGTCTCGCCGTAGCGATGGCCAGCCCCCGCGTTCGGGAGCCGGCTAATGTCATGTGAAGTCGCTTACTTCAGCGAGTCCCAGCTGGACTGGATTTCCTTGGCGACCTCGGCGGCATCCTTGCCGCCTGCATAGTCGACCATGCCGGTCCAGAAGCTGCCCGCGCCAACGCCGCCGGGCATCAGGTCCGAGCCGTCAAAGCGGAAGGTCGTCGCCCCCAGAAGGATGTCGTTCATCTTGGCGGTCGGTGCATCCTTGAACTTGGACGTATCTACGGACTTGAGCGGGGTCAGGAAGCCGCCGTTCGCCATCCAGATCTCATGCGCTTCGTTGGTCTGCAGGAAGGCGATCAGATCATGCGCCGCCTGGTTCTCGTTGGTGATGGCCCAGAGCGTGCCCGCGCCCAACACCGGCTGACCCAGATCCATGCCCTCATATGCCGGGAAGTAGAAGAAGTCCGCGTCCAGACCAACCTCTGTCCCTTCCGGGAAGAACGCCGGAATGAACGACGCCTGACGATGCATCATGCACTGAGGCGGCGAAGAGAACAGGCCCTTGGGGCTGTCGCGGAAATCGGTCGAGGCCACCGCCCCCTGACCGCCGGCAACCTTGTCGTCCTGGATGAATTCGCCAAACGCCTCGATGGCGCCGACGACGCGCGGATCGTCAAACGGGATCTCGTTGGACACCCACTGGTCATAGACTTCGGGCGGCTGGGTGCGCAGCATTAGGTCTTCGACCCAGTCGGTCGCGGGCCAGCCTGTCGCACCGCCGGACCCCAGACCCACGCACCACGGCGTTTCGCCATCCGCGATCATCTGCTCTTCGAGCGCTTTCAGCTCTTCCATGGTGGTCGGAATGTCGTAGCCGAAGTCAGCGAAATTCTCCGGGTTGTACCAGACCAGCGACTTCACATCGACCTTATAGAAAAACCCGTAAAGCTGGTCCGCACCGTCGGCATCCGCATAGGTGCCAAGACTGACCCAGCTGTCACCGGCGGCATAGTTCTCGCGGATCCAATCGGCAGTACCGTCCTTGAGCGGGGTCAGGAACCCGCGCGACGCCATGTCGGACGCCAGACCCGGCTGCGGAAAGACAGAGACATGCGGGGCCGAACCGGCCTCGGCGTCCACGACGATCTGCTGCTCGAAACTGTCAGAGCCGACATAGGACACGTCATGACCGGACGCGGCGGCAAAGGCCTCCAGCACGTCCTCGACGTTTTCCTGGTCCGGGCCCAGCCACGGGCCGAAGACCGTCAGCTTTTCGGCATGCGCCATGCCGGCTGTCAGGGCCAGTGCGGCAACGCTCATGTAAAACGGTGTTTTCATTTCTTCCCTCCCAAGATCGCACTCCCCGGTGCGGATCTCATGTTGACTTCGGCGCCCTCTGAATCATGAAATTTGAAAGCGCTTTGAGCGCCACCAATATCCGCGAGTCGCCCCATCCTGTCAACAGCCGCGCCGCCCACGAACCAACAAATCAATGCTGCAGTGCAGCTAGATTATCACCGTCTCGCCGTCGCTTTCCGGCACCTCTGCCCTTGACATTTTCGAAGCGCTTTGGAGGATATTGGCATCATGAATCTCAAACAACTTGCCCAACACCTCGACCTCTCGCAAACGACCGTCAGCCGGGCGCTGAACGGCTATCCGGAGGTCAATGAAAAGACCCGTGAGAGGGTTCTGAGGGCTGCGAGAGAGTTGAATTATAGTCCGAACACCCGCGCCAAGGGGCTTGCCACCGGGCGCGCGCAGGCCATCGGTCACGTGCTGCCCTACAGCGACCAGCATGAAATGGTGAACCCGATCTTTGGCGATTTCATCGTTGGCGCCGGTCAGACCTATGCGCGCGAAGGCTATGAGGTGGTCATCAGCCTCGTCGACGACAAGGACGAGGAAAAAGCCTATCGCTCGATCCACAACCGGCGCAGCGTCGATGGCATCATCGTGCATGGCCCGCGAATGGCCGATGCGAGGATCACCCTGCTGCAGGAACTGGGCCTGCCCTTTGTGGTGCATGGCCGCGCATCGGACATCAACCTGCCCTACTCCTGGCTGGATACCAACAACGGGCGCGCGTTCCGGCGGGCCACCGATTTCCTGCTGGATCTCGGCCACCGGCGCATAGCGCTGATCAACGGGCTGGAATTCATGGACTTCGCGCATCGCCGCCGCGTCGGCTATCTGGCGGCGCTAAGCGACCGGGGTGTTGCAGCCGATCCCACCCTGATGCGCAGCGAGGAAATGACCGAGATCTACGGCTTTCGCAGTACCGTGGAGATGCTGAACCATTCCAACCCGCCGACCGCAATTCTTGTCTCATCTATGATCACCGCCATCGGCGTCCGCCGCGCGATCCACGATGCCGGGCTGGAGATGGGCCGGGATATCTCAGTCATCACCCATGACGACGAGTTGGGCTACCTGAAGAACGGCCATGATGTGCCGATCTTCACGGCCACGCGCTCTTCCGTGCGCGCCGCCGGGGCGCGGGCAGCGGAGATGTTGCTGCAGCAGATCAGCAATCCGGGCCATGCGCCCCTGACCGAATTGATGGAGGCCGAGCTGATCATCGGCAGTTCGACCGGCCCTGCTACCTGAAGGTACGACATGAAACACAAACGCTCTGATTTCCCCGAGGGGTTCCTCTTCGGGACCGCGACTTCCAGCTACCAGATCGAGGGCCATGCCTTTGGCGGGGCCGGCCGGACGCATTGGGACGATTTCGCCGCCACAGCGGGCAATGTCGTCCGCTTCGAAAACGGTGATCGGGCCTGCGATCACTACCATCGCTACGAACAGGACTTTGACCTAGTTTCAGGCGCCGGGTTCGACTGTTACCGCTTTTCTCTCAGCTGGGCGCGGGTGCTGCCTGAAGGCCGCGGCACGGTCAACCAGGAGGGACTCGACTATTACGACCGCCTGACCGACGCCATGCTGGAACGCGGGATCAAACCCTGCGCCACGCTCTACCACTGGGAGCTGCCCTCTCCGCTGGCCGACATGGGCGGCTGGCGCAATCGCGACATCGCGGGCTGGTTCGCAGACTACACAGAGGTGATCATGCGCCGCATCGGCGACCGCATGTTTTCGGTCGCGCCGATCAACGAGCCGTGGTGCGTCGCCTGGCTCAGCCATTTCGAGGGCCATCACGCACCGGGCTTGCGCGACATCCGCGCCGCCGCACGGGCGATGCACCATGTGCTTTTGGCGCATGGCCGCGCGATCGAAACCATGCGCGGGTTGGGCATGGACAACCTTGGCGGTGTGTTCAATTTCGAATGGACCGACCCGGCCGATGACAGCGCCGAAGCCCGCGCCGCTGCGGAACGCTATGACGCGATCTACAACCGATGGTTCCTTGGTGGCGTGTTCATAGGCGCCTATCCGCAGGCCGCTTTGCAAGGGCTCGAGCCGCATCTGCCCAAAGGTTGGCAAGACGATTTCCCCACCATTCAGGCGCCGCTCGACTGGTGCGGGCTGAATTATTACACTCGCAAGCTGATCGCCCCGGCGGGTGAGCCGTTCCCGGACTACCGCTACGTCGAAGGGCCGCTGCCAAAGACCTTCATGGATTGGGAAATCTATCCCGACGGGCTGTACAAGTTCCTGAAACGGACGGCAGAGGAATACACCGGCGACTTGCCGCTGTACGTCACGGAAAACGGCATGGCCTCACCGGATGTGATTTCCGGCGGCAAGGTCAAGGATCCGGACCGGACTTCCTATCTGGACGCTCATCTGGATCGTGTCAAACAGGCCATCGCCGACGGTGTGCCCGTGAACGGCTATTTCATCTGGTCGCTTCTGGACAACTACGAATGGGCGCTTGGCTACGAAAAACGCTTTGGCCTTGTCCACGTCGACTTCGACACGCTGGAACGTACTCCAAAGGAGTCCTATCACGCCCTGAGCAAAGCCCTGAAACGCTAAAAAGGCAAAGGCCGGTCCCATGACGCAAGACTATTCCGTGGTCGCCGATATCGGCGGCACCAACACAAGAGTCGCCCTCAGCCAGAATGGCAAGGTGCTGGACGACACCATCCGCCGCTACCGCAATGCCGACAACAGCGGCATCGACGCGGTGCTGACGGAGTACCTGTCGGACAAAGACATCAAGCCGGTGGCGGTCTGCGTCGACATGGCCGGCCCGGTCAAGGACGGTGTGGGCACGCTGACCAATCTGGACTGGCGGGTGGATTCCACTGCCCTGAAGGCTGGAACCGGGGCCACGCTGGTCGCGGTCCTGAACGATCTGCAGGCGCAGGGCCATGCGGTCGCCCACCTCAGACATGACAGCCTTTCACCCGTTCTGACCGGACGCGAGGCCGGGAAAGACGCGGTGCGGTTGGTGTTGAACGTGGGCACAGGGCTGAACGCGGTGCCGGTCTACACTCACGGCGCACTGACCCTTGTTCCTGCGGCAGAGGCAGGGCACGTCTCCCTGCTGGCCCGCACGGCGGAAGAAATGCGGATGGTCGAGTGGATTGCGGAACGGCACGGTCAGCCGGGGCTGGAGGATGTGCTGTCCGGGCGCGGGTTGGAACGGCTGTACGCGTGGGTCTGCCATGACGAGGGCACAGGCACGCCGCTGGCCGCCGCCGAGGTCATGGCCGCCTTTGGGGCCGGAGAGGCCCGCGCTCACCGTGCCGCCAAGATGTTCGTGCACCTGCTTGGGCGCTACGCGGGCGATCTTGCCCTGATAAGCCTGCCTTTCGGTGGCATCTATCTGGTGGGCGGAGTGATCCGCCACCTTGGCCCGCACCTGCTGCCGCTGGGCTTTGCCGAGTCCTTTGCCGACAAGGGCCGCTTCAACGCCTACATGACGCAATTCCCGGTGGATCTGGTGACGGACGACTATGCGGCGCTGCGCGGCTGCGCATCCCATCTGGCGGAACTGATACCGGGCTGATCGGACCGCCACCGCTATGCGCGAGGCTTTGGGCTTGCCCTGCCCCGCCGCACGGGCGATAGACCGGGCAGGACCCGCACATCGAAAGCCCAAGATGCCCTGTCGCCGCCCCGCAATGGCGCCCGCATGATCCTGCGCGCCATTTCCCTGATGATCCTGTCGATGGCCCTGCTGGCCGGGGCAGACGCCTTTTTCAAGCTGGCCACAAACGCCGCTCCCATCGGGCAGGTCATGACCTTTGTCAGCATCGGCGGCACGGCGCTGTTGATCTTGCTGGCGCGGGTCAGGCACGTCACCCTCTGGACCCGGGCCGCGCTGCAGCCGATGATCCTTCTGCGCAACCTGTTCGAAATCATCGGTGCGGTGGGTATGGTCGTGGGTCTGAAATATGTCTCGCTGCCGGTATTTGCCGCGATCATCCAGACCGGCCCGCTGGTGGTTACGCTGGGTGCGGCGATATTCCTGAAAGAGCATGTCGGCTGGCGCCGGTGGAGCGCGGTGGCCGTGGGCATTGTCGGAATGTTGATGGTGATCCGCCCCTTTGGCGCTTCTTTCACCGGGTGGGAACTGTTCGCTGTCATGGGCATCACAGCCCTGTCGGCCCGGGATCTTGTGACCCGCCTGTCACCGCCGGAGATCCCCGCGCTGGCGATCTCGACCTGGGGCTTCGGGGTGACGTTGTTGCCGGGGCTGACGCTCTGGGCGCTGACGGTTGAGCCGTCGAACTATTCCTCCACGGCAATGTGGCCGATCCTCGGGGCCGTCATTGTGACAACCTCGGGTTATCTGGCCATCACCACAGCCATGCGGCTGGCGCCAGCCTCGATCGTCGCTCCGTTCCGCTATTCACGGCTGGTGTTTACCATGGGATTGGGCGTGATCGTCTTTGGAGACCGGCCCGATTTCTGGACACTGGCCGGATCGGCGTTGATCCTAGTGGCGGGGCTTTATACTTTCCTCCGGGAACGCCGGCTGGCAAGGCAGGCGGCCTAAACAGCCGCCAGCACCTCGAACGACGCCTCGGCCACGTCCTGCCCGTTCACCTGTACGACAATGCCATGCGTCCCGGGATGCAGCCTATAGGTGGTGGCGTCACCCTTCAGGTTATGCCGCTTGGACAGGCGCAGGGGGTTGCCCGGAGTCAGCTTGGCCGCCTTCAGCTTGAACACCTTTTCTGCCTCGCCCTTGGGCCGGGCAAAGCGCAACCGGTAGTCGACCAAGACCGGCAGTGCCTCATCGCCTTCCAGCACCACATCAAAGCGCAATGCCTCACCGATCCGGATGGTGGGCGGCACCCCCTCGATCCGGGCCACCACGTGACCGGGCCGGTAGCCCAGCAAATCCAGAGCACCGCGCTCGCCGCGTTTGACCGCCGTGCGCAGGGAATGGCGGGTGATCCAGTCCATCTCTTTCGCGGCCTGCCGTTCCTGCGTCCGCCAGTCGCGCAACCGCGCCACCACGGTCTCGGGCATGATCTTGGACAGATCGTTCATGTGATTGGCGACAGAGCGGGTCACATAGCGGGTCTGATCCGCATGAAGCAGGTCGAGAAACCGCAAAGGCACCGCAGGGTCGAGCGTGATATTGGCAGCCCATGGCAGACGCGGGCGCGTGCCTTCGCTGACCAACCGCCGGACGTGGTAATTCTCGTCCCGCGCCCAGAGATCCAGCCGGGCAAGAGTTTCTTCGGGCCAGCGGTTCAGGAAGGGGCGGATGTAGAACTCCATCGAGAACCGCTTGGTCGCCTCGTATATCAGATCCAGCGCGCGCTCCCGGTGCTCCTCCAGCCCGTGCCGTACGGCCAGAATGCCGGGAACCGCATGGATGAACCGGCCAAAATCATCATCCGTCAGCGACGGGTCCAGCGGATCGGGCAAGGCCGCCTCCAGCGCCGCGGCCATGGCCGGAAATTCACCCGGCAGTTGCGCCTGAACACAGGTGGCGATCCAGTCCAGCCGCTCCAGCAAACCGCGCCCATCCAGCCCACCGACCGCCTCGGCGTGAAAGCGCGCGGTGTCGAATCCGGGCACCGCTGCGAAGTCCTGCGCCAGATCGCGCAGGCTTTTCGCGTTGAACAGCTGATCGGCAAGGGAAAACCCCGCCCCGCCGCCCTGCCCGTCCGGACCGCGCGCCATCCGCTTACATCGTCATGTTGCTGGCACCGCCATCCAGCAGGATGTTCTGGCCGACGATAAAGCCTGCGTGCTGCGAACACAGGAAGGCGCACATCTGCCCGAATTCCTCCGGCGTGCCATAGCGTCCTGCCGGAATGGTCTGGGCTCGTTCCGCCCGCGCTTCGTCCATGGTGATGCCCTTGGCCTTGACCACGGCACCGTCCAGCGCGTCCGCCCTGTCTGTGGCATGAATGCCGGGCAGCAGGTTGTTGATGATCACCCCCTTGGGCGCCACCTGCCGAGACGTCCCCGCGACGTATCCTGTCAGACCGGTGCGGGCCGAATTCGACAGCCCCAGAACCGCCACGGGCGCCTTGACCGAGACAGAGGTGATGTTGACCACGCGGCCCCAGCCCTTGTCGATCATCTTGGGCATCAGTGCGGTCATCAGCGCGATCGGCGTCAGCATGTTTGCATCCAGCGCCTTGATGAAATCCTCACGCCCCCAGTCGGACCACATGCCCGGCGGCGGACCGCCCGCGTTGTTCACGAGGATATCGACATCACCCGCCTCTTGCAGCACCTGTGCGCGGCCCTCTTCGGACACGATATCGGCCGCGACGGTCTTGACCGACACGCCGTATCGGTCGCGCAGCGTTTGCGCCGCGTTTTCCAATGCCTCGCTGCCGCGCGCGTTCATCACCAGATCGACACCGGCCTCTGCCAGCGCCTCGGCACAGCCACGCCCCAGCCCCTTTGACGAGGCGCAGACAAGCGCCCGCTTGCCGCGAATTCCCAGATCCATGATCCTCTCCCTGATCCTTGTGTTTCCCGAACGCCGACAAAACGTCGGATATCCGGCCATTTGAAGACACAATGTGCTGGCATACAATGGGGGTTAGCGACTATTCCTGCGCAACACCCACTGCAGTCAGTCATGTCCCGCTCAGATCAAGCCCGCGCCAAACAAAGCCTTCAGGTCTACCGCGCCGATGCGCTGCGGGTGATCAATGGTGCGAACCTTGGCGATCCGATCAGCTTTGCCGAGGAACTGGTGCATGACGACGTCTATCGCCTGTCGCCGCTTGCCTCCCTGACACCGCTCGGGGTCGTCACCGGCGCCGCCCCGCCTTTCCGGATTGCCAAATCCAGCGATCTTGGCGAACCCGGCGCCGATCTGCACCTGGATTGCTGCGTCACCTTCATGTCCGGCGATGGCCGCACGACAGAGGCTCTGGTCCTTGTCGAGACCGATCAGGATCGCAACGTCGCGCAGATCTACCTGCTGCCGCTGGCACCGATGGACGCAAAGGTCGACTACGTCCTTGTGGGCATCGACACCGAAAACGCCCTGCAACGGTATGCGCAGGTCGCCTGCGTCTCCTTCACCGCAGGCACCATGATCACCCTCGCCAATGGCGCACAGCGCGCGGTCGAGGAGCTGACGGTGGGCGACCGCATCCTGACCCGCGACGACGGTCCCCAACCGATCCGCTGGATCGGCCATCAGACGGTGCGCGCCGTCGGCGCCTTTGCCCCGATCTGTATCCGCGAAGGTGTGCTGAACAATACCCGCGATCTGCTGGTTTCTCCCGACCACCGGCTGTTCATCTACCAGCGGCGGGATCACCTGGGCGCGGGCCGGGCCGAACTGCTGGTCCGGGCGCGCCATCTTCTGAACGGTGACACGGTTGCGCGCCGGACCGGTGGGTTCGTGGACTATTACCAGATGCTCTTCGACTCACATCAGATCATCTACGCCGAAGGCATTGCCGCGGAATCCATGCTGGTCGATACCCGCACCCGCGCGGCCCTGCCCAAAGAGTTGGAGCTTTCCGACCTGCTGCCGGGCCACCGCAAGAGCGATCCTCAAGCGCTGGAGGTCGAAGAGCAGTTGCTGGCCCGCCCGGATGCGGCCGATATCCTGCGCAAATCCTCGGGTGGCTGACGGCCCCGGCGATCACATCGTGTAGTAGAACGCCTCTTTCACGATCTTGCCATCGGCGACGGTATAGATCGCCACCTCTTTCATGTCGCTGACCTCGCCGCTTTCCTTGTTCTTGGCCTTCATCTGGAAAATCACGGCAAAGCTGTCATCGCCGTGCAGGTACGGCCCGTCGACCACCGCATCCAAAACCTCGAAGTTGGACGACCACCAGGCGTGCTTGCCCTTGATGCCGTCGATCCCGTGGGTTTCGGCGCTGTCCATGCCGGGCATGGCGGCGGCCTCGACCGACACCGCATCGGCGGAATAGATCTTGTCCAAATTCTCAAGCTCACGCCCCTCGCGGCAACCAGCCACGAGTTCCTCTGCAATTGCTTTCAGATCCATCGGAACCTCCCCAAATGTTCACCATACGTTCACTATGCGCCCGGTCCGCGGAAAAAGCAAGGCAGCCCCGCGGTTCCCCCGAGCAGGCCGATACCTCGCCAAGGCACCACAGCTTTTCCCACCGGCTTTCATGAGCGATTGCCCCTGCCCGCGGCCTCGCCTATATCCGCGCCCATGCTGGACACCAATCGCCCCGACCTTCCCGCCGAAATCGCCCGCCGCCGGACCTTTGCGATCATCTCGCACCCGGACGCGGGCAAGACCACGCTGACGGAAAAATTCCTGCTGTACGGCGGCGCCATCCAGATGGCCGGTCAGGTGCGCGCAAAAGGTGAGGCGCGGCGTACGCGGTCGGACTTCATGCAGATGGAAAAGGACCGCGGAATCTCTGTTTCCGCCTCGGCCATGTCCTTCGACTATGCCGGCAAAGGCAAGAACTTCCGCTTCAACCTTGTCGACACGCCCGGCCACTCGGACTTCTCCGAGGATACTTACCGCACGCTGACGGCGGTGGACGCGGCGGTGATGGTCATCGACGGGGCAAAGGGCGTGGAAAGCCAGACCCGCAAGCTGTTCGAGGTGTGCCGCCTGCGCGACCTGCCCATCCTGACCTTCTGCAACAAGATGGACCGCGAGGCGCGCGACACCTTCGACATCATCGACGAGATCCAGGAGAACCTGGCCATCGACGTGACGCCCGCGTCCTGGCCCATCGGCATGGGCCGGGATTTCCTTGGCTGCTACGACATGCTGAACAACCGGCTGGAACTGATGGACCGCGCCGACCGCAACAAGGTGGCGGAAACCATCACGCTCGAGGGGCTCGACGATCCCCGGATGGAAGAGCACATCCCCCCGGCCCTCTTGGAACAGTTGCGCGAAGAGGTGGAAATGGCGCGCGAGCTTTTGCCCGCGCTTGATCCACAATCGGTGCTGGAGGGGCATATGACCCCGATCTGGTTCGGCTCTGCCATCAATTCATTCGGTGTCAAGGAACTGATGGACGGCATCGGCACCTATGGCCCCGAACCGCAGGTGCAACAGGCCTCCCCCCGAGCGATTGCTCCGGAGGAAAAGAAAGTCACCGGGTTCGTGTTCAAGGTGCAGGCCAACATGGACCCCAAGCACCGCGACCGCGTGGCCTTTGTCCGGCTGGCCTCGGGCCATTTCCAGCGCGGGATGAAGCTGACCCATGTGCGCACCAAGAAGCCCATGGCAATCTCCAGCCCGGTGCTGTTCCTCGCCTCGGACCGTGAACTGGCCGAAGAGGCCTGGGCGGGCGACATCATCGGCATTCCCAACCACGGGCAGTTGCGCATCGGCGACACGCTGACGGAAGGAGAGATGCTGAAGGTCTCCGGCATCCCGTCCTTTGCGCCGGAACTGCTGCAATCGGTGCGCGCAGGCGACCCCATGAAGGCCAAGCACCTTGAAAAGGCGCTGATGCAATTCGCCGAAGAAGGCGCTGCAAAAGTCTTCAAACCGATGATCGGTTCGGGCTTTATCGTCGGCGTCGTGGGCGCGCTGCAATTCGAGGTGCTGGGCAGCCGGATCGAGCTGGAATACGGCCTGCCGGTGCGGTTCGACGCCTCGCAGTTCACCTCCGCCCGCTGGGTGCACGGCTCCAAGGAGGCGGTGGAGAAGTTCATCAACGCCAACAAGCAGCACATATCCTACGACCACGACGGCGACGTGGTCTACCTGACGCGCCTGCAATGGGACATCGACCGGGTCGAACGCGATTACCCGGACGTAAAGCTGAGCGCGACGAAGGAAATGATGGTATAAGCTCAGTTCCGGAAACAATGCCCAAAAAATCAGCCATTTGTTTTCGGAACGAAGCTCCCCAAGGTTAACAAATCGTTTACAGTAAGGCCTTTTCGCGTTATAAAATTGCTGGGGAGGCAGTTATTTGCCGCAAACCACTTTTTAGAGAACCTTACAGCCTTGGAGGGCTAACATCATGAAATTAAGGATAGCGCTATACTCAGCCGTGTGCGCGTTAGCTGCTGTTTCTGCAAACGCAGCAGCGATCGTCGACAACGGCTCGGTTCAACTGGGCATCGACGATTTCGGACAGTTGAACCCGACGTCTTTGGCCGGTCCAGCGTCTCCGGTTTCTGGCACAACCGTAGTTGGGCTGCGACATGTCGCAACCGGGAACGAATCCACCTCGCACGGATGCCTTTGCGAAGGTTGGGGGGTCGGGATTGGCGAAACGCTGGTCTCGGGTTCGGCAAACAACAACTTTGGTGTGTCTAACCTGACTGCGGATTCCTTCGTGACATCTGGTGCGGGCACTCTGGCTTCTTCGACGGGGTCTTCGGCGACATCGACCGTCAGCCTGACATCCGGCGAATTGAGCGTGACGCACGCCTTTGCGCCGTCGGCAGACACAGCCGACCTTTACGAAGTGACCGTGTCGATCACCAACACGTCTGGCGCGGACATCGCCGACCTGCGTTATACCCGCACCTTTGACTGGGACGTTGAGCCGACCACCTTCAGCGACGTTGTGACCATTAAGGGGACGGCAACAACCACAGACCTACTGGCTTCGAGCAACAACGGCTTCGTGAATTCCGATCCTTTCGCGAGCCGCTCGACAATTGGCGGCGCTGCAGCCACCACCGACCTGATGGATTTCGGCCCCACCGATCAGGGTACGAACTTCGACTTCGGTTTTGGCGCGTTGGCGGATGGGGCCACCAAGGAGTTCAAGATCTACTACGGCGCAACAGCAACTGAGGCGGCCGCACTGGCGGCACTTGGCGCGGTTGGCGCAGAGCTCTACTCCTTTGGACAGGCGTCCTCGGATCCGCTCGGGACCGGTTCCGGTGGAGGGTTCGATACAACCACCTTCATCTTCGCGTTCAAGGGTGTTGGCGGCAAAGTCATCGTTCCGCCGGCCGTGATCCCTGTCCCGGCAGCCGGCTGGTTGCTGATCGGTGGTCTTGGTCTGCTGGCGGGCGTGCGTCGCCGCAAGAAAGCAGCCTAACCGTTGACTATAGGCTTCAGGGGGCGCGCCGCAGTGGCGCGCCCTTTTTCATGCCATCATCACTTAAAGAGGCAAAATCAATGGGTAAGTTGTCAACATTTTTGATAACACTTCTGGCGGCGACGGGCGCCATCGCACAGAGCGATACAGATTGGCCGGTCAATTGCTCGGCCGACCAATGCTCGCTCACAAGGCGCGTGGCAGAGTCCGATGGCCCGGCATCGGCGACGTTGCTGATCGGAATCGACAAGGACAGCGACGAAGCCCGGATCGGCATTGCTGTTCCGCTTGGTGTCGCCCTCCTGCCGGGAGCACGGCTGCTGCAGGGCGATGATGTGATCGATCTGGCGTTTGATGTCTGTTTTCCAGACGGATGCCGTGCCTTGACGACGATTTCGACCGACGACCTGGACAAGTTTGCGGCGCGTGATCAGACAGAACTACGATTCTTCGTTGTTCAGCTGGATCGTCCGGTCGCGCTCGAAATTCCGCTGTCAGGTTTGCCAGAGGCGGTCGCCGACGCACGCAAGCAAGTTCAGGAACTGCCCTGAGCGGAACACCACGCAGAGGCCTCAATTGCATGGCAGGCGTTCTTGCCGCCTGTGGCGGCGAGGAGTAGACTCATCTGGCGGGACAGGGCGAACTCCCGCACCAGTCCTTCGCCTGCTTGAGGTCCTTTGCGCATGTACCGTCTTGCTTCAACCGCTTGCCTGATATCTGCGTTCGCCGGCACTCCGGCACTGGCCAACCCCTGGGATCTGATCAGCGCAATCGAGTACGAAGAGACCGAAACAGAGACGACCTGGTCGGTCACCAAAAAGCTGCCGGACGCCCTGCGCGACATGGCCGGGGATTTCCGGATCACCGGCTATTACGTCCCGATTGAGGCGCAGGCCTATGTCTCATCCTTCCTGCTGGTGCCCGATCCGGCGGACTGCCCCTTTTGCGGTCAGAACGGCTATGGCCCGTCGCTGGAGGTCTCTATGAAACGCCCGATGCCCGATGTGCCGGAGGCCACCAAGATCACGGTGCGCGGCACGTTGGAATTCGACACCAGCACCGAAACCTATCGCGCGGTCTATCTCACCGATGGTGTTCTGATCGACTGACCCCGCGACGTGAAAACGCCGCGCCCGGTCCGGGCACGGCGTTGTGTCACTGGGGATGTCCCGCTGTTATTGCAACAGCGGCGTGATCCGGCGCACGGCGGCGCGGCGGTTGGCGCGTTCGGCCGTATCCGTGCGGATCAGCAGATCCCCTTCGCCATAGCCCTGCAGAACCATGTTTTCCGGCGGCACGTCAAAGTACTCCGTCAGCGCCAGCGCCACGGACTCGGCCCGCCGGTCGGACAGCGCAAGGTTGAGCGCATAGCTGCCCACGGCATCGGTGTGCCCCTCGATCAGGAACACCTCTCCGGGATTGCGCGCTATGGCGTCCCGCATGACATTACCCAAAGCTGCCAGTTCCTCTGCTTCTTCGACCCGGATCGCGGCCGAGCCGGTCTCGAAGTTGATCGAGTCGACCGAGATCACCGGTACCAGCTTGCGCACGGCATCGATGTTGCGCACCTGCGCCAGTGAGAACCGCCGGTCGATGCCCCCGGCCTCCTGAGCGGCAAGGGCGCGGGCCAGTGCGTCCACCTCTGCATCGCGGTAATTGATGCGGTCGTCCTGACGAGGTTCGGGCAGGTCGCTGATCACAACTTCATCGCGCGGCTGCGTATCGTCGAACAGCACAACCTCTTGTCCATCCGGCAGGATACGCACGCGTCGCACGACACGGCCATCCGCCGCAAGGATCGTCTCGACCACCGTGCCGTCCTGATAGGTCAGGATATTGCGGGTCGATCCGTCCTCGAACCGCTGCGTCTGCACCTCTGCCCCGGGACGGCGCAACAGCACATCATCGTTGCGCAGCACGCGGAACTGTCCGTCCCGCTCCACCACCACGCGGTCGCCGCTGTTTGTCACCACGCGATCGTTCTGATCGAGGATTTCAGCGAGCGCCACGGCGCCAAGCCCCAGAAGCGCGACACCGGCGAGCCGTTTGGCGCGGTCGTTGTCATCGTCTCCATCGTCCTTGGCCTTCTTGGCTTTAGGCTCTTCGGTCCGCGCGACGTCGGTGGTGAAATCCTGATCCGAACGGCGCACATCCTCGGTGGTCACGACCTCGCTGGTCACGTCGCCATCGTCACGGTCTGCCCCGGCGGCCGCCACGGGGGCGTTCTGCTCCATGCGCTCGACGGCATCGGCCTGCGCCTGCGGGTCGGGGTCAGCAATCACAGCCGTTCCATCCGGCTCCTGCGCTTCAGGCTCAGGGTCAGGGGCCACTGCCGTTGCATCCGGCTGCTGCGCTTCGGGCTCAGGGTCAGGGGCCACAGCCGTCACATCCGGCTGCTGCGCTTGAGGCTCCGGGTCAGGGGCCACAGCCGTCGCATCCGGCTGCTGCGCTTCGGGTTCCGGGTCAGGGGCCGCAACGGTCGCATCCGGCTGCTGGGCTTCGGGCTCTGGGTCCGGCGCAACAGCCGTCGCATCCGGCTGCTGCGCTTCAGGCTCAGGGTCCGGGGCCTCAACCGTCGCATCCGGTTCCTGCGCTTCGGGCTCAGGGTCCGGCGCAACAGCCGTCGCATCCGGCTGCTGCGCTTCAGGCTCCGGATCAGGCGCCACTGCCGTCGCGTCCGGCTGCTGCGCCTCGGGCTCTGGGGCCACGGCCCCGGCCTGCGGATCCGGATCTGCGACAGGCTCAGCATCAAACAGGCCAAGCGTCCCTATCAGGTCCGGCTGCTCCAGAACCCGCTCCACGGCGGCACAGTCCCGCTCTCCGGGCAAAGGTCGTCCTTCGGAACACAGCTGCATCCATTCCTGAAGCTGCTTCAATTGATCCATCGGGATCAGCTGTGCCGGCACAGCGCCTGCGTCTCCACCATTGCCAAGGCCCTGAGCGTTCGCGCCCGCACCCAACGTCAGTGAGACAAGGCAGACCGAAAGTGTGAGTTTTCCCGTCGACTTCATTCTGTATTCCTTTCCTCCAGCCCCAAGGCTCTTGAAGATAGAACGCTTCAGCGGCGCAGTCGTTGCATTCCTCTGCGCCGCAAGCGCCGTTTCGCCGACGCCCCAGCCCGGGAACGGCAAAAACGCGCCCGCGGCTTTGGGCCAGCGGACGCGCTCCATTTCATCTCTGTGGCCTCAGGTCTCGCTGCTGCCCAGCAGGTCAGTGATGCGGCGCACAGCGGCGCGGCGATTAGCCTGTTCGGCGGCATCCGTCGGGATCAGCAACGCGCTTTCACCGTAGCCCTGCAGCACCATGTTCTCTGGCGGCACACCGAAATACTCGATCAGGGCAAGCGCCACCGATTCCGCCCGCCGATCCGACAGCGCGAGGTTATAGGCGTTGTCGCCACGCGCATCCGTGTGCCCCTCGATCAGGAACACCTCACGCGGGTTCAGCGCGATCGCCTCCAGCAAGGCCAGCCCCAGCGCCGAAAGCTCCTCGGCCTCTTCGGGGCGGATCGCGGCAGAGCCGCTGGCAAAGTGGATCGTGTCGATGTTCAGTTCCGGCACCAACTGGCGCACCGCGTCGATGTCGCGAACCTGCGACAGGGAATAGTTGCGGCCCGTGTCCACCACCAGCGTTTCGGACAGCGCCTCGTTCACGCCCTGCCCGTCAGAGTGATAGGCCACGACGGCGGCGCCGGTCATCTCGGGCAGGTCGTTGACGATCACCGGGTTGCTGTCGCCCGTATCGTCGAACAGCACCACCTCTGTCCCGTCCGGCTTGACCGTGGCGCGGCGCAGGACTCGGCCGTCGGGCGCCAGAATGGTCTCGACCTTCGATCCGTCCTTGTAGGCCATCACGTTGCGCGTCGATCCGTCCTTGAACTCAAAGGATTTCACTTCTGCTCCCGGACGGTTCAGCAGCACGTTGTCATTGCGCAGGACCCGCATCACGCCGTTGTTTTCGACCACCATGCGATCGCCGGTCTTGGTCACGACCCGGTCGCCCTTCTGCAGGACCTTTTCAAGATCGGCGCGGTTATAGTCGATGGTGCCGGGCAGCACCTTGGCCACCTCGCTGAAATCCTGCGAACTCAGGCGGATATCCTGCAGGTCGATGGTCTTGTCGGAGACCTTGACCGATCCGTTGGCGATCAGCCCGGCCCCGGCGGCCACAGCGGCCAACTTGCCCACGTCCCGAAGGTTCAGCAGATCCGCCTGCCGTTGGCTGGCGCCAAGGTCGACGATCCGGTCGGGCAGTTTCACGGTCGCGCCCGGCTTTGGAGCCACCTTGATCACGCCCCCCTGCCCGGCCAGTTGCTTGCGCAAGTCGTCGATCGACACCTTGCCGCCCGGGTTCACCACGATGGTGCCCGGCGTGGCAACCTTGCCGGGACGCGGCGCAGTCTTGAGACCCGGTGTCGCCACGGTCTTAGGGATCGTCACCCGGATCTTGCCGTCCTGGCCTTGTGTGATCACCCTTTTCAGATCGGGCACAACAACGGTCGGGGTCTTGTTGACCGGGCGCGTGACGATCTGCGGAGTGATCTGCTTTGGCACAACAACCTGCGGCGTGGTCTTGATCCGAGGGGTCACAACCTGAACCTTGGGCTGGACAAAGACCTTGGGGGCGGTCTGGACCTTGGGCACCTGCCGAACGACCGGCGCGGAGCGGATCGTCGGGGTCTGGACGGTCGGGGTCTTGCGGATCACGCGGCTTGTCGTGCCGCACTTGATACCCAAGGCGGGGTTGCACAACTGCTTGAGGTCAAAGCTCTGGGCGCTTGCGACACCCGGTGAAAGGGCGGCCATCACGCTGACGGCGGCGGTGGCAAGTAGAAGGCGCTTCATCTTCAATTCCTTTCCATCGTCAATTGGGACGGCATGTGAATTCCTGTCGTCACCGGGACGGGCGCTGTTGCAGCGACGCTGGCGGGAAAAGAATGAAGGGCGATCCGGCCCACCCCCGCGCGTCCCGTGACGTGGCGTGATGAGACGCCTTTTGCGCCACACGCTCAACGGAGGTATTCCCGACCCGGTCCAGGAACCGGGCGGAAGGGCGGTAAATTTTCAGTGAAACAAGGCGCGCGGCGGTCAGAGCAGGCGCATCAACCGTTCCTTTTCGCCCAGATCGTCGGGCCGCGAAATTGAATCGGCCAGATCCTCCAGCGAGGCGATGGAATGGCCCGCGCGAAAGCTGTCCACATGCGGCAGCATGGCCCGGATCCCGGTCGCCTTGGGCGCAAACCCGTCCCAGCGCAGCAGCGGATTCAGCCAGATCAGGCGGCGCGAGGACAGGTGCAACCGCTCCATCTCCTTTTCCAGCGCCGCCGCATCGTCACGGTCCAGCCCGTCGGTGATCAACAGCACCACCGCCCCCTGCCCCATGACCCGCCTAGACCAGTCGCGGTTGAAGTCATGCAGGCACTGGCCAATGCGCGTGCCACCTTCCCAGTCCTGCGCCTCGGCCCCCGCCGCCTTCAGCGCGGCGTCCACGTCGCGGGTCGCCAGATGGCGGGTGATGTTGGTCAGCCGGGTGCCAAAGGTAAAGGCATGCACCTTGGCCCAGCCCTGCCCCTTTTCATTGGCCACCGCGTGCAGGAAATGCAGCACCATGCGCGAATACTGCGACATGGACCCGGAAATATCGCAGAGCACCACCAGGTTCGGCCAGCGCGGCCGTTGTTTCGCCTTCTTGATCTCGTGGATTTCGCCGCCCTGACGCAGTGCGGCGCGGATCGTCCTGCGATAGGCAATCCGGTGCCCCTGCGCCGAGGCCATGCGCCGCCGCGACAGGATTGGTTTCACCGGCAGGGTCAGCCGCGACAGCATCCGCTTGGCCTGCGCAACCTCTTCTGTCGACATCTGCTCGAAATCCAGCGTGCGCAGCTTTTCCTCGGCGCTCATGGTCATCGAAGCATCGACTTCGATCTGCGTGCCCTCTTCCTGATCTTCCTGCTCGGGCATTTCCGGCATCTGGTCCGCCAGCAGGGCCTGCGCTGCCCGCTTTTCCGCCGCCACGGCAGAGCGGTCCTCCTGCACGCCTCGGATTGCGGGCAGCATCATCGACATCATGTGTTCCAGGAACCGGGGATCGCGCCAGTACAGGCGAAAGATCTGCGCAAAGACGATCCGGTGCTCGGGCCGGTTCACGAAACAGGCGTGCAGGGTCCAGTAGAAATCCATCCGCTCGGTGAAACCCGCCGCTTCGACCGCGCGGATGGCATCAATGACGCGGCCCGGCCCCACCGGCAGTCCTGCCCGGCGCAGCGCGCGGGCGAAATGGATGATGTTCTGCGCAAGACGCGGGTTCTCCGGGATCGTCAGCGGGGCGTATTCAGGCATGGGACACCCCGCTCAGGGACAGCGCGGCAAGGATAGCCGAAGCGGCCGCCTCCGGTGAAAGGGTCGTCACATCCACGCTCACCGCGCCTTCAGGCCGCAACAGCCTATGCGTCGCGCGCAGCTGATCCAAAACCGCCGGATCGGTCAGCTTGGACCCGCCTTCTCGCGCCGGGTCGACCAGTCTGCGGCGGTTTTCCTCCGCGTCGATCATCAGCGTGACCGCACACAATTCCGCCCCCCGTGCCTTGGCCAATTCCTGCGTCAGGCCAAACAACGCGCGATCCCCGTCACTGTCAGCCAGCGCATCGGTCACGATCAACGGCACATCCCCGGGCAAGTCACGCGCGGCGGCATGGATCACCCGCCGCACCTCTGCCCTCAGGGCGACAAATCCCGGCGTGCCGCGTTCGAACAGCGCGGCCGCAGGATCTATCATCAGGTGATTGTCGATCAACCGTCCGCCCAGCCTCCTTGCCAGAACCCGCCCGATGGTGGCCTTGCCGCAGCCGGCCCAACCGCAGATATGGATGACAGGGGCGCTCACGCCGCCTCGATGCTGGCCTTGGCCTCGTCGAGGATGCGCTTGGCCTCGGATCCCTCGATCTTCTGGATGTCATCCTGATATTTCAGGATCGCGCCCAGCGTATCACTGATCACCTCGGGCGACAGGTCAACCACGTCCAGCGCCAATAGGCACTTGGCCCAGTCGATGGTTTCGGCAACGCCCGGTTTCTTGAAGATATCCTCAGTCCGCAGCCCCTGCACAAAGGCCACGATCTGGCGGGACAGGGTTTCGGCCACCGCAGGTTCGCGGGCGTTCAGGATCTCCACTTCTCGGTCGAAGGACGGATAATCGACCCAGTGATACAGACACCGGCGTTTCAGCGCGTCATGCACCTCGCGCGTGCGGTTCGAGGTCAGGATCACGATGGGCGGTTCGGGGGCCTTGATGGTGCCGATCTCGGGGATGGTCACCTGAAAATCCGAAAGCGCCTCCAACAGGAACGCTTCGAACGGCTCATCGGTGCGGTCCAGCTCGTCGATCAGCAGTATCGGCGCACCGTTCTCATCGGGGCGCATTGCCTGCAACAGCGGGCGTTCGATCAGGTAATCAGGGCCAAAAAGTTCCGTCTGCAGGGCAGAACGGTCCGCACCGCCGCCCGCCTCTGCCGTCCGGATGGCGATCATCTGCGCCGGAAAGTTCCATTCATAGACCGCGCTGGAGGCATCCAGCCCCTCGTAACACTGCAGCCGGATCAGGCGGCGGTTGAGGCTTTTCGCCAGCGCCTTGGCGATCTCGGTCTTGCCGACGCCTGCCTCCCCTTCAAGGAACAGGGGCCGCCCAAGGCGCAAAGACAGGAACACGACCGTGGCAAGCGCCCGGCCACAGACATAGCCCGTGGAGCCCAGCGTTTCTTGAACCTCGTCGATCGAAGCAGGCAATGTCATGGCAATCCTCCTGACGCACCCTTCCCAAGCCCTACGAGGCCCGTCAATAGGACGGAAGTCACGCCCCCAACCTCTTGACGCGGGCACGGATTGACGGGGTGCTCACGGAATGTCATGATTCGCGGTATAAAAGCCGGGAAGATACCCGGCATCGAGGCAGTTGAGCGGACATGGCACAAAGCAAGGCGGGCGCCCCCGGGCGCATCACCGCCGTTACATGCGTCAAGAACGAAGGCCCGTTCCTGCTGGAATGGATCGCCTTCAACCGTCTGCTGGGCGTGACCGATTTTCTGTTCTACTCGAACGACTGCACCGATGGCACGGACGCGCTGCTGGATGAACTGGCGTCTGATGAACGCCCGGACACCGGCCGCGTGGTGCATCTGCCCAACCCCGCCGAGGGCCGAAATTACCAGATGGAGGCGCTCAAGGACGCCGCCCGGCAGCCCGTGGTGCAAGAGGCTGACTGGATCTGGGTTGCGGATGTCGATGAATTCCTGAACATCCACGTGGGCGATCACACGATCCCCGCGCTGATCGCGGCCTGCGGCGATCCGCAGGCCATTTCCGTCAGTTTCCAATTCTTTGCCAATGACGGTGTCCGCGACTATGTCGACCGCCCGGTGATCGCGCAGTTCACACGCTCGCACAATCCGGACATCTGGTGTTCGCAGATGGCGATCGAGGTCAAGACGCTGGTGCGCCGCGACTTCCCCTTGCAGTACTACGGCGCGCATCGCCCCTTCTTTCGCAAATCCCTGCCCGAGGAAAAGCGCCCCATCTGGACCGATGCCTCTGGCCGTCGGGTGCCGCCCAAGTTCCTGACCGCCGCCAACCCGCGCCGCATCCGCAAGTTTCCCGCCCCCGGCAGCCGCACTTTTGCCACGCTGAACCACTACGCCCTGCGCTCGCTCGACAGCTATCTGGTCAAGAATGACCGCGGCGACGTGAACCGTGAGGGACGGGTTTTCGACGATACCTACTGGCGTGAGCGCAACGACCCGGCGGTCGAGGATGCCTCGATCCTGCGCTATCAACCGCGCCTGTTGAACGCGCTGGACCGGCTGAAACAGGATGACCGGATCAACGCCCTGCACGGTGACTGCGTGCGCCTGCACCGCGAAAAGCGCAACGCCCTGATGGCGAACCCAGCCTATGCAGAGATGTATGACCATCTTGCCGGTCTGGACACCCTGCCCCCCGGTGAGGCCGAACTGGCGGAGGCGCTGGGATTATGAGCGCGCATCGCGTCAGACTGGTGAACCTCGGCCTGCCCAAGACGGGCACCACCACGCTGTGGCATGCCCTGAACGAAGGCGGCTGGCGGGCAGCGGATCACAAGGTGCGCCGCGTCCACGCCCGCGCGCCCGGCCTTGGCGGCACCTATATCGCGCGGCAGCTTTACAACGGGTATTTCGAGGGCGGCGATCCCTTTCTCCACCTCGACGGGCTGTATGATGCGCTGACCGAAATCAACGCGCTCAGCCCCTCTGCCGCGCTCTGGCCGCAGTGTGATTACGCCATGATAAAGGCGATGCGCCTGTCGCGTCCCAAGATGCTGTTCGTCGCCACGTGGCGGCCTGCGGCAGAGATTTCCGACAGCATGCGCCGCTGGGGCAACCTTGGGACAGACCGGCTGCCGGCCGGGCCGATCCCCGGTCTGCCCGCGGGATATGGCGCCAAGGATGACGAGAGGATCCGCTGGATCGAGGGGCACTACGCGATGCTGCGCGACCTCTTTGGCGACGATCCCCGCTATCTGGAACTGCCGGTCGGCGCAGCCGACGCACGCGAACGGCTGGAACAGCATGCCGGCATCAGCCTGCCCTGGTGGGGCAAGCTCAACGAGAACACCGGCGACAAGACATCGAGCAAGGATAACAAGGCCGAAACGGCACGAGGGGCAGCGTGACACGGATCATCCTACACATCGGGCCCGACGGCCCGTCGAGCGACCGGATACAGCGTATCCTCGATGCCAAACGCGAACGGCTGGCGGAGTCGGGTGCTCTCTTCGCGCGCAGCCCCGGCGGCAAGAACCACACGCGCCTTTTCATGGCCGTCACGGATCCCGACAGCCCCGATGTCCTGCGGTTCAACCGTGGCCTGTCCCTGCCGGACAAGCAGCAGGCGCTGCGCGAAGAGCTGGCCCATCAACTGCAACAAGAGGTGGCGCGGACAGATCCCGCCGTGCTGATCCTGTCGGCGCACCAACTGGGCAGCACGCTCAGCACCCGGTCAGAGCTGGAGCGGTTGCGGGCCCTGCTGACCCCGATTTCCGAGGATATCCAGATCGCCGCATGGGTCGATGAACCGGCCCGCGCCTTGGTGACGCGGTATGGCGCGCAGGTTCTGGATGGCCGCGCGCGGGCGCTGGACCTCGAACTCGGCCTTCTGGACGCGGACAGCTTCTGGGACGCGGCGTTGGAAACCCGCCTCGAAACCGCGCCCCTTTCCGGCCTCTATGCCGAGGTGCAGGGCGCCACGCACTGGCTGGACTACAAGCGCCTGCAATCGGAATGGGAGGCGGTGTTCGGCGCGGGCCGCGTTGCCCTGCATTCCATCGACCGCGACAGGCTCTATGGCGAGGACGCCGCGCAGATGCTTTGCGACGCATTCGGCATCGACGCACAGCGGATCGGCAAGGTCGAGGAAGAAGACCTGCCCCGTCTTCCCTCCGCCGCATGGCTGACCCGCTGCCGCCAGTTCAATGACGCCGTGCTGCGCCTGCTGGACCGGCAGGAGGTGATGCTGCCGCGACCGCTCTGGCGCAAGCTGCTGGCAGAGATTAAGGTGCCGGGTGCCCCGCTTCTGGCGGGCGCGCTGTCCGCCCTGTCGATGCGGTTCGAACAGGATATTGCCGACCTCTGCGCCCAACACCCCGGCATGACGCCAGAGGACATGGAGGCCGATCCGATCTGCGGCGACTGGGTCGAGGCCGACCCGACGCGCGGTTTCCGCGCCACCCAGTACCTGATGGCCTTCCGCTGGCGGATCGCGCAGGCCGACAAGGCGGAGCGCGAGAACAGGACCGCCGAGATTGCCGTGATGAACGGCGACGCCCTGCCCGAAGTGGATCATCCCCCCCTCTCCGAAGGTGGCGAAGACGCCCTGCCCCTGCAGGCAAAGAAGAATTTTGTCCGCCTGCACGGGTCTCCCTACGCCCCGCACAACCGCCTTGGCCGCGTGAACGAAGAGGAGCTTGCCGCCGCCTTTGCCCCGGCCCCGCCCCGCACATTGCCCAATGGATCGACCGGCAATGTCATCGTGGGCTGCATGAAGGACGAAGGCCCCTACATCCTCGAATGGGTGGCCTATCACCGCGCGGTCGGCTTCGACAACTTCCTGATCTACACCAACAATTGCTCTGACGGCACGGTTCAGATCCTCGACCGTCTGCAGGAACTCGGCATCCTTCAGCACCGCGACAACAACGGCTGGACCGGCAAATCGCCCCAACAACACGCGCTGGACGCCGCGCTGGAAGAGCCCGTCCTGCAGGACGCCGACTGGATCGCGCATATCGACGTGGATGAATTCGTCAACATCCGCTGCGGCAACGGCACGCTGGCGGATGTTTTCGAACGGGTGCCCGATGCCACCAACATGGCGATGACTTGGCGTCTGTTCGGCCATAACGGCGTGCGCCAGTTGGAGGACCGTTTTGTCATCGAGCAATTCGACACCTGCGCCCCGAAATACTGCCCCAAGCCGCACACCGTCTGGGGGTTCAAGACCCTGTTCCGCAACATCGGCGCCTACGAAAAGATCAGCTGCCACCGCCCGAACAAGCTGGCCGAAGGCTTTGAGGACAAGGTGAAATGGGTCAACGGATCGGGCCGCGACATGACCGATGCGGCCCTCCGCAACGGCTGGCGCAGTTCAAAGCGCACCATCGGCTATGACCTGATTCAACTGAACCACTACGCCCTGCGCTCGGCCGAAAGCTTTCTCATCAAGCGCCAGCGCGGCCGCGCCCTGCATGTGGATCGCAACATCGGGCTGAACTACTGGATCCGCATGGACTGGTCGGTACACCGCGACATCACCATCAAGCGCAACATCCCCCGCGTGCGGGCGGAATACGACAGGCTGATGGCGGACCCGATCCTGCGCGGCGCGCATCACAGCGCGCTGGAATGGCACCGCGCCAAGGCTGCCGAACTGCATGGCCTGCCCGAATTCGCTGACCTGTACCGGCAGGCATTGGCCCTTGAACTGACAGAGACCGAGCGGGTGGCCTATGCCCTCGCGCTCGACATGGAGAACTGACGATGGACGGCAGCGATACCGCGACCCGTGACCCCTATCTGTATTCGCGCGGCCTGAAGATCCCCAAGAACCCGCAAATCACACGCGGACGCGTCCGCGCGGCGCTGAAACAGGACATCTATGAGCGCAAGGAATGCGACGCGGTCATGCGCATCGTGCGCCCCGGCGACCGGGTGCTCGAACTGGGGGGCGGCATCGGTTACATGTCGACGCTGCTGTCGGTGAAGAAAAAGGTCAGCCGCGTGGTCAGCTATGAGGCGAACCCGGCCCTGATCCCCTACATCCGCTCCATGCATGAGGCGAATGAGGTCACCAACGTCGACCTGCGCAATGCACTGCTGTCGCCGGAACTGGGCGATCCGGTGCCCTTCTACGTGCGCAAGAACTTCCTCGCCTCCTCGATGGATCGCGACGCGGACCCCGACAGCGTGATCGAAGAGGTGCAGATCATGCAGCACGCCATCGGCCCGGTCATCGCAGAAGAACAGCCCGATGTGCTGGTCTGCGACATCGAAGGGGCAGAGGCGCATCTTTTGTCCGCCGGGGACTGGTCCGGCCTGCGGGCGGCAGTGATCGAACTGCATCCGCAGTGGATCGGCCAATCCGGTGTTCAGGCGGTCTTTGACGCCATGCAGCGCGCCGGTCTGACCTATTTCCCCAAGGCCTCCGAGGCCAAGGTGGTGACCTTCCGCAAGGGCTGGTGATGAACACGGACGGCTTTGCGGCAATCCCACATACACGCGCGGGCCCCCGCCAATGAAGATCACAGCCGTTCTCTGCGTCCGCAATGAGGGCGCCTTTCTGCTCGACTGGCTTGCGCATCACCTTGCCTGCGGGATCACCCATGTGGTCGCCCTGTCGAACGATTGTCAGGACGGCACCGATGCGATGCTGGACCGGCTGGCGCAGATCGCCCCCGTGACCCATATCCGCAACGATGGCCCCTACGACGATCGCGGCATCCAGTTCACCGCGCTGAAACGGGCCGATCAGACACCACAGGTGCAAGAGGCCGACTGGCTGCTGCCGCTGGACGTGGATGAATTCGTCAATGTCCATGCCGGCGATCGCACCCTGCCCGCCCTGATCGCCACGTTGCCAGAGGCCACCGCCATCACCCTGACATGGCGGCTGTTCGGCAATGCGGGCGTCACCCGCTACATCGACACCCCGATCCCGCAGCAATTCACCCGCGCGGCCCCCGTCATCATGCACTGGCCGTGGCGCGCGGCCATGTTCAAGACGCTGTTTCGCAACGACGGCACCTATGGAAAACTGGGCGTGCACCGGCCCCGCGCCCCGAACGCGGCGCGGCTGAATCAGGCGCGCTGGTTCGACGGGGAAGGCCGCGAATTGGACGCCCAATTCCACAAGCGGCGGATCTTTTCCCCCTATGGCCGGTCAAACTATGCCCTTGCCCAACTGAACCACTACGCGCTCGGCGCGATGGAAAGCTATGTGCTGAAGGCGGATCGCGGCCGTGCCGTCCACGCCGACCATGCGCTTGGCATGGATTATTGGGTCGAGCGGAACTGGAACATCGACGAAGACACCAGCATCCTCGCGCTGCACAGCTCAGGCCGCCGCGCCGAACTGGGGGCCGATCCGGTTCTGGCGGACCTGCACAGCCGGGCCGTCGCATGGCGCAAGGCGCGTTTCGACGAACTCTTGGCGCAGGAGCCTTACCGCGCGCTCTTTGCCCGGCTGTTGATGACGCCGCCATCGCAACCCGTGCCGATCCGCGCCGCCCGCTTTCTGGCCGCGCACGCCACCCGCGCCCGCCAAACCGAGGACTGACCTACTCTTGCCGTGGTCAAATCAGGGGCATTGACCGCCGCCCCATCTTATTGTCACCCGGTCACCACATTTTCGCCCGAAATCGCCGCGATTGTTTCCATTGAATCCGCTTCAAATGCGCGGCAGTCAGGACATTCGGGCATGGCATCGCAAACCGAAACCTTTACCCCCGACCTCAGCAGCCTTTCGCGCAGCGAATGGCTGGGCGCGTTGCGTCGGATCGGTGAGGAATACGGGTTCGCAGAGCCACTGGGCAAACATCACGCCGCCATTTTTGTCGAAGAAGGCGATACGCTGCTGGTCGGGTTCGAAACCATGTCCGGCATCGAAAGCCTCTCCCCGACGCGCACCCCCATCGGTTTCGACATGGTCGGCGCGACGGGCTGGTCCTCGCTGTCCTTGCTGAGCCACGGCGACACGTGGTTCCGCGCCCCCCAAGTCTACGAATTCTTCGACCAACTGATCGACGACGGCTTTTTCGACGAATTCGACACCGTGGTGTTCTACGGCGCGGGCCCCTGCGGGTATGCCGCCGCCACCTATTCCGTCGCCGCCCCCGGCGCGCGGGTGCTGGTCCTGCAGCCGCAGGCCACGCTGGATCCGCGCATCGCCGAATGGGACGACCGCTTTACCGAGGAACGCCGCCGAGACTTCACCTCCCGCTACGGCTTCGCCCCGGAAATGCTGGAGGCGGCGGATCGCGCCTATCTGCTCTATGACCCACGCGAACGTCTGGACGCCATGCATTCGGCGCTCTTCGCGCGGCCCAACGTAGACCGTTTCCGCATGCCCTTCATGGGCGGCAGCCTGCAATCGGACCTGCGGACGCTGGAACTGTTGCCCGACCTCCTGACCGCCACCGCCGAGGGACGTCTGGACACCGCCACCTTTGCCCGGATGCTGCGCGCCCGCCGCGACCACCTGCCGTACCTGCGCCACCTGCTGATGCGTCTGGATGCGGATGGACGCAGCGGACTTGCCCGGATCCTTTGTCAGCACGTCGTCTCCCGGATGAATGCGCCGCGTTTTCGCCGCCGCCTGAGCCAGTTGGAGGCACAGGACGACAGGACGACGCCTGAGGCTGGCGCGCGGTGACGCCGCGTGCTAACCGCTCTGCCATGAACACGCTGACACTCCGCCGCCCCGACGACTGGCATCTTCACCTGCGCGATGGCGCCATGCTGCAGGACATCGCGCCCGAAAGCGCCCGCCATTTCGCCCGTGCCATCATCATGCCCAATCTCGTGCCGCCGGTCGTGACCGGCGCAGAGGCCGCCGCCTACCGCGACCGCATCCTGGCCGCCCTGCCCGAGGGCGCGGATTTCACGCCGCTGATGACGCTCTACCTGACCGAAGAAACCGATCCGGCGGACGTTGTGCAGGCGCACAAGGACGGCATCATCACCTCGGTCAAGCTGTACCCGGCGGGGGCCACCACCAATTCCGCCTCCGGTGTGCGCGATTTCGACAAGGTGCGCGGCACGCTGGACGCCATGGCAGAGGCGGGCATCCCCCTTTGCGTGCATGGCGAAGTGGTCGACAGCGACATCGACATCTTTGACCGCGAGGCCGTGTTCATCGACCGCGTTCTGGATCCGCTGCGCCGCCGCACCCCCGGCCTGCGCGTGGTGATGGAACATATCACCACCAAACAGGGCGTGGATTACGCCGGCTCCGGCGGCCCGGACCTTGGCGCGACGATCACCGCGCATCACCTTGTGATCAACCGCAACGCCATCCTCGTGGGCGGGATCAAGCCGCATTACTACTGCCTGCCCGTCGCCAAGCGCGAAGAGCACCGCCTTGCCCTGCGCGCCGCCGCCACCTCTGGCGCGCCCTGCTATTTCCTTGGCACCGACAGCGCGCCGCACACCGACCCGCTCAAGGAAAACGCCTGCGGCTGCGCGGGATGTTTCACCGCCACCAACACCCTGTCGATCCTCGCCGAAGTCTTCGAGCAGGAAAACGCGCTGGAAAAGCTGGAGGCCTTCGCCTCGCTCAACGGGCCGAATTTCTACCGCCTGCCGCCGAACGAAGCCTCCATCACCCTGACCAAGGGTGATCCGGTCAGCTACCCGGCCAAGATCGACACGGGCGACGGCCCCGTCACTGTCTTCGATCCGATGATGCCGCTGCACTGGCGCGTGGCGGACTGAGCGCGGAGGGCGCGGTGTACAGGCCGACTGGAATGCCCAGCAGGCCCGCCGGGACCGTCAGCGGGGTCATGCGCGGCGAGTTCTCCTCGATCCGGCCATGCATCGTCTCGATGGTCAGGTCCGGCGCCAGCGCCAATAACGCATCTCGCGCCTGCCACGCCTCCTCCATCCGGCCAAGCTGCGCCAGCGCCAGCGCGCGATAAAGCAAAACATCGACGTTTTCGGGGGCCTCGGCGAAGATTTCCAGGGCGCGCTCATACTCACCCGAGGCAAAGGCCGCGATGCCGTGCCCGATATTGTACCAGACCGGCGCCGAGGGGTTCAGCGCGGCGGCACGTTCGGCCCAGGCCAGTGGTTCGGGGCCGAAGATCCCCACCGTGGTCGATATCCATCCCGCGATTAGCAGCACGTCGGCATCGTTCGGTGCCACCTCCAGCGCGTGCCGCAGGTGTTGCTCGCCGCGCGCGCGGTCGTCGAGGATCCGCGTGGCGACCGTGGCCATGCGCCAGTTCACGGTCGGGTCATGTGGGTCCATCTCGTAGGCCCTGAGTGCCGTCACGAGTTCGCGCGCGCGCAGGTGCTGGATCTCCGAGGCCGGGGCGATGTCGGCCTTGAAGGCCAGCACCAGCGACAGCGTCGCCCAGGCCTGGGCATAATTCGGGTCCAGCTCGACCGCCCGCCGCAGGTAAACCAGCGCGTTGTCATATCCTTCCTCAGTGAACTTGTGCTTTTCGTCCGAGCCCAGCAGGAAATTCTCGAAGGCGTCCAGATCGCTGGTCGGCCGCTTGCGCGCCCGCGCCTTGCCGTATTCCGCCAGCGTGCCGCTGTAGACTGAGCTGAACTGCGCGTCGATCGCGGTAACGATCTCGTCCTGGATGTCGAACAGGTGGTCCGCCGGGCGATCCCACCGCCCGGTCCACAACACGCGCGCAGTCGCGTCGTCGCGCAGGGCGGCATGAACCCGCAGCGCATCGCCCTCGGCCTGGATACTGCCGTCCAGCACGAAACGCACGCCCAGGTGCCGGCCCACCTGCGCTTCGGGCAGGTCCCGCGCCGTCTCGGCCGAGGCCGGAGCGGTCACATAGAGCCATGAGTTCCGCGCGAGGGTGCCGGCGATCTCGGCCGACAGCCCGGTTCCCAGACGCGCCCATTTCGGATCGCCATCCAACGACACGAACGGAATCACCGCAATCGACGGCGGGATCGACAGCACCGCCCCGCGCGGCCGGATCAGGATCAGCCCAACCACGGCCAAGGCGACCATGACCACAAGGGCCGTCGCAGCAACCCGCAGACCAGGCCGACGCTTGCCCAGCCTGCGGTTTACCGCACCCCCAACAGTCCCATGCGACCGGATCAGCCGGTAGCCCCGGCGCGGCACAGTCTTCAGTTCCAGCCCGGGGTGATCCGCCAGCGCGCGCCGCAGGTCCGACACCACCTGATACAGCGAATTCTCGGACACGTGCGTGTCGGGCCAGACGGCATCCATCAGGTCCGCCTTGCTGACAGTCTCACCTTCACGGGCCTGCAGGTAGGTCAACAAAGCCGCGGCGTTCGCGCGCAAACCGCCAAGATCAGCGATCTGGTCCGAGGTCGCTTTGGCGTGGTCTGAATTCCTTTGGGCGGCAATGGAATCGGGCAAAATGGATCCCCCCGGTTCAAAATAGCAGAGAATCGGGAATTTTCAGAACTATTCAGACCCGTTTCAGGACTCCCATAACGCCCGGCCATACCTTTCTCGCATTTGTAAAGGGAGACATTGGTCGTGGAAATCCTGATAGACGCATTGCTCGCCTGGATCGGCGAGAACACGGAATATGACGTAACAGACTTGCCAACCCCCATCGTACAAACGCTGACGCCGCAGGAACTGACGCAAGAGTATTACAGCGGCGTCGCCCACCTGATGCCCGATGACGGCGTGGATGAACGCCTGAATGCGCTGTTCTCGCGGGAGGATGGCAGGGACGGCACGATCTTCATGCTGGGCGCGGTCCATATCGACGGCGCGTCAGAATTCGACCATCCCACCGACAACCCGCTGTTCCGGGAAATCCTGCTGCATGAACTGGTGCATTACGTGCAATGGAAAAGCGGCGCCTCGGATAGCTGGGAGTGTCTCGCCATGGGAGAGCCGGAGGCCTACCTGCTTGGCGGTCGCTACCTGCGGCAGACCCGCACCACCGATCCGCTGCCCAACCGCATGTTCTGGGGCCGGATCTACGCACGCTGCTGACCCCGGGGATCAGTTTTCGCCGTCCAGCGCCCCCAGGCCTGCGGCCACCTGCGACGCGCGCCGTGCAATCCGGTCGAGGTCTTCGACGATCAGCATCAACCGGCTGACAGACCCCGTGTCCAGAATCCCGGCAGACAGGAACCCCGCCGTCTGCACCCGATCTCTCAGGTCCTTGAGAATGTCGGCCAGATCCGATGCCATTTTCTGATCTTCCGGAGATGAAGTCGTCATACCATTGTCCTATTACGCGAAAGTGATTTTGTTGATGCTCGTTTTTGTAGACTGGCCGGAAACAAATTCACCCTCGCCAAAGGGCTGGCCTCACGGGCCATCCGGACAGACCGCACCCCTTTTGGATAGCACTGCACTCCGAATGTCCCCGTGCCGGACCGCCAAGGCGCGGATGCGGGCCTCCGCTCTTCAAACGGCACCGGAATCACGCTAATGCGGCGCAGACCCAGACAGGAGCACCGCCCATGATCCCCGCGACCTACCCGACCGCCGAAGAAATGGCCCGCCTGACCGCGCGCATGTTGTGGGAAATCGAGGCGGTGAATTTCATGCAGGATGAACCGTTCAAACTCGCCTCGGGCCAGTTGTCCCCGGTCTACATCGACTGCCGCAAGCTGATCTCCTACCCGCGCATCCGGTCGACCCTGATGGATTTCCTCACCGTCACAGTGATGCGCAACGCGGGCTTCGAGGCCTTCGACAACATCGCCGGCGGCGAAACGGCGGGCATCCCCTTTGCCGCGCTGGTGGCCGAACGCATGGCTCTGCCCATGACCTACGTGCGCAAGAAACCCAAGGGCTACGGCAAGAACGCCCGCATCGAGGGCGCCATGACCGAAGGTGAGCGCGTGCTGCTGGTCGAGGATCTGACCACCGACGGCGGGTCCAAGCTGTCCTTCGTCGACGCCATCCGCGAAACCGGCGCCACCTGCGGCCATACGGCGGTGATTTTCTACTACGGCATCTTCCCCGAGACGATCAAAACGCTGGGCGATCACGGCGTCGAACTGCACCATCTCTGCACATGGTGGGAGGTGCTGGCCGAAGCCCCGGCGAAACACGCGGGCGTCCTGTCAGAGGTCGAGTCGTTCCTCAAGGATCCGCACGGCTGGCGCGCCGCCCGCGCCTGATTCTGCCCTTGCGTAAACGTTATATCGACTTTTCTTGATTGTGGCTGGCCGGGCACAGGCCCGAGTCGTCTTGTCAAGATGTTGACGTACCGCCCCATGAGATGCCAACATCTCGTGGGGCGAACAAATCACAGCTTATCCCCAGAAACATACATTTTGCACCCCGGCGGGCCGACCTGCTAGGTCGGCGGCCTGAGCAGTGAGGGGGCGGGAATGAACGAGATCACAACGATCAATCCAACGGGCGTACAGGTCGAGGCACCCGATACCATGCCGCATTCGATCGAGGCCGAGCAGCAGCTGCTGGGCGCGATCCTGACCGAAAACGACATCTACGACCGGGTCGCTTCGATCATCAACGCGGGTCACTTCTATGACCCTGTGCACACCCGCATCTATGAGATCGCCTCCGCGCGGATTTCCAAGAACGCGCTCGCCTCCCCGGTGACGCTCAAGGCCTTCATGGAAGAGGACGAGGGCCTCAAGGAACTGGGCGGCCCCGCCTACCTTGCCCGCCTTGCCGCCTCTGCCGTCTCGACCTTTGCGGTGCGCGACTATGCGCAGATGATCTACGACCTCGCCGTGCGGCGCGATCTGATCCGTCTGGGCCGCGAGATTGCCGACAAGGCCGCCAAGGTCGACGTCAAGAACGAGCCGCGCGAACAGATCGTCGAGGCCGAACAGGCCCTCTACAAGATGGCCGAACAGGGCAAGAGCGACAGCGGTTTCGTCTCTTTCCTGCGCGCCGTCACCGACGCCGTGAACGTCGCCAACGCCGCCTATCAACGCGACGGCGGGCTGGCCGGCGTCTCGACCGGCCTGGTCGACATGGACAAAAAGCTGGGCGGCCTGCACGGCTCTGACCTTTTGATCCTTGCCGGACGTCCCTCCATGGGCAAGACCTCGTTGGCCACCAACATCGCCTACAACGTCGCCAAGACCTATCGCAAAGGCCAGATGCCCGACGGCAGCACCGGCGCGCTCGAAGGTGGCGTCGTGGGCTTTTTCAGCCTCGAAATGAGCGCCGAACAGCTGGCCAGCCGTATTCTGGCCGAGGCATCGGAAATCTCCAGCCACAAGATCCGTCAGGGTGACATGGACGAAGGCGAATTCCGCCGTTTCGTGCAGGCCGCCAAGGAGCTGGAGGCCTGCCCGCTCTTCATCGACGACACGCCCGCCCTGCCCATCAGCCAGGTCGCGGCGCGCGCCCGGCGTCTGAAGCGGACCCATGGGCTGGACCTGCTGATTGTCGACTACCTGCAGCTCTTGCGCGGCACCGCCGACAACCGGGTGCAGGAAATCGCCGAAATCTCCATGGGTCTCAAGGCGATCGCCAAGGAACTCAACATCCCCGTCATGGCCCTGTCACAGCTGTCGCGTCAGGTCGAAAGCCGCGACGACAAACGCCCGCAGCTGTCGGACCTGCGGGAATCGGGATCGATCGAACAGGACGCCGACGTGGTCATGTTCGTGTTCCGCGAAGAATATTACGCAGAGCGGGAAAAACCCTCGGATGACCGGCTGGACGAAATGGCCGTCTGGCAGGACCGGATGAGCCGCCTGCACGGCAAGGCCGAGGTCATCATCGGCAAGCAGCGTCACGGTCCCATCGGCACCGTCGAACTGTCGTTCGAATCGCAATTTACCCGCTTCGGCAACCTCGTCAAGCCCTGGCAGCAGGGCGACTACGAAGAATAACGGACACCCTCCAAGCAGCGGCGATCCGACCCGGAACCAGAGGCATCAGCCAAATGCGGACCGGATCGCCGGACAGGTGAAATCCTTCGCGAAAGATGCGAAGATCGCCCCGCAACATATTGACCTAAAACCGCTTTACAGCCAGATCGCCAACCCCAGGTACAGCCCCAATTCGCCCATCTGCTGCGATCCGCCCAGGCAGGCGCCGGTATATCCGCCGATCCGGTTGATGACGATCCGCCGAAAGGCCTGCGCCAGTAGCACCGATCCCGCGAACCCGCAGATCGCGGCGGTGGTGCCCGACACCACGACCAATCCCGCCAGCGCCAGACAGGTCAGCGCCAGCGCCACGCGATAGCCGTCCCGCGTCACCGCCGGGATGAATCGCTGCATCCCCTCGCTGCGGGCATAATACGTGGTCGCCGTCACATGCACCGCCGCCATGCGCCCCGCCGCATGGCCCGCGATCAGCGCCATCCCCGCCACCGGCCCGGAAAAACTGAACAGCAGCGCCAGCTTGAGCGCCAGAACCATGCCCAGCGTCACCGCGCCGTAAAACCCGAAGCCCGCGCCATCCATGATGCGCAGCACCTCGGCCCGGTTGCGCCCCGCGCTCAGCCCTTCTGACGCCTCGGCCAGCCCGTGTTCATGAAAGGCCCCGGTCAACAGCAGCGTGATCGCCAGCGACAGCACCACTGCCACGCCCCACGGCAGCACGGCGGCCGCGCTCCATAGCATCGCCGCGCCGCACAGCCCGATCAGCATTCCGACCGCCGTGTGATATTTGATCGACCGCACCTGCAAATCGTCGCTGTCAGGCAGATCGCGCGGCACCGGCAGCCGTGTCAGATAGGCCAGCGCCATCAGGAACAACAGCGCTTCCAGCCGCAATGCCGCGTACATGGCCTCTCCCTTGCTGACCGCTCTGATCCCAGAATATGCGGCAATCCGGCGCCGACAAGCCCACGCGCAAAGCGTTTTCCCGCTTGACGCCTCCGCCCAACCTGAAAAAAGACGAACCCATGGCACAGGCACAGCTTACAATCGATCTCGCGGCGCTGCGCGCCAACTGGCGCGCGCTCGCCGATATGTCACAAGCCGAAACCGGCGCGGTGGTCAAGGCGGACGCCTACGGGCTTGGCGTCGACAAGGTCGCCCCGGCACTGGCCGAGGAAGGCGCGCGGCGGTTCTTTGTCGCCATCGCCGAAGAGGGCGCCGAACTGCGCCAGATCCTTGGCCCCCGGCCAGAGATCTGCGTCTTTTCCGGCCACATGGAGGGCGACGCCTCCCTGATCCGCGACGCGCAACTGACGCCGATGATCAATTCCATCGACCAGATGCTGCGCCACGTCGAGGGGCTGCCGGGCCATTCCTTTGGCATTCAGCTCGATTCCGGCATGAACCGGCTGGGCATGGAACCGGCGGAATGGCGCGCCCTGCGCGAGATCGCGCTGGCGCAGCGCCCCAGCCTGGTGATGAGCCACCTCGCCTGCGCCGATGAACCGGCCCATGACATGAACACACAGCAATTGCGCGTCTTCCGCGACATGACCGACGGCATCGACGCGCCCCGATCGCTGTCCGCGACGGGCGGCATCCTGCTGGGCCCCGACTATCACTTTGATCTCACCCGCCCCGGCATCGGCACCTATGGCGGCCTGCCCTTCCTTGACGCGCGCCCCGTGGCGCATGTGCATCTGCCGGTGATCCAGATCCGCGATGTCGAACCGGGCGAAACCGTGGGCTACGGCAACACCTGGACCGCCGAACGCCCGACCCGCGTGGCAACCGTTGCGGCGGGCTACGCCGACGGCATCCTGCGCAGCATGAGCCACAAGGCCTCCCTCTGGGCGGATGAAACCCGCTGTCCCGTGCTGGGCCGCATCTCGATGGACCTGATCGGTGTCGATGTGACAGCGGCGGAGGGCGCGCCCGAGACGCTGGAACTGCTGGGCACACATCAAAGCGTGGACACGCTGGCCGACTGGGCTGGCAGCATCGGCTACGAAATCCTGACTTCGCTGGGGGCGCGGTACGCCCGCACCTATACCGGCGCGTGAGCCTTCTGTCCCCTCTGGGCGCGCTGGGACGCGCGACCCTGCTCCTGATGGCGATGGTCGGGCGCGTGGCCCTGTTCGGGCTGGAGGCGCTCAGCCATGTGCTGCGGCCGCCTTTCTATGGCCGCGAATTCGGCATGGCCCTGATGAACATCGGCTGGTTCTCCCTGCCTGTGGTGGGCCTCACGGCAGTCTTCACCGGCGGCGCGCTGGCCTTGCAGATCTATTCCGGCGGCGCGCGCTTCAACGCAGAGGCGGTGGTGCCGCAGATCGTCGCCATCGGCATCGTCCGGGAACTTGGCCCGGTCCTCGTGGGTCTGATGATCGCGGCGCGTGTCACCTCCAGCATCGCGGCAGAGATCGCCACCATGAAGGTGACCGAACAGATCGACGCACTGGTCACCCTCTCGACCAACCCGATGAAATACCTCGTCGCGCCGCGCGTTCTGGCGGCGCTGGTCGTGGTGCCGCTGCTGGTGGCCATCGGGGACGTGATCGGCGTGTTCGGCGGCTTTGCGGTCGCAACCGGATCGCTGGGGTTCAACCCCGCGTCCTATCTGAAGAACACGGTGAATTTCCTCGAATTCCTCGACATCGTGTCCTCGCTGGTCAAGGGCTGCGCCTTTGGCGGCATCGCCGCCCTGATGGGCTGCTATTTCGGCATGCACTCGGGCCGCGGCGCACAGGGCGTGGGCCGCGCGACCAAGGGCTCGGTCGAGGCGGCAGCGGTGCTGATCCTTGCGGCCAACTTCCTGCTGACGGGGGCGTTTTTCTCGCTATGACGGATCGCGGACCCATCCGGCCGGAGGCCCGGCCATGATCGAACTCTCACATGTGGCCAAGGCCTTTGGCGACAACCATGTGCTGCGCGACGTGAACCTGAACATCGCCAGCGGCACCTCGATGGTGATCATTGGCGGCTCCGGCACCGGCAAATCGGTGCTGCTGAAATGCATTCTCGGCCTTGTCGCGCCCGACAGCGGCACCATCACGCTGGACGGAGAGGACGTAACACGCGCCGACCGCGACGCCTTTCTCGCCCGCTTCGGTATGCTGTTCCAGGGCGGCGCGCTCTTCGACAGCCTGCCGGTCTGGCAGAACGTCGCCTTCCGCCTGTTGCGCGGCGCGCTGGCCAAACCGCGCGACGAGGCGCGCAGCATCGCCATCGAGAAACTGCGCCGCGTGGGTCTGAAACCGGATGTGGCGGACCGCTTTCCGGCGGAACTGTCCGGCGGGATGCAGAAACGCGTAGGCCTTGCCCGCGCCATCGCCGCCGAGCCCGAGATCATCTTCTTCGACGAACCCACCACCGGCCTCGACCCGATCATGGCAGGCGTGATCAACGAGCTGATCCGCGAGATCGTGACAGAGATGGGCGCCACCGCCATGACCATCACCCACGACATGACCAGCGTACGCGCCATCGCCGACAACGTGGCCATGCTGCACGACGGGGTGATCCAGTGGACCGGCCCGGTGCAGGAAATGGACAACAGCGGCGATCCCTACGTCGACCAGTTCATCTCGGGCCGGGCAGAGGGTCCGATCGAGGCGGTGCGATGAACAGCTACTTCCAACCGGACCCGGTGATCCTGTTCTTTCTCTTCGCAAAGAAGTTCATCTATCTCGAAGTGCTGGCGGTGCTTGCTGCCGTCCGGCTGTTCATGGGCCGCGGGCTGGCGCGCTGGCCCGCGCTGGTGACGCTGCTCCTGGCGCTCGGCGGGGTGGCGACGGTGCTGGCCCCGGCAACCGGCCTGAACAGCGGCCCGCTCTACGCCTCGGCGGCACGGATCATGGCTGGCAGCGGCGGCATCACCGCCCTTCTGGTGCCTTCCGCCGTCTTCCTGCTGAGCGCCCTGACCCCGGGCGTGCGCGCGCGCTGGATCGACGTGGTACATGTCCTGATGCTGATCGGGCTCCTGGGCCTGTGGTGGTGGACCTCGTGACTGGCCTTTGGGGCGCACTCCGCTGGGTCAACCTGGCGCTGCTGGTGCTCTACCCGGTGTCCTGGTTCGCGCCGCTCCTGCGCGCCGGTTTCCTGCCGCTTTTCGGGATGAGTGAAATCAGCCTCGTCTCCGGTCTGCAGTCGCTCTGGAAATCCGATGTGTTCCTTGCACTGCTGGTCACGCTCTTTGCGCTCTTTGCGCCGCTGATCAAGACGCTGGGCCTGGCGCTGGTCCAGTTCCACCTGCTCGACCGCCGCACCCTGCCGGTGCTCGAGGTGATCGGAAAGCTGGCCATGGCCGACATCTTCCTGATCGCGCTCTATATCACCCTGTCAAAGGGCATGGGGGTCGGGCGTCTGGAAACCGCATGGGGCCTTTATCTCTTCACCGCCTGTATCCTGACGTCGGTCTTCCTCGGCATTCTCGAAAAACGCCGCGCCGGCTGAAACGGTGCTTGGGGGCGGAGCCCCCATTTCTTCTCCCGCCCATTGGCCCCCGCGCATCGTTCAGGCATAAGCGCCCTGCCCCAATGCCGGAGTTCCCATGGCCAAAGCTACCGCCCGTTTCGTCTGCCAGTCCTGCGGCGCCGTGACTTCCAAATGGTCAGGCCGCTGCGAATCCTGTGGCGAGTGGAACACCATCGCGGAGGAAAAGCCGCTGAGCCAAGGCCCCTCGGGCAAGAGCCTCGGCCAGTCGCGGGGACGCGCGGTGGCCCTGACCGATCTGGCCACCAAGGAAGCGCCGCCGCCGCGGACCACCTGCAACATCGACGAATTCGACCGGGTTCTGGGTGGCGGCCTTGTTCCGGCCAGCGCGGTGCTGGTGGGCGGCGATCCGGGTATCGGCAAATCGACGCTGCTGCTGCAAGCCGCCGCAGCCTTTGCCAACGCCGGGCTGAAAGTGGTCTATATCTCGGGCGAAGAAGCCAGCGCGCAGGTGCGTCTGCGGGCGCGGCGGCTGGATCTGGAAACCGCGCCGGTGAAGCTGGCGACCGAAACCAATCTGCGCAACATCCTGACCACGCTGGACGAAACCCGTCCCGATCTGGCGATCATCGATTCGATCCAGACCATGTGGGCCGACAACGTGGACAGCGTGCCCGGATCCGTCAGCCAGGTGCGCGCCGCGGCGCATGAGCTGACCACCTTCGCAAAGCGCACAGGCTGTTCCGTCATGATGGTGGGTCACGTCACCAAGGACGGCCAGATCGCCGGGCCGCGCGTGGTCGAACACATGGTCGACACCGTGCTCTATTTCGAGGGTGAGCGCGGCCATCAGTTCCGCATCCTGCGCTCGGTCAAGAACCGCTTTGGCCCCACCGATGAGATCGGCGTTTTCGAGATGACCGGCGGCGGCCTCAGCCAGGTCCTGAACCCCTCTGCCCTGTTCCTGTCGGAACGCGGCCAGCCCGCGCCCGGATCGGTGGTGTTTTCCGGCATCGAAGGCACCCGCCCGGTATTGGTCGAGTTTCAGGCGCTGGTCTCGCCCAGCCCGCATTCGCAGCCCCGCCGGTCGGTCGTGGGATGGGACGGCAGCCGTCTGGCGATGATTCTCGCCGTGCTCGAATCGCGCTGCGGCATCCCCTTTGCCGGGCTGGACGTCTATCTGAACGTGGCCGGGGGCATGCGCGTGAACGAACCCGCCGCCGATCTGGCTGTGGCCGCTGCGCTACTTTCCGCCCGCGAGGACGCCGCCCTGCCCCCCGATACTGTGATTTTCGGCGAAATCAGCCTATCAGGGAGCCTGCGTCCGGTCGGTCAGTCAGAAAACCGATTGAAAGAGGCGCGCAAACTTGGTTTCTCCACGGCGATCCTGCCGCAAGGGGGAAAGGCCGCGTCCGAAGACGGCATGAAGCTGTCGCGGATTCCCGACCTGACCACCTTTGTGGGCGAAGTGTTCGGCGCTGGCTGAAACCGGCAGGCATACGGCAAGACACGGCCCCCGCGGCCAGAGTAACAGAGGCGAGCGAGGCATATGGAAGGCTTTACAATCGTGGATGGCGTCGTCGGCGTCATCATCGTGCTGTCGGGGTTGCTGGCGTATTCGCGCGGTCTGGTGCGCGAGGCCATGGCAATTCTCGGCTGGATCGCCGCGGCTGTCGTCGCCTTTCTCTTTGCTGGTCAGGTGCAGCCTCTGGTCAAGGAAATCCCGGTGATCGGCGATTTCCTGTCGGACAGCTGCGAATTGGCGATCATCGCCAGCTTTGCCGCCATCTTCACCGTGGCGCTGGTGGTTGTGTCGCTGTTCACGCCGCTGTTTTCCTCGATCATCAAGCGCACGGCGCTTGGTGGGCTGGACATGGCGCTGGGGTTCTTCTTTGGCGTGGCGCGGGGCATCCTACTCGTGGCGATCGCCTTCTTTGTCTATGAGGTGGTGATCACCGGGCAGGACATTCCGATGATCGACGATTCGCGCTCTGCCGCGGTCTTTGCCCAGTTCACCGGCCGGATCGAGGATCAGAACCCCGAACGCGCCCTTGGCTGGATCACTGCCCAGTACGAAGAACTGGTGAGCACCTGCGAAGCGCCGTAACCGCGCCGACCGTTGTCAGGATTTCTACACAAGCATCTCCGGTGCGCCCGACCGGCGCTCCGGATGTGATGTGACATCAACCGTCTGTCCCGGTGCTCCAATGGGTCAGCGACAGACCTGTCATTTCCTCAAGACGCAGACGTTCGCCGGCATATTGCCGCGAAAGAGCGTCGCGGGTTTCGCTCCGCAAGACCGGCACATCGCCCGGACGCCCTTCGATCCTGCGGCGCAGGGCCCTCCGGACCGCGGGCGGCATCAGGGTCTTCAGCGCCTTTTGCAACGGTCCGGGATGACGAAGCCTGCGGGTGATCGCCGGACGGGCCGTCACACCGTCCAGCGAGGAAGTGGCGTTCACCTGTTCGTTCTTCTCCAGCGGAATGGCACTCAGCCCGACATGCCCGCAGATCTCCCGCCACGCCTGATCCGGATCTGACAGCAAGGACTGATGCTCCAGTGTCAGGATCTGGTCGCGCGGAAAATGGTAAAGGTAGCGCGCGACCTGCGCTTCATAGTGCCCATGGGTCGCGTATCCGTGCCCCCAACTCCACCCGGCCTGCAACCGCTCCGGCTCTGCCTGCAGCGCAGCCTCGAAGCTCTGACAGGGCTCCAACCCGTCGCGCCTGTGGTGTTTGAACTGCGAAAAGGCCCGCGCCACCGGGTCGCGCAACAGGATGATGATGCGTGCATCCGGGCGCGCGGCGGCAATACGGGCGGCGGCTCCCTCATCCAGCAGGTAGACCGGAGACAGATCGCCCCGCAGCCGATCCCCCGATCCATGATAAAGCCGCGCGTAATCCTCATGCCGCGTGCAAATCGTCCCGACATACTGCGGGTCAAATGGCCCCTTGGCCGGAGCCGAGGATTGCCCCGCATAGGCAAAATAACCCGGCTCCTTCACCTCGGGCAGAAAGGCGCCCGGGTGCTGCCGCAACCAGGTGTACACCGCCGTCGTCCCGGCCTTCGCAGCCCCCACCAAAAAGAAGTCGGGACAATTGGTCGCCTTACTCATCCGGTGTGCACCTTTGCTGTCAAACCCGGGTCAAGTCTACACGGCCCCAAAACCGGGCAAAGCGCCGCAAACGGCGCGTGTATCAGGGCAATCGGACAGCAGACTGCCCTTTTGGTCAGATCTGCCGGTTCTGTCACAGATCTCATGTAATCGTTTCGTGACAATCCCGGACCGGCACATTAAACCCTGCTGCGAATGCAAAGTGGATTCGGAGCCGCCCTCTTGTCCGACCCTATATTCCCGCCCGCACATCCTTTTGACTTCGACGCCGTCCGCGATCCGGACGATGGCGACAAGCTCAAGGAGGAATGCGGCATCTTCGGCGTCGTCGGTGTCACCGACGCGGCGAACTTCGTGGCGCTTGGCCTGCACGCCCTGCAACATCGCGGACAGGAGGCCGGTGGTATCGTGGCCTACCATCCGGACCTTGGCGGGTTCAATTCCGCCCGGCGCTTCGGCTATGTCCGCGACAACTTCACCAAGCAGTCGCTGATGGAAACGCTGCCGGGCCAACTGGCCATCGGCCACGTGCGCTATTCCACCGCCGGCTCCAAGGGCCAGACCCAGATCCGCGATGTGCAGCCCTTCTTTGGCGAATTCTCCATGGGCGGTGCGGCCATCGCCCACAACGGCAACATCACCAATGCCGAGGCCCTGCGCCGCGAACTGATCGAGCGCGGCTCGATCTTTCAGTCCTCCTCGGACAGCGAATGCATCATTCACCTGATGGCGCGGTCCCTGCAGCGCGACATCCCGTCCCGGATGGAGGACGCGCTGCGCCGGGTCGAGGGCGCGTTCAGCGTTGTTGCCATGACCCGGACCAAGCTGATCGGTGTCCGTGACCCGCTGGGCGTGCGCCCGCTGGTGCTGGGCAAGGTCGGCGATGGCTGGGCACTCAGCTCTGAAACCTGCGCGCTGGATATCATCGGGGCCGAGTTTGTGCGCGAAATCGAGCCGGGCGAAATGGTGGTCATCACCGCCGACGGCGGCGTCGAATCGCACTTCCCCTTCCGCCGCGCCAAATCGCGCTTCTGCATCTTCGAACACGTCTATTTCTCGCGCCCCGATTCCATCATCGGCGGCCGGTCGGTCTATGAAACCCGCCGCCAGATCGGCGTGGAACTGGCGCGTGAGGCCCCGGTCGATGCCGACCTCGTCTGCCCCGTCCCCGACAGCGGCACCCCCGCCGCCATCGGCTTTGCCCATGAATCCGGCATTCCCTACGGCATGGGCATCGTCCGCAATCAATACATGGGCCGCACCTTCATCGAACCAACAGAGCAGATCCGCAACATGGGTGTGCGGCTCAAGCTCAACGTCAACCGCGCCCTGATCAAGGGCAAGAAGGTGATCCTTGTGGACGACTCGGTTGTGCGCGGCACCACCAGCCGCAAGATCAAGGAGATGATCCTTGATGCCGGCGCCGCCGAGGTGCACTTCCGCATCGCAAGCCCGCCCACCGCATGGCCCTGCTTCTACGGCGTCGACACGCCCCAGCGCGAAAAGCTGCTGGCCGCGACCATGTCAGAGGACGAGATGTGCGAACATCTGGGCGTCGACAGCCTGAAATTCATTTCGCTCGACGGGCTGTACCGCGCCGTGGGTGAGGCCGAAGGCCGCGACGCCAAGTGCCCGCAGTATTGTGACGCCTGCTTCTCCGGGGAATACCCGGTGGAACCGGCGGACATGATCCAGAAGGGTTTCCAGATGAAGGCGGCCGAGTGACAAGGGACGACGGCGCGCTGCTGGACCGGCTGCGCGCACGCCTGCCCCGGATCGACTCGCTGGCCGACATGGGCCAGCACGCAGCCAATCCCGCACCGCCCCTTTCACCCGACATCCAAAAGCGCGTGCAATCCACACTGGATTTCCCGCTTCCACCGCTTCTTATCCGCATCTGGCAGGACATCGGCAACGGCGGCTTTGGCCCCGGCTATGGGCTGCTTGGCATCGGTGACGGCTTTGCCGACGATCAGGACGCCACCGCCGACCGGCGCTACCTTGGCTTTCGCAAACCCGACCCGCTGACGCCGACATGGCTCTGGCCGCAGGGGCTTTTGCCGATCTGTCATCTCGGCTGCGCCATGTACGACTGCCTTGATACCACGCGCGACCGGATCATCATCTGGGAACCCAGCGCCTGGGATGAGGATCTGCCCATCGGCACAGCCCTCTTTGATACCGGCCTGACGCTCTTTGACTGGTTCGACCGCTGGTCGCGCGGACAGGACACCTTTCTCCTGCTCGACCCGGACGCGCCCGGCGACTACGCGCTTTCCCGCCTGTCCCCCCTGCCGGACTGACCCCGCCAAGCAAAACCGGCAAGGCTGTGCCGGTGTCGCACCCCGCTTCGGCGGGCTTTGGCGGATGCCTTTTGCCCCCTCTTCCCCGAAATGCTGCAGTGCAGTATTTGCCGCGCTCTGTTCAACCCGAGTGGAAGAAATGGCTCAGGAAACCGCAACACCAGAGGCCGTCATCACGGCCGCCACCACCACCGTCAAGGGCGACCTTGGCGGATTGATCCTGCTTGGCACCTTCGGCACCGGCGACGCGCCCAAGGCGCTGATCCGCACCGCCGAAGGTGAGGTTGTCACGCTGCAACCCGGCGACAAGATCGGACGCGATCCGGTCATCGCCATCGAGGATGGGCGCATCGCCCTCAACAAGAGCGGCACCACCAACTGGCTGACGCAGCCCGCTGTCGATTAACTGCTGACAGCGCGGCAGCGGCTCCAGCTGACCGGCGCGCTGCCGTCGATGCTGACCTCGACCTCTTCGTCGGACAATTGCTGGATCACGATGACCGCGCCGGCATCTGCCCCGCCTTCGGGCATCACGAACTCATAGCGGTGCCGGCTGTATTGCCCGTCCGTTTCGATCCCCGACGGCGCAACCACCCGGCTGCCCTTGATGGTCAGGCTCTCTCCCTCGGGCGAACACCATTCGCCCGAGATCTCATCCGCCAGACCGGCGGCGGGGATCAGGCCCACGCAGGCCGCAAAAACCAGTCGCAACATCTTCGCTCTCCCACCAGTCATGCCTCCTCCATCCTGACGCAAGCCGGGCCGTCTGCACAGCCCCTTGACCGCCCCCCCCTTGACCACATGTGCAAAGCCGCTCACACCATCGTCATGAACCTGCTCGATCTCGACGCCCGCTGGCGGCGCTTCAACGATGACAGCCGCGCCTGCCCCTGCTGCGGGCGCAGCTTTTCCGGCATCTTCGACCTTGGCTTTGACGCGCCGGAGGACTGGCCGCATCTGCAACGCGGCGAGGATGTGGAAATCGACGGCGACCGGCTCACAACCGAACTGGCCCGCATCAATGGGCGCTATTTCCTGCGCGCGGTGCTGACCCTGCCCCTGCGCGGCAGCGATGACGCCTTCAGCTTCGGCCCTTGGGCCGAGGTGCCCGAACCGGTCTTTCGCGCCTATCTCGCCACGCTGGAGGATCCCGCAACACCCTTCCCCGATGCCGAGGGGCTGCTGGCCAATCCGCTGCCCGGTTTCGACGATGAGACCGGCACCGCCGTCACCCTGTCCCTGCCCGACCCGGCGCAGCGTCCGCAGATGACCGTCCTCGACGGCGCGCTGGCAGAGGCGCAGGCGCAAGGCATTTCTTTTGACGATCTTCTGGACATCTACGCCGACTCCGGCGACGACATCCGCCCGCATCTGCTGGCCGATTAGGCCGAAATCGTCCGCCCCGCTCGGGCCAAAGGTTAAGGCCGGGTAAAACCGTCCTTGTAACCCCTTGATTCTGCATTCCCCCTAAGCTGTCCACGCGTGGACACGCTTTGCCGCGGCCTGCCCCGCTTGACCGCGCCCCAAAACCCCGGCACATCACCGCCATGACAAAGCTTGCCCTCATCACCGGCGCCTCCCGCGGCCTCGGCTTTGCCCTCGCCGAGGCCCTCGCGCCCGAGCATCACATCATCGCCGTGGCCCGCACCGTCGGCGGCCTCGAAGAGCTGGACGACCGCATCCAGGCCAAGGGCGGCAGCGCCACGCTGGCCCCCATGGACGTGACCGACCGCGACGCCATGGCCCATCTCTGCCGCTCGATCCATGACCGCTGGGGCGCGCTGGACCTCTGGGCCCACACCGCCATCCATGCCAGCGCCCTGACCCCCGCGCCCCACATCGACCCCAAGGAATGGCGCAAGGCCCTGACCACCAATGCCGACGCCATGGGCCACCTGGTCCCCTTCGTCGCCCCCCTGCTGGGAGAGGCCGGAACCGCCCTTTTCTTTGACGATCCGGTGCAGGGCCAGAAATTCTACGGCTACTACGGCACCACCAAGGCCGCGCAGATCGCGCTGGCCCGCAGCTGGTCTGCCGAAACCGAACGCACCGGCCCAAAGGTCCACGTCCTGACGCCGAAGCCCATGGCCACCGCCACCCGCGCCCGTTTTCACCCCGGTGAGGACCGCGCTGCGCTGGCCACGGCAGAGGCCGAGGCAAAGCGCCTGCTCGCCACGCTCGACTAACCCGCCCGCGCCGGAAAGCCACGCCCGACGTCTTTCCATGCCTGCACCGCAGGCATGGGCGGACCGCCGCTTGCCCCACGCCCGCCGTTTCAATACAGAGAAACAAATCAATCCGGGCGGGCCAGAATGCGCATCCTCATCACCAATGACGACGGTATCAACGCACCGGGGCTGAAGGTGCTCCGGCATATCGCCGAGGAGCTTGCAGGCCCCGAAGGCGAGGTCTGGACCGTGGCCCCCGCCTTTGAACAATCCGGCGTGGCGCATTGCATCTCCTACACCCACCCGACGATGATCGCGAAACTGGATGAGCGCACATTTGCCGCCGAAGGCAGCCCCGCCGATTGCGTGTTGGCCGGCCTGCATGACGTGCTGAAGGAAGATCCGCCGCACCTCGTGCTTTCGGGGGTGAACCGGGGCAACAACTCGGCCGAGAACGCGCTCTATTCCGGCACGCTCGGCGGCGCGCTTGAGGCGGCTCTGCAGGGCCTGCCCGCCATCGCCCTGTCACAATACTACGGGCCCGAAAACGCCTTGGCCGACGACCCCTTCGAAGCCGCAAGAGAGCACGGCGCCGCCGTGGTCCGCCGCATCATGCGCGCCGACCCGCCGCAGCAGAGCGGCTACCGGCTGTTCTACAACGTGAATTTCCCGCCCGTCTCGGCGGCGAACGTGCAGGGCCTTGTCGCAGCCCCTCAAGGCCTGCGCCGCGACACCCGGTTTTCGGTCGAAGCGACGCATTCGCCCTCTGGCCGCAGGTTCCTCTGGGTGCGCGGCGGCGATCAGCGCGCCGCAACCGAAGAAGGCTGTGACGCGGACATGAACCTCAAGGGCTGGATCAGCGTCACGCCCATGCGCGCCGATTTGACGGATCACGCCGCCCTCGCCGCGCTGGGGGACGCGTTCGGATGAGCTTCGACGCCGAAGCCAAGATGCAGTTTCTCTTTGCACTCCGCTCCAAGGGCGTAACCGACAAGGCGGTCCTGAACGCGATGGAGCGGATCGACCGTGGCCTGTTCATCCAGGGCTATTTCACCGACCGCGCCTATGAGGACATGCCGCTGCCGATCGCCTGCGGGCAGACCATTTCGCAGCCCTCCGTCGTCGGCCTGATGACGCAGGCGCTGAAGGTGGGACCGCGCGACAAGGTGCTGGAGGTCGGCACCGGCTCTGGCTATCAGGCGGCGGTCCTCTCGCTGCTGGCGCGGCGGGTCTATACCGTCGACCGCCACCGCCGGCTGGTTCAGGCGGCCCGCGCGGTCTTCGACCAGTTGGAGCTGACCAATATCACCGCCTTTACCGCCGATGGTTCCTTTGGCCTGCCCGATCAGGCGCCCTTTGACCGTATCATCGTGACCGCAGCCGCCGAAGACCCGCCCGGCCCCCTATTGGCCCAGTTGAAGATTGGCGGTATCATGATTGTGCCGGTCGGGCAGTCCGACGCAGTGCAGAGCCTGATCCGCGTCACCAGGCACGAAAGCGGATATGAATACGACGAAATGCGGCCCGTACGCTTTGTGCCGCTGGTCGAGGGGCTCGGCAAGGATTGACCGCTGCCCCGGCGCGGCGGTAGGACAGCGCCGCAAATGCAGTGAAGCCCCGGAGACAGGGGCGCATGTGAGGATATCGAGATGAGCTTTGCCTCCCGCCCAATGACGGCCCTTGCGCTGCTTGCCCTGTTGTCGGCCTGTTCCGATGGCTTTGACCTAGACCTGCGTGGCGGGATCGGCGGGCAGGTGGACACCACCGATGCCGCGCTCAGGGCCACGACAGACCGCCCCGACCCGGATGATCGCGGCGTCATCTCCTACCCCAGTTACCAGGTCGCCGTTGCGCGGCGCGGCGATACCCTGTCAGACGTGGCCGCCCGCGTTGGCCTTCCCGCCTCGGAACTGGCGCGCTACAATGGCATTCAGGCCAACGACCCGCTGCGCCAAGGCGAAATCGTCGCCCTGCCGCGCCGCGTGGCCGAACCCTCGCCCCTGACCGGCGCGGCCACCACCGGCCCGATCCAGCCGCCATCGTCGGTGGATGTCACCACTCTGGCCTCGAACGCGATCAACAACGCCCCCGACACCAGCCGCCGCAGCAGCAGCGATGTCCGGACCGGGGTGGAACCGATCCGGCACAAGGTCGCGCGTGGCGAGACCGCCTTTACCATCGCGCGGCTCTATCAGGTCTCGCCCCGGGCGCTGGCCGAATGGAACGGGCTCGACAGCCAGTTCCGCATCCGCGAAGGCCAGTACCTGCTGATCCCGGTGGCACAGGCCACCGCCGCCGCGCAGCCGCTTGACGCCAATGTACCGGCTCCGGGCGCAGGCTCGCCCACGCCGGTGCCGCCCTCGGCCGCCACGCCGCTGCCGGAGGTCACGCCGGAACCGCGCGTCGCGGCCAAGCCCGACCCAAAGCCGACCCAACCGATCGTCGACATCGGCCAGGACAAGGCCAAATCGGCCGCCGCCATGGTCATGCCCGTCTCTGGCCCGATCATCCGCGAATACAGCGCCGGATCGAACCCGGGCATCGACATCAGCGCCTCGCCCGGCACGCCGGTCTCTGCCGCCGCAAACGGCTCTGTCATCAGTGTCAGCAAAAAGACCGATGGCGCCAGCTTTGTCATCGTCCGCCACCCGGACAACCTGAACACGGTCTACCTGAACGTGGCCGATATCACCGTGAACGTAGGCGATTCCGTCAGCAAGGGTCAGCAGATCGGCCGCGTCGCACCGGGTGACGTGGGCTTCCTGCACTTCGAGGTGCGCAAGGGTCTCGATAGCACGGACCCGATGTCCTACCTGAAATAACCGGCCCCAAGGGGCGTGTCAGCCCAGCGACACGCCCTTCTTTCCCGCCAGATCGACAAAGAACTGCCAGGCAACCCGACCGGACCGCGCCCCGCGCGTCGCCTGCCATTCGATGGCCCCCGCGCGCAGTTCCTCGTCTGAAACCTGCACGCCATAGGCATCGCAATAGCCCCGGATCATCTCCAGGTATTCGTCCTGCGAACAGGGGTGGAATCCCAGCCACAGCCCGAACCGATCCGACAGCGACACCTTTTCCTCGACCGCCTCGGAGGGATTGATCGCGGTTGACCGTTCGTTCTCGATCATGTCGCGCGGCATCAGGTGGCGGCGGTTCGACGTGGCGTAGAACAGCACGTTCTCGGGCCGCCCCTCGATCCCGCCGTCCAGCACCGCCTTCAGGCTTTTGTAGTGTTCATCGTCATGGCTGAACGACAGGTCATCGCAGAACAGCACAAAGCGCGCCGACGCACCGCGCAGCACGTTCAGCAACCGCCCAACAGATCCCAGATCCTCGCGCTGCAATTCGACCAGCTTCAGCGGCAGACCTTCTGCCTGAACTGCGGCGTGTACCGCTTTGACAACACTGGATTTCCCCATGCCCCGCGCGCCCCAGAGCAGGGCGTTGTTCGCGGGCAATCCGCGCGCGAACTGGCGGGTGTTCTCCAACAGGGTATCGCGCGACCGGTCGATCCCCACCAGCAGGTCCAACTCGATGCGGTTGACCCGTTGCACCGGTTCCAGCCGATCCGGATCGACATGCCAGACAAAGGCCTCTGCCGCGTCGAACTCCGGCACGGGTTGAGGCGCCGGAGCCATCCGCTCCAGCGCCTCGGCGATGCGTTTCAGCGAAATCCGCTTGCCGCCTGTTTTCGTCACTTGCGCTCGTCCTCGTCGAACTCCGCCATCAGCGGGTCATTCTCCGTGTCGGGCTCTTCCTCGAACCACAGGCCCTGCGCCTTCAGGTCGGCCTCACGCCGTTTCTCGACGCGGCGCACAAGGAAGATGGACACCTCGTAGAGGCCATAGACCACGGTGAACAGGATCACCTGCGTCACCACGTCCGGCGGCGTCACCAGCGCGGCCAGCACCAGAATGCCCACCGCCGCGTATTTGCGCACCGATCCCAGACCTTCCGCGCTGACCATGCCGGCCTTGCCCATCAGGGTCAGCAGCACGGGCAGCTGGAAACACAGGCCAAAGGCCATGATGAACACCAGCGAGGTCTGCAGGCTCTCGTTCACCTTGCCGAAGAAGGTGATCTTCAGCCCCTCGGTCGTTTCCGGCACCGCCACGGCGGCCACCCCTTCGGCATCGACCGTGCCGGACATCAGGTTGGCAAAGACCGACGGCGCGTCGGTGAAGCCAAGGAAAAAGGCCATCGCCAGCGGCGTCACCACCAGATGGGCAAAGCTGGCCCCCAGCAGGAACATCACCGGAGAGGCGATCAGGAACGGCAGAAAGGCGTTCTTTTCGGACCGGTACAGGCCCGGCGCGATAAACCGCCACAACTGGTGCGCGATGACCGGAAAGGCCATCGCAAAGCCGAACACCAGACCGATGCGGAACAGAACGAAAAGGTATTCCTGCGGGCTGGTGTATTGCAGCGTCGGCGACGGGTCGCCCAACGCCCGCAGCGTGGTTTCGATCGGCACCAGAAGGTAACGCAGGATATGTTCGGCGATGAAATCGCCGTTGATCGGGATGAAGCAGATGCAGATGCCGATCAGCAGGGCAATCACCGACCGGATCAGGCGGGTGCGCAGTTCTGCCAGATGCTCGATCAGCGGGGCCGAGCTGTCCTCGATCTCGTCATTGGCATTGTTCATGCCTTGGTGTCCCCTTCTTCCGGACCCGCCGGGGCCGGTGTCTCATCCGCCTTCAGCGACGCTTCGAGTTCCTCGGCCCGTTTCAGGGCGTCCTCGGCCTCGCGCTGCTTGCGCGCGGCAGAGGCGCGGGCGGCGTTGGCCTCGATCTTCTTGCGGGCCTCGTCGCGTTCCTTGGCCAGCTTGCCGGTCTCGCTGTCCGGGTCGAGGTTGGTCATGGACTTGGCGGCGTCCTTGACGCCGTCCATGGCACTGCTCACCGGGTTGGTCGCCGTCCTGATTGTCTTGGCCACGTCGCGCACGCCGGATTCATCCGCCGCCTCGTTCATGGCACGACTGAATTCGCGCGCCATCCCGCGCGCCTTGCCCATGAACCGGCCCACGTTGCGGAACAGCACCGGCAGGTCCTTTGGACCGACGATGATCAGCGCAACGATCCCGATGATCAGCAGTTCGCCAAAACCAAGATCGAACATGGTGGATTACACCTTGTCCTTGTCTTTTTCGTCTTCGGGCGTGACGTCCTTGGCCTCTTCCGCCTTCTGGTCTTCCAGTTCGGCGGTGCTTTCGCTGACGCCCTTCTTGAAGGCCGTGATGCCCTTGCCCACTTCGCCCATCAGCGAAGAGATCTTGCCGCGGCCGAACAGCACCAGCACGACGACGGCGATCAGCAGAAGGCCGGGAAGGCCGATGTTTCCGATACCCATGGTCTCTCTCCTTGGCAGTGCGGTGCCCGTCCCGGGCCCGCGCATGAATTCCACGAAGCGTATCTATAGTCTGTTCCGTCTCCGGAAAAGCGCCGAAACGACAAGAAAACCGGTTCGTTTTGTCATGACCTTGTCAGTTGTCAGGTTTTTGTCAGTATGTGACCCGATGGAGGGGCCGAAATGAATCGCAAGGACCGGCTTTATGCCCTGATGCAGCGCCTGCGCGACGGCAAGTTGCACACCGCAGAGGCGATGGCACAGGATCTGGGCGTCTCCGTCCGCACGATCTATCGCGACATGGAGGTGCTGGCCGCCTCCGGCGTCCCGGTCGAGGGCGCGCGCGGCTATGGATATACCGTGCAGGCCGCGATCACCCTGCCACCCCTGAACCTGACCGACGGAGAGCTGGAGGCGCTGCATCTGGCGCTGGCGGCACTTGGGGCCTCTGATTTGCCGGAACAGGCGGCGGACGCCCGCAGGCTGGCGGCCAAGATCGAGGCCGTGCTGCCCGAGGATGCCGGGCCGACGCCCGCCCCCTTCGGTTTTGCCACCGATGCCTTTGCCGAGGCTGCGCGCGGCTTTGCCCATATGCCCGTCATCCGCGCGGCGATTCGCGCCCGCCAGCGCCTGCGCATCGGGCTTGGCGGGGCCATGCATGACATCCGCCCGCTGCACATCGACTATTTTGGCCGGGTCTGGACCTGCGTCGCATGGGATGAAAGCGCGGGCACCTTCTCCACCTTCCGCATCGACCGCATCGAAAGCCTGACACCCCTGCCCGGTCTCTTTGTGGACGAGCCGGGCAAGACCCTCGCCGACTGGCGCGCGCGCAGCGATTGAGGCTACCTGCGGTGGCGCCATTCGTTAGGCAGAGGTAAAATCGTCTCTGGAAGCCATTGAAGTCGTTACGTCAACTAGGGCGCCACGCGTGGACACCCTATTCCGTCCCGGCCTGCAACTCCGCCAGCCAGCCCTCGACCCGCTTGCGATTCACCCCCATGTCCGAGGTCCCGAACCGGGCCCGCGCCCAAAGTTCCAGCACCTCGCCTTCGGCCCGGACGGTGGTGTAGTCGGGAAAGCCCATCCATTTGGACCGCGTCACATAGGTGGCCTGACCCTCATCCGGCCCGCCAGCCAGAACATCGGTGCGCGGGGTCGACAGGATGATCGTGTGCAGCCGAACAAAGCCGTCCTCACCCGCCCCCGAAATCCGCCGCCGCACCCCGGCGGCCAGATCCTGATCCGCCGTCACCTGGGGATCGACGTGCCAGACCGCCGGATCCGACGGCGCAAGACGGATCCATGCCAGCCCGCCGATGGCCAGCAAAATCAGAATGAAAAATATCATGCGGATCAATGTCCCAAACCCCGATTGCGCCACTCCCCGCCTTCGGCATGCCACGGATAGCGCCGATTCTGAAAGCCAAGCTTTTGGAAATCCGCGGGCATCAGCCGCCGCGCCGCGTCCAGCCCCAAAGGCAAAGCAGTTCCGTCGCCACATGGGCAGCGGCGATGGCCGTGGCTCCCGTGGTGTCGAACGGCGGCGAAACCTCGACCACATCGCCGCCTTTCAGGTCGATCCCCGCAAGGTGGCGCAGGATCACCGCCGCCTGATGGCTGTTCAACCCGCCCCAGACCGGCGTGCCCGTGCCCGGCGCAAAGGCCGGGTCCAGCGCGTCGATGTCGAAGGTCAGGTAGCAGGGCTGTGCCCCGACGATCTCATGCACCCGCTGGGCAATGCGCTCCGGCCCCTCGTCATGGACCTGCCGGGCGTCAAGGATGTTGAAGCCGATGGTATCTGGATTGTCCGTGCGGATACCGATCTGCACCGACCGCTCCGGCACCACGATCCCCTCTTTCGCGGCCTTGTACATGAAGGTCCCGTGATCGACGCGGGCGAAATCATCATCTGCCCATGTGTCCGTATGTGCATCGAACTGGATCACGCTCAGCGGTCCGTGCTTTTCCGCATGCGCCCGCAGACAGCCCAGCGTCACCGAATGGTCGCCGCCCAGAACGATACAGCCCGCGCCCGCGCTCAGAATGCCGCCCACATGTTCGGCGATGCGGTCCGGCACCTCGGAGGGCATGGCGTAGTCGAAGGCCATGTCGCCATAATCCGCGATGGCGAATTCGGACAGCACGTCAAAGTCCCAGCCATAGGGCACATCCATCGTCTGCAAGAGCGACGCCTCGCGGATCGCGCGAGGGCCCAGCCGCGTGCCGGGACGGTTGGTCACCGCCTGATCGAAAGGCAGCCCGGTCACGGCCACGTCCACGCCGGTCAGATCCTTGGTGTACTTGCGACGCAGAAAAGACGGCGCCCCGGCAAAGACGTTTTCAAAGGACGGCCCCTTGAGGTCTTCGCGTGTGAAGGCGTGGTCGATCTGGCGTTTGGCGTCTTCGAGGCTCATCTGAACAGTCCTGCATGTTGATCGGGGCAAGGGGGCGCTGCCCCCTCTTGGCCTGCGGCCAATTCACCCCCGGCGGTATTTTCAAAGAGAAGAAACAGGGCCGGTCAGCCCAGCGGCAAGGCCTTTTCGACGAGGCGGGCGAAAAAGCTGGCCCCGACCGGCGCGATCCTGTCGTTGAAGTCATATTTCGGGTGATGGCAGACCGGCCCCTCCCCCTGTCCGAGGAAAAGGTAGGCGCCCGGTCGCGCCTCCAACATGTAGGAGAAATCTTCGCCCGGCATGATCGGTGGCGCGTCAAGTTCGACGGCCTCGGCCCCGACGACCTCTCGCGCGACTTCGGCGGCGAATTCGGCCTGTTCCGGGTGATTGATCGTCGGCGGGTAACCTTCCTCGTACTCAAGCTCCGCCGACATTCCGAAGCTTTTGGCCTGGAACTCGGCGATTTCGGCCATGCGGTCCTTGACCACGGCCTGCACAGCCTTGTCGAAATAACGCACGGTGCCGTTCAGCACGGCGGTTTCCGGCACGATGTTCATCGCCGTGCCGGTATGGATCTGGGTCACGCTGACAACCAGCCGGTCCAGCGCATCGACGTTGCGGCTGACGATCGTCTGCAGCGCCTGCACTATCGATGCCGCGCAGACCACGGGATCACGGGTCTGGAATGGCATGGCCCCGTGGCCGCCCTGCCCGGTGATCCGGATCGTGAATTCATCCACCCCCGCCAACAGTGCGCCGCGATTGGTCAGCAGATTCCCTGCCGTCTCTCCGGGCGCGTTGTGAATGCCGTAGACCTCTGCAATGTCGAACCGGTCCATCATGCCCTCTTCGACCATGATCCGCCCGCCGCCATCGTTCTCCTCGGCCGGCTGAAAGATCAACGCCACGCGGCCGGCGAAATTTCGGGTCTCCGACAGGTATTTCGCCGCCCCCAGCAGCATCGTCGTATGACCGTCATGGCCGCAGGTATGCGCCATGCCCGGCACTTTCGACGCATATTCCGTGCCGGACAGGTCCTCCATCGGCAGCGCGTCCATGTCGGCCCGCAGCCCGATGGTGCGCCCCGGCGCGCGGCCGTCGATGAGGGCGACGATGCCGGTCCGGGCGATGCCGGTGTGGATTTCCGTGATGCCGAATTCCGTCAGACGCTCGACCACGAACTCCGCCGTCTTGAAGCAGTCCAATCCCAATTCCGGGTGTTGGTGCAGGTACTGCCGCCATGCGGTCATGTCCGGTTCGAGCGCGGCGATGGAATTCACGATGGGCATTGATATCTCCTTTGCGCGCAGACTGCCCGCTTGGCGCGGAGATGAAAAGACCGTGAGCATCGCGTGCTGGTTACAGGGCGTGCCGCCGTTCGATCAGGGTGGCAAAGAAGCTTGCCCCATAGGGTGCGGCGGCATCGTTGAAGTCGAACTGCGGGTGATGGACGGAGGGGCCGATCCCCTGCCCGAGGAACAGGAAGGCGCCGGGGCGGGCCTCCAGCATGTAGGAAAAATCTTCGGCCCCCATCTCGGGCGGCAGGTTGTCGATGACGGAGGCCGAGACCTGATGCCCGATGTCGGCGGCGAAACGGGTCTGTTGCGCATGGTTGATGGTGGGCGGGTAATTGCGCTGGTAATCGAGTTCGGCTTCGACGCCATACCCCGCCGCGATGCTGGAGACGATTTCGGTGATACGCCGCTGCGCCATGTCCCGCACATCGGGTGTCAGGCTGCGCACGGTGCCGCCCAGGCTGACCTCTTCGGGGATGATGTTCGACGCACTGCCGCCGTGGATCATGGTCAGGGAAACCACCAGCGCCGCCAGCGGATCGGTGTTGCGCGAAACCACCGTCTGCAAGGCCTGCCCGATGGCAAGCGCGGCGGGCATCGGATCCCGGCAGGTCTGCGGATAGGCGGCATGGCCTCCCTGCCCGCGCACCGTGACATAGAATTCATCCGCTGCCGCCATGATCGGACCCGGAGTGGTGCGGAACTCTCCCAGTTCGCCAAAGGGGTCGGTGTGCAGCGCATAGACCTCCTGCACGCCAAAGCGGTCCATGATCCCTTCCTCGACCATGATGCGCCCGCCGCCCACGGTTTCCTCCGCCGGTTGAAAGATCAGCACCACGCGGCCCGTGAAGCGACGCGTTTCGGAAAGGTATTTCGCAGCCCCCAGCAGCATCGTGGTATGGCCGTCATGGCCACAGGCGTGCATCCGCCCGGGCACGGTGCTGGCCCAGTCTGCGCCGGTGTTTTCCTGCATGGGCAACGCGTCCATGTCGGCACGCAGGCCGGTTACAGGGCCGTCGCCCTGGCCTTCGATCACCGCGACGACGCCGCTGGTGGCGATGCCTTCATGGATCTCGGTCACGCCGAAGTCGCGCAGCCGTTCGACCACGAAACGCGCCGTTTCATGGCAGTCGAGGCTCAGTTCCGGGTGCCGGTGCAGGTGGCGCCGCCAGCCTGCCATCTCGTCGGCAAATCCGGCTATCCGGTTGATGACCGCCATGGCTGGACTCCCTGCGCCTGATCCCTCATGTCGAGGACTAAAGGGCCAAAGCGAGGGCGGATGCAATGAGTGACGATCTGATCCACGATCCGAAAGGCGGGATGCCGCGTCTGGTGGAAATCATGCGGCGGCTGCGCGACCCCGAAGGCGGCTGCCCCTGGGACCTGGAACAGAGCTTTGCCACCATCGCGCCCTATACCATCGAAGAGGCCTATGAGGTCGCCGACGCGATCGAGCGCGAGGCCTGGGACGAGTTGAAGGGCGAGTTGGGCGACCTGCTCTTCCAATCGGTCTTTCACGCGCAGATCGCTGCCGATGCCGGTCTATTCACCTTTGACGAGGTGGCCGACGGGATGTCGGACAAGATGGTGGCGCGGCATCCGCATGTCTTTGGCGATGCGACCCGGGACAAGTCGGCCGAGCAGCAGACCCGCGACTGGGAGACGATCAAGGCCGCCGAGCGCGCGGCCAAGGCGGAAACCGGGGTGCTGGACGGGGTGGCTTTGGGATTGCCCGCGCTTTTGCGGGCGGTGAAGCTGCAGAAAAGGGCGGCGCGGGTGGGGTTCGACTGGCCCACCACGGATGAGGTCATGGACAAGCTGCGCGAGGAAATGGACGAGCTGCGGCAGGCACCCGACGATGAGGAACGGTTCGAGGAGTTCGGCGACCTGCTGTTTGTCATGGCCAATCTGGGGCGGCATCTGGGGATCGATCCGGAGGCGGCGCTGCGGGCGGCCAATGCGAAATTCACCCGGCGGTTCCGGGCGATCGAGGCGGCGCTGGCAGAGGATGGGCGGCGGCCCGAGGACAGCGATCTGGAGGAAATGGACGGCCTTTGGGATGCGGCCAAGGCGGCGGAAAAGGCTGCGAAAAAGGCCGGGGAAAAGGCTGGGGGCTGAGGCCGTGGATTTGGGTGTCCACGCGTGGCGCCCAAGTTGACGCAACGACTTCAATGGCTTCCAGAGACGAATTCACCTTTCATTGACGATTGCCCGCGTCGGCGCGGCCTCACCGCCCCATCAAGTCAAGCAGGTCATCCGGGCGTGAGGTCAGGACTGACAGGCCTTGATCAAGCACCCGCTGCCACGGCTGCGGATCGCCGTTTTCCGTCAGCGCGAAATCCTCACCCGAGGACCAGCCGGAGACCGCGAGGGTCACCCCCGCCGACCGGGCCTGTGCCACGAAATCGGGCGTCAGGCCGCGACTGCGGACAAAGACAATCCTGAGGGCGCCGGGCAGTTGCGCCTGCAACCCGGCAAGGTCCGCCGCGTAATCCCGCGAGCGGTAGAGAACGGCGCCCACGGGCACACCCGTCCTCTGTGCCAGATCCCGCAGCTGTCCCTGATCCGTGCCGGAGACGTAGAGTTGAAACAGCATGAGGTTGGACGGGTCATGCCGTTGCAACACAGGCGCAAGGCTGTCGACCTCATAGGTTTTCAGCCCCAGCGCCAGCAGGACGCGCCCCTGTGCCAGCGACAGGGCCTGATCCAACGTCGGCACAGGCAGGGCATAGCCCCCGGCACCATCGGCCAACCGCAGCCTTGCGATCTGATCCCGCGTGTAGTCCCGCACATAATCCTTGCCGCCCCGCGCGGCGCGGCTGGGTCCGCCGGGCGGGCCTTTGGGATAGATGCTTTCAACATCGGTCGTCCGGTTCAGCGTCGGGTCATGCATCAGGATATAGCCGCCATCCGCCGTCAGCTGCATGTTGATGTGCAGCATGTCCGCGCCCCTATCGATGCCGTATTGAATCCACAGCAGCGAGTTTTCCGGGGCGTCCCCCATTTGGGCAGTGCGATGAGCGATCACCAAAGGCGGCGAGGTTCCTGAAAGGCGATCGGACAGGGAGACCTGCGCAAAGCCCGCCGGACCAAAACCGCAAAGCGCCGCCACGCCAAGGATCACGTTTCTGCGCCGCATGGTCCCTGTCCCCCTCTTCCCAATTGCATCTGCACGGGATGTTAGAGCCGCAGGGCCGGGCCGGCCTTGACCGGGGTCAAAGGGCGGCGCGGGAACGACGGATCGAAATCCACCTGGCAGACAAACGAAAAGCGGCGCCCCGGATAGGAGCGCCGCCAGACGTCGTCATGAAATGACGTAAGACTTACTGAGCTTCGGAGATGAATTTCACCGCGTCGCCGAAAGTCTGGATGGTTTCGGCTGCGTCGTCCGGGATCTCGATGCCGAACTCTTCTTCGAAGGCCATGACCAGTTCCACGGTGTCAAGGCTGTCGGCGCCGAGATCGTCGATGAACGAGGCCTGCTCGGTCACCTTTTCTTCTTCGACGCTCAGGTGCTCGACCACAATCTTCTTCACGCGATCTGCGATGTCGCTCATGTTTCTTCCTCACAAGTTCTGTCGGACCTTTCGGCCCATTTTGCCCTGCCCCGTGGCGTGGCGTCTGGTGCCCTTGCGGGCGGCTCGATCTCCCGGTGGTTCCGGGTGCGCCTAGAATCCCGCGAACGGGGCTCCGGCAAAGAATCTGGGGGGCCTATAACACAGGCGGAAAGGATGGCAAACGCTTTCCCATGCCGCGATGCAACAGGCCGCCAGCGCTATCACAACATGGCCATACCGCCGTTCACGTGCAAGGTGGTGCCGGTCAGATAGCCGGCCTCGGCGCTGGCAAGGAACAACACGCTGGCGGCGATTTCCTCGGGCGATCCCATGCGTCCGGTGGGGATCTGCGTCAGGATCGCGCTTTTCTGATCATCGGTCAGTTTGTCCGTCATCGCGGTTTCGATAAAGCCCGGCGCAACCGCGTTCACGGTGATGCCGCGGCTGGCGACCTCATAGGCCAGCGATTTGGACATGCCGATCATGCCCGCCTTGGCGGCGGCATAGTTGCCCTGCCCCGGATTGCCGGTGGCGCCGACGACGGAAGAGATGTTCACGATGCGGCCCCAGCGGGATTTCATCATGCCGCGCAGCACGCCCTTGCACAGGCGGAAGGTGGAGGTGAGGTTGACCTCCAGCACGCTGGCCCATTCATCCTCTGACATGCGCATGAAGAGGTTGTCGCGGGTGATCCCGGCGTTGTTCACGAGGATATCGACGCTGCCCATCGCCTCTGCCGCCTGTTTCGGCAGGGCATTGACGGCCTCGGCGTCGCTGAGATTGCAGGGCAGGACATGGGCGCGGTCGCCCAGTTCGGCGGCCAGCGCCTCGAGCGGTTCCACGCGGGTGCCCGACAGGGCCACGGTGGCGCCCGCGCCGTGCAGCGCCTTGGCGATGGCGCCGCCGATGCCGCCCGAGGCGCCGGTGATCAATGCGTTCTTTCCGGTCAGGTCGAACATGGCTAATTCCCTTTCTAGACGTCTTTGGGCCCGCAGGTTTTGGTCCTTGGCCTCAGCCCTTGGCGGCCTCTGCGGCGGCGGTCACATCCGCGGCAGAGCCGATGTTGCGCACGGTGGCGGGCTTGTGGATGCGGCGGACCATGCCGGAGAGCGCCTTGCCCGCGCCGATTTCCCAGAAATCGGTCACGCCGTCCTCTGCCATGCGGGCCACGGATTCGCGCCAGCGGACAGCGCCGCAGATCTGCGCCTTGAGCAAAGCACGGATCTGGTCTGGATCGCTGACCGGCGCGGCCTGAACATTGGCGACGACCGGCACGGCGGGGGCGGTGATTGTGACGGCATCCAGCGCCTCGGCCATGACCTCTGCGGCGGGCTGCATCAGGTCGCAGTGGAACGGCGCGGAGACGGGCAGCATGACGGCGCGCTTGGCGCCCGCCGCCTTGGCGATTTCACAGGCGCGTTCGACGGCGGCCTTGTGGCCGGAGATGACCACCTGCGCGGGGTCGTTGTCATTGGCTGCGGCGACAACCTCGCCCTGAGCGGCCTCTGCGGCCACCTTGCGCACGGCCTCAAGGTCCAGTCCCAACAGGGCGGCCATCGCGCCGACGCCCACCGGCACGGCGGCCTGCATGGCCTGCCCGCGCTTGCGCAACAGCCGCGCGGCATCGGCCACGGTCAGGGCGCCAGCGGCGGTGAGGGCAGAATATTCGCCAAGCGAGTGACCGGCCACAAAGGCGGCGGCGTCGATGGTGATGCCTTCGGCCTCCAGCGCGCGCATGGCGGCGAGCGAGGTCGCCATCAGCGCTGGCTGCGCGTTTTCGGTCAGGGTGAGGGTTTCGATCTCACCTTCCCAGATCAGGGAAGAGAGCTTTTCGCCCAGAGCCTCGTCGACTTCGTCGAAGACGGCGCGGGACGCCGGGTAGGCCTCGGCAAGATCCTTGCCCATGCCAATCGTCTGCGCCCCTTGTCCGGGAAAGATGAATGCGCGGCTCATACCCACTCCTCGCCATGATGTTCCGTTTGACAGGGCTTAACGGTCTGCGCGCCGGGGCGCAATCATCTGGCGTTGGAGGGGCGGGGTTTTCGGGATCAGACGCGCTGTTCCAGCGCCCCCGAGAACAGGCCGAGGCCCCAGGTCATCATGCCGATGGAGGCGCCGAGCTTGAACAGAACCATCGACGGGGCGATCGCGGCGCCCGGAGCCAGCCACAGCCCCAGTGAGGCCAGAACCAGCGCCGCGCCCAAGACCAGACGCAGCAGGGGCGCCAGACCGGCGGCATCCGTTGCGGTTTCACAAGCCTGTTCGCTGGGGGTCATTTCGGTCAGGGCCATGTCAGGATCTCCGCTGGTAGGCTTGCGCCCGGTTCGTCTCGGGGTTCAATTCAGGGTTCATCTTTCGTTAACCATTAATAACCCTCAGATTGTGCCCGGAATGGGGCGCGGCAGGGGCGATCCAGAGACAAGTTCCGGCTCTTGCGCGCGAGCCAGATCCGTGTATACGGAGCGCTCTCTTCGCAACGACGTTTACCCGCGCAGTCTCTCGTGGGCAGGGCGCGAAGGGACACTGGCCCCTGCCCTATGAAATGCGCCTTGATAGAAATGGAGTGCACATGCCGCTTTACGAGCATGTCTTTATCTCGCGTCAGGATCTGTCCAACGCGCAGGCCGAAGGCCTTGTCGAACACTTCTCCACGGTTCTCACGGACAACGGCGGCAAGGTCGTCGAATCCGAGTACTGGGGCGTGAAGACCATGGCCTACAAGATCAACAAGAACCGCAAGGGCCACTACGCCTTCCTGAAGACCGACGCGCCTGCCGACGCGGTTCAGGAAATGGAACGCCTGATGCGCCTGCATGACGACGTCATGCGCGTTCTGACCATCAAGGTCGACGAGCACGCCGAAGGCCCCTCGATCCAGATGCAAAAGCGCGATGAGCGCGGTGACCGTGGCGACCGCCGCGGTGGCGACCGCCGCCCCCGTTCGTAATCTGAAGAAGGAGAGCTAAACCATGGCTGCAAAACCGTTTTTCCGCCGCCGCAAGGTCTGCCCCTTCTCGGGCGACAACGCACCCAAGATCGACTACAAGGACACCCGTCTGCTGCAGCGCTACATTTCCGAGCGCGGCAAGATCGTCCCCTCGCGCATCACCGCCGTCTCGGCAAAGAAGCAGCGTGAACTGGCCCGCGCCATCAAGCGCGCCCGCTTCCTCGCCCTGCTGCCCTACGCCGTGAAGTAAGGAGTACGAGCAATGCAAGTCATCCTTCTCGAACGTGTGGCCAAGCTGGGCCAGATGGGCGACGTCGTCGACGTCAAGCCCGGTTTCGCGCGCAACTACCTGCTTCTGCAGGGCAAGGCGCTGACCGCTTCCAAGGAAAACATCGCGCAGTTCGAAGAGCAGAAAGCTCAGCTCGAAGCGCGCAACCTTGAGACCAAGACAGAGGCCGAGGCCCTGGCAGAGCGTCTCGGCGGACAGCAGTTCGTCGTGATTCGTCAGGCGTCCGACGGCGGCAACCTCTACGGCTCCGTCACCACCCGTGACGCCGCCGAAGTTGCCACCGCCGAAGGTTTCACCATCGACCGCAAGCAGGTTCTGATCCGGACCCCGATCAAGGAGCTGGGCCTGCACGAAGTCGAGGTGCACCTGCACCCCGAGGTCATGGTTGCGATCACCCTGAACGTTGCCCGTTCGCCCGAAGAGGCCGAACTGCAGCAGTCCGGTAAATCCATCCAGGATCTGGCAGCCGAGGAAGAGGCACAGGCCGATTTCGAAGTCAGCCAGCTGTTCGACGACCTCGGCAGCGCCGCATCGGACGACGACGAGGGCGATGTCCCGACCCGTCCGGCCGCAGATGCCGCCGAAGGCGACGACGACTGATCCTGCCCCACGGCAGACCGAAACAAGGACCGCGCATCGCAGGATGCGGGGTCTTTTTTTTTGGGCGGGAGCATTGGGCCCGGGTATCGCCAATCCCCGCCGTCCTGCGGCAAGCAATCCCCCTGATCGGCGGAACCCGGATCCGACACGGGTTTGCCTTGCCGCGCGATGACGCCTAAACCAAGGGAAACCCCTGCAAGGAGACGCGCGTGTCCCAAGACTACCCTGTGTACGGCCGGATCGACGGCCCCATCGTGATCATCGGCTTCGGTTCCATCGGCAAGGGGGTCTGGCCACTGATCGAACGTCATTTCGACTATGACGCCGACAAGCTGACAGTGATCGAACCGGACGCCCGGCAGGCCAATTTCCTGCGCCAGCACAAGCTGAACCACCTGCAGGTTTCCCTGACGCCCGATAACTACCGCGAGGTGCTGGGAGGGTTGTTCCCGGAGGGCAAAGGCTTCTGCGTGAACCTGTCGGTCGATACCTCCTCTCTGGACCTGATGAAGTTCTGCCGTGAGATCGGGGTGCCCTATATCGACACCGTGGTCGAACCCTGGGAGGGCTATTACTTTGGCACCACCGACAACGCCGCGCGCACCAATTATGCGCTGCGTCAGGCAGTGCGGGATGAAAAGGCGCGCAATCCCGGCGGCACCACGGCGGTCAGCTGCTGCGGGGCGAACCCCGGCATGGTCAGTTGGTTCGTCAAGGAGGCGCTGCTGACGCTGGCGCGGGACACCGGGCGCGATGCGACGGTGCCCGCGGATCGCGCGGGATGGGCCAAGCTGATGCAGTCCCTGGGCGTCAAGGGCGTACACATCGCCGAGCGGGACACACAGGCGCGCCGCCTGCCCCGTCCGCGCAATGTCTTTGTGAACACATGGTCGGTGGAAGGGTTCATCGCCGAGGGGTTCCAGCCCGCAGAGTTGGGCTGGGGCACGCATGAGACGTGGTTCCCGGAGAATGGCCACCGGCATGAGACCGGCTGTCAGGCGGGGATCTGGCTGGAACGGCCCGGCGCGATCACCCGCGTGCATACATGGTGTCCGACGCCGGGGCCGCAGTTCGGTTTCCTCGTCACGCATAACGAGGCGATATCCATCGCGGATTATTACACCGTCGGTGAAGGGGCCGCGCCGGAGTTCCGCCCGACCTGCCATTATGCCTATCACCCCGCCGATGATGCGGTGCTGTCGCTGCATGAGATGTTCGGGTCGGGCAAGCAGCAGCAAAAGCATCACATCCTCACCGAGGACGAGATCGTCGAGGGGATCGACGAATTGGGCGTGCTGCTGTTCGGGCATGAGAAGAACGCGCTGTGGTTCGGCTCTCGGCTGTCGAACGATGAGGCGCGGGACCTGGCACCCTATCAGAACGCGACGGGGTTGCAGGTGACATCGGCCGTGCTGGCGGGGATGGTCTGGGCGCTGGAGAATCCGGGCGCGGGCATCGTCGAGACGGACGAGATGGACCACGCGCGGTGCCTTGAGGTGCAGCGGCCCTACCTTGGCCCGGTGGAGGCGCATTACACCGACTGGACGCCGCTTCAGGACCGGTGGGAGCATTTCCCCGAGGATATCGACGAGAGCGATCCCTGGCTGTTTCGGAACGTGCTGGCAAGCTGATCCGGACCGGCGCGGCGGGGGACGTCGCGCCGGGTGTCCACGCGTGGACAGGTTAGGGGGAATGCAGAATCAAGGGGTTACAGGGACAAATTCATCCTTTGTTTAGAAAGAGCCGGTCCGGAAGAGGTGATTTCCGGACTCTGTGGCCCCGGAATTCGACAGACGGTCAGGCAGTTTTGCCGTCCCAGTTCCGCGCTTTTGCGATCATGGTGGGGACAATTCCGCCTTGGCGGAGGCAGGCGACCTCGAACGCGGTTTCTACGGCGGCGCGGACGCGGATCACCCAGTCAGGCGCGCCGCCCCCCGTCAGTGTCACATCGAACAGAGCGCGAGGCACCAAAGCCTCTGCGGGCACGTCGATCTCAAAGCGGGTGTCGGGGCGGATATTGGCGTCCCTGGGGATGAAACCATCGGCAATCTCTAGCGGAAGCACCCCCATTCCGATCAGGTTGGACCGGTGGATGCGTTCGAAACTGCGCGCGATGATGGCGCGGACACCCAGCAGGGCGACGCTCTTGGCGCCCAGTCGCGGCTGGAGCCCATGCCGTAGCGCTCTCCGGCCAGCAGGATCGCGGAGGTGCCGCTGTCCGCCAGACGCGCGGCGGCCCCGAACACCGGCAGGACGCTGCCATCCGCCAGCGTCGTATGCGCGGGCGGCAGGTCTGGCGCCAGAAGGTTATGGGCCAACCGGTTGGTGAAGGCGCCGCGCACCATCACCTGCCAATTGCCGCGATAGGAGGCATAGACATTGAGGTCCGCGGGATCGGCCCCGTTGGCGATCAGCCATTTCCCTGCATCGCTGTTCGGGTCGATCCAACCCGCCGGGGAGATGTGATCGGTGGTCATGTCGTCGCCAAGGACCATCAGGGGCGCGGCGCTGTAACGGCCCAGTTTTCCCGCCTCTATCGTGGATGTGTATTTCGGACGGCGCAGGGTGCGCGAGGCCGGGTCCCATGGGAAACGGGCCTGCGCGGGGGCATCGATCCTGTCCCACTGGGTGCTGCGGCTGGATTGCGCAAAGCGCGCCGGAACGTCGCCGGGACGGAAACCCGTGGTCATGGCGGCGGCGATCTCTGCCTCTGTCGGCCAGATCTGGGCCAGTGTCACAGGTGCGCCCGTCCCGTCATGCCCCAAGGGCGCGGACAGGATGTCGCCGCGAATGTCGCCTTTCAGCGCGAAGGCGACCACCATCGGCGGCGAGGTCAGAAACCCCAGGTCGAGCTTTGGGTGGACGCGGCCGGGAAAGTTGCGGTTGCCTGACAGAACGGCCGCGATCGCCCTGCCCTGAGCCAAGGCGGTTTCGATGACCTCCGGCAAGGGACCGGAGTTGCCGATACAGGTGGTGCAGCCGAACCCGACGATGCCGAACCCCAGCGCCGACAGATCCTCCAGCAGTCCGGCGCGGGTGAGGTAGTCCGCCGCCGAGGGTGAACCTGGCGCAAGCGAGGTCTTGACCCAATGCGGGGGGCGCAGGCCGCGCGCCCGCGCCTTGCGGGCCAGCAGACCGGCGGCCATCAGCAGACGCGGATCGGAGGTGTTGGTGCAACTGGTGATCGCGGCGACGCCAATGGCCCCATCGGGCACCGTGCACCCCTCTGCCGGGGGGGCCTGCAGCCGTCGGCCAATGGCCTTTTCGACAGATGGCGCGGCCTCGGCGGGGGGGCGGCGGTCCTGCGGGCGGCGCGGACCGGCGATCAGGGGCCGTAGCGCGGCAAGGTCGATGGTGATGTCCGCGTCAAAGCGCGGCGTCTGATCGGGGTCGAACCACAGGCCCATGGCGCGGAACACCGGTTCGATCAGGCGGGTCAGGCTGTGCGGGCGTGCGGTACGGGTCAGATAGGCGACCGTTGCCGCATCTACCGGGAAGAACCCGGTGGTGGCGCCATATTCGGGCGCCATGTTGGCGACCACGGCCCGGTCATCCGCCGAGAGGCTGGCCACGCCCGGCCCGAACAACTCTACAAAGCGGCCCGCCACGCCAAGGCGGCGCAACTGGTGCGTCACCTCCAGCGCCAGATCGGTGGACAGCACGCCGACCGGCAGGGCCCCGGTCAGGCGCACCCCCACCACCTGCGGCATGGACAGCGTAGCCGGCTGACCGAACATGACGCTTTCCGCCTCCAGCCCGCCGATGCCCCAGCCCAGAACCCCGATCCCGTTGATCATGGGCGTGTGGCTGTCGGTGCCCAAAAGCATGTCGGGAAACGCGCGCCCGTCGCGGGTGATTTCCAGCACGGTTGCCAGTTGTTCAAGGTTGATCGTGTGCATGATGCCGGTGCCGGGGGGATGCACGCGCACGTTCTGCATGGTTTGCGCCGCCCATTTGAGAAAGGCGTAACGCTCTGCATTGCGGCGGATTTCATTGCGGCTGTTGATGGTCAGGGCGTCCGGGCGCGCATAGCGGTCCACGGCAAGGGAGTGATCGACCGAGACATCGACCGGCAGCAGCGGGGACAGGCGTTCCGGATCCTGCCCGGCCTCTGCCAAAGCGTCCCTCAGCCCGGCGATATCGGCCAGCGCCGGTGTGCAGGTGGTATCGTGCATCAAGAGGCGGTTGGGCTGAAAGGTGAATTCGAAGGGCGCGGCGCGCCCTGCGCACCAGTCGTCCAGCGCGCTGAGCAGCGGGGCCACTTGCCCTGTCGTGCGGATGTGGTTCTCTGCCAGCAGGCGCAGCACATGCGGCAGGTGGCCCAGGCGCGCACCCATGAGGCCGCGCAGGTCCGTCACCCGCAGCGGCTCCGCCGGGGTCTTGATCTCGATCTCTGTTTTCATCTTGGGTGTCTGGCCCCCGTCAGCCCAGTTCTTCGTCGCTGTAGAGCACGCCGTCGGCATCGCCGTAGAGCCAGCCGCCGGGCCGGAAGGCGACGCCGCCAAAGCTGATCGGGCAGCCGACCTTGCCCCAGCCTTCCTTGGCGCTTTTGACCGGAGAGGTGGCCAGCGCAAAGACCGTCTGGTCGATGGTGTCGATTTCCGCGCTGTCGCGGATCGCGCCGTTGATGACGATCCCGGCCCAGCCGGACTGGATCGACAGCTCGGCCAGCATGTCGCCCAGCAGGGCGATGCGGGTGGAACCGCCGCCGTCGACCACGAGGATGCGGCCCTGTCCCGGGGTTTCCAGCTGTGCGCGCACTTCTGTGTTGTCCTCGAAACATTTCACGGTCTGGATCTGGCCGCGAAAATGCGGTTTCGCGCCGAATTTGCGGAACGGGAGGTGGACAAGCGTCAGCTTGCTTGCGTGGCTGTCGATCAGGTCGGCGGTTTTCATGAGGCCCTCAGATGGTTCCGAATGTGGATTTCAGGTCGGCCACGTCATCGTCTGACAGGAGCCGGGTTGGCACGCCGCGCAGGGCGACAAGCGGCTTGGCGGTTTCCTCAAGCTCTTCTGCCGCGCAGACAGCAGAGACATTGCCCTCCGTGCCCACGGAAAAACCGCGCTCAAACAGCGAGCGGCAGAGGTGCGCCATGTCGTGACGGAGTTGGTTTTCGTCCGGGGTCATTGCTGTCCTGCCATGACGCTGAGCGCCTTGGCAAAGAAGTCCGGCGCGCCGAAGTTGCCCGATTTCAGCGCCAGCGCGACGGGGGATTCCGTTCCGATGGTCAGGACCGGCACGCCGGGGTCGATTTCGGGGCCGATCACCATGGCGGGCGCGTCGAGCGTGGCCGACACGGCCTGCGCCACCGCGCCGGAGGTCTCGCCGCCCGCCACGATCAGGCGGTTGTAGCCGCGTGCCAGAAGGGCGCGCGCGGTGTCGGCAAAGAGCGCGTCCAGCTCGGCTGACACGGCCTCGCGGCCGAACCTGTCCTGCAGGGCGCGCACCTCCTGCGGTGTGCCGGAGGAATAGGCCAGCGGGGCCTTGCCTATGTTCTGCGCCATGAAATCGACCAGCGTGTCGGCGGTGATCTCACCGGCCATCACGCGGGGCACGTCGATGGCCAGCACCGGATGCGCCTTGGCGTGCGTGTCGATCTGCCCGCGTGTCGCCCCGGAGCAGGAACCGGCAAGGATCGCCTCGGGGCCGGTCAGCGGGGTGAAGGGGCTGGATGCGCCGCCCGCCTGTCCCCGGCGGATGAAATTGCGCGGCAGGCCAAGCGCGATGCCGGAGCCGCCGGTGACAAAGTGGGCATCGGCCAAGGCCTCACCGATGGTCAGCAGGTCACCGTCGCTGATGGCATCGACGACACAGAGCGTGGCGCCCCTGGCCGCCTCATCCTGCAGCGCGGCGGCCACCGCCCCTGCCCCCTTCGCGACCTGCGCCTGTGCGACGTGGCCGACGGGGGCCTTGCATTGCAGGCCAAGGAAGCGACGAATGTCCGGGTCCGTCATCGGGGTCAGCGGATGGTTCTGCATCCCGCTTTCGCTGAGCAGCTTGTCGAAGACAAAGAGATGCCCCTGATAGATGGTGCGCCCCGCCGTCGGAAAGGCCGGGCAGACCACCGCCCCCTTTGCATCCAGCGCGGCGGCCAGCGCCTCGGCCACGGGGCCGATATTGCCCTGGGGCGTGGAATCGAAGGTCGAGCAATATTTGAAGACGATCTGCACGCAGCCCTGCGCGCGCAACCAGTCGAGCGCGGCCAGCGAATCCGCCACCGCCTGCGCCACCGGGGCCGAGCGGCTCTTGAGCGATATCACCCCGGCCTCGACCCCCTCTGGCGCGGGGCCGGTCGGGATGCCGGAGAACTGCGCCGTCCGCAATCCGCCTTCGGGTGCGACGCCCTTGGCAAGGGTGTTGGCGATGTCGCTTGCGCCCGTGAAATCATCCGCGATCACACCGATCAGCATCAGGCGGTCTCCTTTCTGTCGGCTATCAGTTGCTTCATCTCCGCAATAGCAGCCTCTGGGCTGGTCAGCACGGGCAAGGCGGTCACAGCACGGCAGGCCGGGCCCGCCGGGGCCATCGAGAAATGCGCAAGCAGGATCACATCGGCGTCCTGCACGGCGGCGGCGGTGGCCGCGATGATGCGGTCGTGTTCCGCCGCGTCCCCGGCCTGAAGCGCCTCTCGCGCGCCGGGGGCCAGCACCGAGCGGATGGTGGCGGAGGGGCGCAAGGCGGCGGCATCGTGACGGAACTCCTGCTCCATTCCGGCCACGGCAGGCGGAAAGGTATAGATCATCACGGCGCGGTCGCCCAATGCCAGCGCCTGTTTGAACATGGATTCATTCGGCTTCAGCACCGGCACGGGAGAGCTGCGCGCGGCCTGTTCGATCCCGGCGCCGAAGGCAGAGCAGGTATAGAGGATGCCGTCAGGATGCAGCCCCTCTGCATAGCGGGCCAGCGCCACGATCCGCCGGTCAAGATCGGCGTCGCAAGCCTCCGGCTTTGCCCGGTCGATGGACAGCCCCTCTTCGAGGATGGGCAGCACCTCGACCTCGGGCCAGTTGGCGCGAAGGGCGGTTTCTATCGGCTCCATCGCCAGTCGCGTGGCGTGGATCAGCACGAGCCTTGGGGGATGGGACATCAATGGACACCTGCGGTTCGAGTGGATGGCGCCCCGGCGTCGGAGCGCCATCCGGGTGTGGCTGACTATAGGAGGGTTTCAGCCAGCCGTGACCGCATCGGCAACAAATTTGCCGAAGCTGTCGCAATTTACCGTGCCGCCAAGGTCACGGGTCCGTTTGGCCGGGTCATCCAGAACCCTGTCCACCGCCTCGGTGATTGCCGCCCCTGCGGCCATGAGCTTGGCGTTGTCGCGTTGTTCGCCCAGCCATGTCAGCATCATGGCCGCCGAAAGGATCAGCGAGGTCGGGTTGGCGACGTTCTGCCCCTGAATGTCCGGGGCCGATCCGTGCTGCGCCTGCGCGCAGACAAGGCCGGTTTCGGCGTTGGCGTTGATCGACCCGGCAAGGCCAAGGCTGCCAGACAGTTCGGACGCGAGGTCCGACAGGATGTCGCCGTAGAAGTTGGTCGCCACCACCACGTCATAGGTTTCGGGCTTGCGCACCAGAAGGGCGGCAAAGGCGTCGACGATCAGTTCCTCTGTCTCGACCTCGGGGAAGTCCTTGGCCACCGCGCGGAAGCATTCGAGAAACAGCCCGTCCGTCATCAGGAAGGAATTCGCCTTGTGGATGGCGGCGACCTTTTTCTTGCGCTGCATCGCCAGCTTGAACGCCTCTCGGCAGATCCGCATGGAGCCATGGCGCGTGATCTTGCGCACCGACAGGGCCATGTCGGGGTCGGGCATCATCTCTCCCACGCCCTTGAACATGTTGCGGTCGGGGTAGAAGCCTTCGGTCGCCTCTCGCATGATGACCAGATCCATGCCGGGAGCCTTGGATTGCAGAAAGCTGCGCGAGCGGGCCGGACGCACGTTGGCGTACAGGTCGAGGCCGATGCGAAAGCCTGCCGAGACGTTGCGCCCGCCTTCGGCGACGGGCGGGTAATCCATGTGCGACTGGGTGCCGAGGATCACGCCGTCAAAGTCTGTCCGCGCGCGGTCCAGCACCTCTTCGCGCAGGGTGATGCCGTATTTTTCGAGGCTGGGAAAGCCGGACATCTCTTCGTGAAACGTGAGCCCCAGGCCGAACTTCTGGTTGGTCGCTTCGACCACGTCGAGGGTCGCCGCCATGATCTCTGGTCCGATCCCGTCACATGGCAGGGTCATGATACGCATTGTTTGTCTCCTTCGAATAGCGGGCCGAAACCGTGTTTCGGGGCCGTGTCTTGTCATCCCGCCCGGAGCGGCCCGGGCGGGTAAATTCGTTGTTCTGGCGGCTCAGTCGCCGATCTGTTCCGGGCCGGTGTCGTCCTGCAGGTCCTCGCGCTTGGCCTTCATCTGGCGTTTGACCCTGCGGCCAAGGACCATCGGCAGCACGAAGCCGGTGATGGCGATGAGCCAGAGGATGATGGCCAGCGGGCTGCCCACGAGGATCGACCAGTCGCCATCCGACACCGTCAGGGCGCGGCGCAGGTTCACCTCCATCTCGTTGCCCAGAAGGATGCCGAGGATGATCGGGACAAGCGGCACGTCAAGCTTGCGCAGCACCCAGCCCGCAAGGCCGAAACCGACCATCAGCATGACGTCAAAGGTCGATCCGGTGATGCCGTAGATCCCGACAAAGGACACCATCGCGACCACCGGCATCAGAATCCGGGTCGGCACCAGCAGGACGCGGGTGAACAGGCCGACCAGCGGGATGTTCAGAGCCAGCAGCATGAAGTTGCTGATGAACAGGGCCGCGATCAGGCCCCAGACCACATCGGGGTTCTTCTGGAACAGCAAGGGGCCGGGGGTGATGTTCAGTTGCAGCAGCACGGCCAGCAGGACCGCCGTGGTGCCCGAGCCCGGCACACCCAGCGCCAGCATCGGCACCAGCGCCCCGCCCGAGGCGGCGTTGTTGCCCACCTCGGGTGCCACCACACCGCGCGGATCGCCCTTGCCGAAGGTCTTGCCATCCGGGTCGACCACGGCCTTTTCCATCGAATAGGACAGGAACGATCCCAGCGAGGCCCCTGCCCCCGGCAGGACGCCGGACAGGAAACCGATCACGGTGGAGCGGCCCATGGTGGGGATGCAGCGTTTCAACTCTCGGAAGTCGGGCATGATGCGCCCGATCTTGGTGGCGGCGGTGCTGCCAGCGGCCGCGCCGCCCTTGTGCGCCTCTAGGAAGATGAAGACCTCGCTGATGGCAAACAGGCCGACGATGGCGATCAGGAAGTCGATGCCGTCGAACAGGTGGATATGGTCGAAGGTAAACCGCTGCGAGCCGGTCTGCGAGTCGCTGCCGATCATCGCGATGCCAAGGCCAAGGGCGGCGGCAAAGGCCGATTTCGCCTGGTTGGTGGAGGAGATCCCGCCCAGCGTCGCAAAGGCCAGCGTGAACAGCACGAAATATTCCGCCGGGCCGAAAAGCAGCGCGATCTTGACCAGTTGCGGCGCCAGCAGGACCAGCCCCCATGTCGCAAAGAACGCGCCCACAAAGGAGGCCACGCCCGACAGCGACAGCGCCTCACCGGCCTTGCCCTGCAAGGCCATCGGATAGCCGTCGAGGCAGGTCATCATGGCCGGTTCATCGCCGGGGATGTTCAGCAGGATCGAACTGATCCGCCCGCCGTACATCGCGCCGTAGTAAACGGAGGTCAGCAGGATCAGCGAGGCGACGGGGCCAAGGCCCAGCGAAAAGGCGATTGGGATCAGGATGGCCACGCCATTGGCGGGACCAAGGCCGGGCAAGGCCCCCATGAGCGTGCCGAGAAAACAGCCCAGAAGTGCGAGAAACAGGTTCTGCGCGGTGAAGGCCACGGCAAAGCCGTCGCCGAGATTTGCAAGAGTTTCCAATGTCTTTCCCCCTCAGAAGCCCAGCGGCCCCTTGGCCAGCGACAGGCCAAGGATCAGGTGAAAGACAACGTAGATCCCGCCAGAGGTCGCAACGCCGGTCACAAGCGCGCCCAACGGCTTGGTCCCCAGACGCCATGTCAGGTAGGCGGTGGCGAAGACGGTCGAGATGATGAAACCCAGATCGGACAGAACCCAGCCGTAAAGGAACATCACTGCCCCGGCCATGCCGACCTCTGCCAGGTCGCCCATGACCGGCCATTCGGGTTCGGGGTCGGGCTTCAGCAGAAAGTAGACCGAACTGATGCCCAGAATGGCGCCGACAATGTAGGGGAACGTCCGCGGCCCGATGACGTCCACCATAAAGCTGAGTTCGATGATGGATGCGGCCCAGATGTAGAACACGGCAAGTGCCAGCCCGACACCTCCGAAGATACGGTCGCTCATTTAGTCCTCCCATGAAGCAACTTCGGATGAGGCCGCCCCGCACCGGGGCAGCCTCTGGTCAGGCATCACTTGATGATGCCGATTTCCTTGGAAATCTGGGTGATGTCGGCAAGGTTGCCGTCGACGAACACCTGCATGTCATCGCCGAAGTTGTTGAACGGTTCGATGGTCTGCGCCTTCAGCGCGGCCTTGAAGCCTTCGTCTTCGGTCATCTTCATGATGGCGTTCTTCCAGAACTCCTTGGCCTCGTCCGAGGCGCCCTTGGGCATGTAGAGACCACGCCAGTTGGCACCGACCACGTCATAGCCCTGCTCCTTGGCGGTGGGGATGTCGGGATAGGCCTCGATCCGTTCGGGGGCGAGGATCGCGATCACCTTGATGTCGCCGGAATCGACAAAGCCGCGCATTTCCGAGAAATCGCCCGACAGCGCCTCGACCGCGCCGGACAGCAGGCCGGTCATCGCCTCGCCGCCACCGGAATAGGCGACATATTTCAGGCTTGTGACATCCTCGATGCCTGCGGCCTTGGCCAGCAGCATCGGCTTGATGTGATCATAGCTGCCGACAGAGGACCCGCCCGAGATGCCGACCGATTTCGGGTCGGCCTTGATGGCGTCCATCATCTGGGTCAGCGAGGTGTAGGGCGAATCCGCCGGAACGGCGATGGCGCCGTATTCCGCGCCGAAGGTCGCCAGCCAGTGGATGTCATCGGGTGTCGCGCCTTTGTAGATGCCCTGCGCGATCCGCGCCGTGGTGCTGACTGAGGCCGCCACGATCAGGGCGTCATCGTCATTGCGTTCCTTGGTGACATGGGCAAAAGCCACGCCGCCGCCACCGCCGGACATGTTCGTGACCTGCATCGAGTCGTCGATGATGCCGAGGTCGAACAGGAATTTTGCCGTGGTGCGGCAGATGAAATCCCAACCGCCGCCGGGGTTGGACGGCGCGATGCATTCGGGGTTTTCGGGCTGAAAATCCTGCGCCTGCGCGGCGGTGAAGGCGCCCGTTGCGGCGAAAAGCGCGACGGCCCCCAGCTTGAGGGTTTTCTTGATCATGGGTGGTTCCTCCCTGTGCGTAAACAGTGCGAAGCGAATCCTCACTTCGCGATGCAGATTGCATCTTTAACTTTTAAAAGCCAATCTGAATTTTGTGGTTTTTGAACGGAATCTGGTGGACTGACAGCACCAGACGCAGATAAAACAAGGACAACCGGCTGATTACGTTTGGTTTTAGGATGGGGCCAAAGCTGAACACCCTTGGCGAAATTTGGCTCTTTTGGCGTTGAAAGGCCTCTCTGACACGCTGAAAAGCCACCTGTTGGCAAAAATCAGGGCCAAGTTGCATCCGCCACGCCCAATGGGGCCGGTCACGGGCGGGCCGGGTTGACGCGGATTGGCTTTATGCGCTTCATAGTGCCATAAAATCGGATTTCAGAGCCAATGGACCTCTCGACAGGTGAAACCAGAATGAAAACCTCATCCCTGCCAAAATCCATCGCAGAGACCATCGCCGGGCGGATCGCCTCTGGCGTACTTGCGCCCGGCGCGCATCTGAGCGCCCAGAAGGTTGCGGATGAATTCGGGGTGTCACGGTCGCCCGTGCGCGAAGCGCTGACCCTGCTCGAAGATCAGGCGATCCTGCAGCGGGAAAAGAACCGGGGCTACTTTGTCACCGAGGCGTCGCGCAGGCGCAGCCTTGACGTCAACAACGGCACGCCGGTGGACGATCCCAGCGACCCCTACATCCGCTTTGCCGAGGATTGGCTGGATGACCGGATCCCCGCTGACGTGACCGAACAGATGCTGCGCGACCGCTATGGCCTGACAAAGGCGGGTGTGAACGAAATCCTGCATAGGGCCAGCCACGAGGGCTGGGCCGAACGCAAACAGGGCTATGGCTGGTCCCTGTTGCCGGTCGCGAAGACGCCGGAAGGCTTTGATCAGGTCTATCGGTTCCGGATGGTGATCGAACCGGCGGCGATCCTTGAGCCGGGGTTCAAGATCTCCAACAGCGTGATCGAGAAACTGCGCGCCGATCAGTTGCGGATCCTCGACAGCGATACGACGCGGATTCCCACCTTCAACCGATTGGAAAAGGGGTCCGAGTTCCACGAGGAACTGATCAAGATGTGCGGCAATCCCTATTTTCACACCGCGCTTGTGCGGGTGAACCGGATGCGGCGCCTGATGGAATACCGCGCCAAGGTCGATCCAGAGCGGCTGGCGATCCAGTGCCGGGAACATCTGGAGATCCTCGACCTCGTGGCGCGCGGGGAGCTGATCGAGGCGTCTTATGCCATGCGGCAGCACCTTGGCGGGGCGCTGCGGAAGAAGTCACCGATCGAGTGGGATTGACGGCGCGCGTTGCGCCCGCAGGGTACGAAAAAGCCGCCCCGAGGGGCGGCTTTTGCTTTGTCTTCTCAAGGGGGTGACGATTATTCGTCGTCCAGTGACTCGACCGCTTTTTGCAGGTCTTCCTTGGAGATTTCCTTTTCCGTCACCTCGGCCTTTTCGACGATGTGGTCAACGACCTTGTCCTCGAAGATCGGGGCGCGCAGCTGCTGCTGCATGCCGGGGTTCTGGCGCACGTAGTCAAAGAATTCGCGCTCCTGACCCGGGTACTGGCGGGCCTGGTTCATGATCGCCTGGGTCATCTCGGCGTCGGACACCTCGACCTCGGCCTTTTGGCCCACGTCAGCCAGCAGCAGACCAAGGCGCACGCGGCGCTCGGCCAGTTTGCTGTGCTCTTCGGTGGTCTCGATCTCGGGGTGATCGTGACCTTGCACGTCGGGGTTTTCCTCGTGCCACAGCTGGTGGGCGATCTGCTTGGCCTCGGCCTCGACAAGGCTCGGCGGCAGGTCGAAGGTGACCAGTTCGTCCAGCTTGTCCAGCAGCGCGCGCTTCATCACCTGACGGGCGGCGCCGGCATATTCGGCTTCGAGACGCTCACGGATCTGGTTCTTGAGGCTGTCGAGATCCTCGGCACCGAACTTGGTGGCCATCTCGTCGTTGATCTCGGCGGCCTTGGGGGCCTTCACGCCCTTGACGGTCACGTCAAAGACGGCGGCCTTGCCGGCCAGATGCTCTGCGCCGTATTCCTCGGGGAAATTGACCTCGACGGCCTTTTCGTCGCCCTTGGACACACCGACCAGCTGCTCTTCGAAGCCGGGGATGAACGAGCCGGAGCCCAGCGTCAGCGGGTAATCCTCGGCGGAGCCGCCGTCGAATGCCTCACCGTCGACCTTGCCGACGAAATCGATCACGACCTGATCGCCATCCTCGGACGCGCCGTCCTTGTCTTCGAAGTCCTGCGCGGTCTTGGCGAGCGATTCCAGCGCCTCATCGACAGCCGATTCCTCTGCCTTGACGACCAGCTTTTCCAGCTTGACGCCGGTCATGTCGACCTCGGGCACCTCGGGCAGCGCCTCGTAGGACATCTCGACGTGGACGTCGTCGCCCTCTTTCCAGTCCTCGTTGGTCATCTTGACCTCGGGCTGGAGCGCCGGGCGTTCACCGGAATCTTCGAAGTGCTGGTTCATGGCACCGTCGATGACTTCCTGCATGGTTTCGCCCAGAACGCGCTGACCAAACTGCTTTTTCAGCAGCGGCATCGGCACCTTGCCTTTGCGGAAACCCTTCATCTCGATGTCGGGCTGGGCTTCTTTCAGTTTCTCGGCGACCTTCTCGTCCAGCTCGGCCGCCGTCACGGTGATGGCGTAGCCGCGCTTGAGGCCCTCTTTCAGCGTCTCGGTGACCTGCATGTCTCTTCCCTCGAATGGTCAAGCGCCCCGGAGTCCGGGGCGCGTGTGTGATCTGCGAATTCGGCACCTTCTATTGCCCGATCCGCCCCGGTGCAAGCCGGATTCAGGCGTCAATCCGCAGGGCATTGGCCTGCAGGTGCCGATAAGGCGTCAACGCGGCGTCATGGACGGCCTCAAGCTCCGCTGCGACGGGCGGCAATGGGCCCTCTGGATCGGCAAACCCGGTGGAGCGGTGGACCGCGTCGTACCAATGCGGCGCCCAGACGCCATCGTCCGGGTGACCGCCCGCAGGCCAGGACAGCATGGCGGGGTCAAAGGGCAGACCGATGGCGGCGCACATGGCGCGCAGCGCGGCTTCCGGCGCGCGGCGGATATCGAAACTGTCGATCACAGCCACCGGCCAGCCGCGGGCGCGGACCTCGTCGTAGATCTGCGCCTGCTGGACAAAGCCGATGTCGTCCAGCGTCGGGTTCTCGCGCTTGGCGGCATAGCTGGCCAGCACGCGCGCCGGATGGCGGATCAGAAAGACATGCGCGGCCCCTGCCCCCCAGTCCAGACTGTCGCCCGGCAAATGATGCTGTGTCATCAGCTTGAGATAAAAATGCGCCGCGCCCTTTGGATCGGGCGCGGCACAACGGCGGGCGACCTCGAGGGGGTCGGCGTCGCCCGCCGCAAGAATCTCGTCCGTCATGGGATGGATAATCCCGGTTCGATCGAGATAAGCGGCATAAAAGGGTTCGTCCCAGACTCCGCAGTCGGCGCGGGCACCGAAGGCGTACATGAGCGCGGTCGAGAGATTGCGCGGACCGGACCAGCAGGCAATGTTCATGCCGGTCCCCCGCACCCGTGAGTGGTGGTCTCTGTGTGTGTCATGTCGCCGGTTTTGCGCCGAAATGGCGCCCGCGTCGAGGGGCTTGGTTCAGGCTACTTGTTTCACCTCAAACCCCAGAACCTCGTCCAGCAATTGCCCCCAGCCTTCGGCAAAGCGCGTCTCGGCATCGCTGGTCGGGTCCTCCACATTCTTGTTCGTTCCGGTCCTCAGCTGGCGATCCAGCGCGGCAGTCCATTCTTCGACGGAATGGCCGCTGACCTGCGTCACCTGCCCGGCTCTCTGGTCCGCCAGCCCGTCGACACCGGAGGTCAGCAGCGGGCGGCGCGCGGCGCGGGCCTCTAGCGAGACGAGGCCGAAGGCCTCCCAGCGCGAGGGCATGGCGACCACGTCAACCGCGGCCATCGCCGCCTCGGGCGTGCCGGCGTGACCGTGAAAGACGATGCGCGAGTCGCCGGCGGCCAGCGCCTCGAGCTGTGCGCGCTCGGGACCTTCGCCAAAGATTTCCAGCCGCAGGTTACTGCCTTCAAGCGCGCGGAAGGCCGGGATCAGCACGTCAAACCCCTTTTGCCGGTCCAGACGGCCGATGGCGCCGATGGTGCGCAGCGGGCCCTGCGGCGCGGGCATGGCACGGAACCCGTCCAGCGCCACGACCGGGTTGATGAAATGCAGCGACCCGGCGCCGACCAGCCCGCGGATCCGCATCCACATCGCCTGAGTCGCGCTGACGGCGACCACCTTGTCAAAGAGGGCATATGCCGTGCGCAGCAAGGTCTGAAAGCGGGTCCGGGCCGTGACGTTCAGCGCGGTGAAGGCGCTGGTATAGCTGTGTTCGACATGGATCAGCGGCGTATTGGCGTGGCGCGCGCGGAACAGGATCAGCGCGGGCAGCATGCGCCAGTTGATGGTCAGGTGCGAGACGATGACATCGGCCCGGACCTGCGGCAGCGGCTTGCCGCGCGAAACCTGCATGATGCGGTGATCGGCTGCGGCCGCCATCAGCGGGCTGGAGCTGATATGGTCGAGAACGCGCATCACGCCGCCAGCGGTACTGTCGTCGATGAGGTGAAGTACAGTGGGACGGGTGGTCATGGCAAACTCCTTGGTCATCGTTACGATCAGCGAATGGCGCGAAGGCCGGGGTGGAACCGCTTGACGGCGGTCAGAAGGCCGGGACCGGCAAGGCTGAGTGCCGTTCCGGCGGCAAGCGTGGTCAGGGTCTTGACCGGTTCTTCGGTCAGCGGTGCGCGGGACTGGCGCATTGAACGGTTGGCGAGGCTGCGCGCGTTGGCGCCATCGCCATCGCTGACCGCGCGGCGCGCGAGGTAGCGCAACTGGTAGGCGCGCGCGGCCCGTTCGTGGCGGGCAAAGAAGGCCGGAGCGATCGGGCGCAGCTTGGCCACCATCCGCTCCCACGAGGCGAGCTGCTTGGCGGTGTTGGCCGACAGGCCGCCCGGATTGATCCGGTAGGAGGTCAGCAGCCCCGCCACGCCTTCGACCTTCCAGTCGGTGGTCAGGCACAGGCGCATCCAGCATTCGATGTCCTCGGACTGGCGAAAGGATTCGTCAAAGACCCAGTCGCGGAACATTTCGAAATGCGGGCGATAGGCCAGGGATTGCAGGGCCTCGCGGCGGAACACCGGGGAGGAGCCATTGCCGATCGGGTTGCGCTTGAGCACATGTGCGGCGGTGATGTCCTTCAGGCGCGGGGTCTGGGCGTGGCCGGTGTCACGGCTTTCGGTGTCGATCAGGCGCGAGCCCGCGTAGCTGAGGCCGACCTCGGGCGCGGATTGCAGGTGCAGCACATGGGCGCTCAGCTTGCCCGGCGCCCAGAGATCATCCGCGTCGCAGAAGCCGACGAATTCGCCGCGTGCCGCGTGGATGCCGCTGTTGCGTGCGCCGGCGAGGCCCCGGTTGACCTGCGACACGATGCGGATGCGCGCGTCTTCACGGGCGAAATCCTCTGCGATTTGCGGCGTTTCATCGGTGGAGCCATCGTCGACGATGATGATTTCAAGGTCGCGGTAGGTCTGGGCCCTCAGCGAGCGCAGGGTTTCCGGCAGGGTCGCCGAAGCGTTGAAGGCGGGAACGACGATCGAAGCAAGGGGCATGGCGGGTTCCTCAGTTTGCGAACAGGCTGCGGCGCAGGGCGCCAGGAAGAACGGGGGCGGCAAAGGCGGCGGCGGCGGTGGCCCCGCCCCGGCGCAGCGGCGTCAGAAAGGCACGCGGCGCCATGGCCAGCCCCTGCGCCGCAAGGCGGCAGGCGGTGGCCGGCGGGTGGTTCAACCGCAGCGCGCGGCGTGCGAGATAGCGCAGGTGGATCGCCTCGGAGCGGGCGTCGGGGGAAATGCCATAGCGGCGCGCGGTGGTGAGCGCCTGCTCGCGGCCCCGGCGCATCCGGTCCAGATCGGCCGAGAGGCCGCCAGCGCTGGCGCGGTAGCGCACCATCAAGCTGTCGATGCCGACCAGTGCGTGGCCTTCGCCGACAAGGCGGATCAGCCATTCGAGGTCTTCATTGTGGACCATGTCCGGGCGGAACCCGCCAAGCGCCATGAACACGTCACGGCGCACGGCGAGGTTCGACATGGTGCAGACCGGGTTTTCCCCCAGCAGCATCTGGATGCCTACGCGCCCGGCTGGCACGGTGGACAGCGTGGTCAGCGCCTGCGGGTCGTCGTTGAAAAACCCGATCTGGCCAAAGAGCGCATCGCCGGTGCCAGCAGAGAACGCAGAGGCCAGTGTCAGCAGCTTGTTCGCCTCCCACAGGTCATCCGCGTCACAGAAGGCGATGATCTCTCCCTTGGCCTGCGCCGCGCCGAAGTTGCGGGCATCGCTGGGGCCCTTGCCCGGGTTGGCCAGCAGGCGGATGCGGCGGTCGGTGCGGGCGAAGGTGCGCACAAGGGCACAGGTCTCGTCCGGGGATCCGTCGTCAACGACGAGGATCTCGAAGTCGTCGAAGCTCTGGCCCAGCAGGCTGTCCAGCGTTTCGAGGATCGTTGCGGCGGCGTTGTAAGCCGGGATCACGATGGAAAAGCGGGTCATGGGTCAGGCTTTCTGCAAGGCGGGGGTGAAGGCGGTGCCAAGGGCGGGCAGCGAAAGGCCGACCATTGTGACCGAAGCGGTCAGCAGGTAGCCCCAGGCCAAGGCCATCAGGCCCTGCGGCGCCAGCACGACGGTGTTGATCATCAGGGCAAGGGTGATGAGCGCGGTGCCCATCAGTTCCTGCCGCGGGCGGCCCTCTGCCCGCATCCAGCCAGCGGCGCCGGTCCAGAGCATGGTGGGGATCGCCGCGAGGCACAGGATGCCGACGACACCGCTCAGGTCGGCCCATTTCTGGCCCAGCAGCAGCGGCACGTACCAGGGCGCCAGCGCCGCCTGCAGCAGGACGACCGGGGCAACCATGCCGACCGACAGCAGCATTCCCTGGCGCAGCGCGGCGGCGCGGTCCGAGGCGGTGGCGAGGTGCGGGAAGAGCACGGCGCCGAAAGCGGTCGAGAAAGAGGTGGCGAGGCTGAGACCGGCGTTGAAGGCCATGAAGTAAAGACCCAGCGCCTGCGGCCCCAGCAGAAGGCCGACCAGCAGCTTGTCCGCCTGCAGGCGCAGCGCCTTGACGATCTCGACGCCCAGAACGGCCCAGCCGAAGCTGATGAAGGGACGCAGCGGGGCGAACCCCGCAGCGGCGTTGCGGGTCCAGGGATGCAGGCGGCGCACCGCCAGCAGCCAGATCGGCGCGGTCAGCAGGCGCGGCAGCACCAGCACCAGCGCGCCGGGCCAGACCAACGCAAGGCCGACAGACAGGAAGTTGGCGGAAACGGCCTGCGTACCGGCGATGGCCGCCGTCTGGCGCATCTTGCCCACCCGCATCGCCAGCGCGACCTGCACCAGCCCGGCGGGCATGAAGAGGTATTCACCGGCGAGCAGCAGGATCAGCGCGCTGATGATCCAGTGGCCACCCATCGCGTAGGCGATGCCCGCCGCACCGGCCTGCAGCACAAACAGGCCAAGGCACCAGGCCCAGAACAGGCGATGGGCGGTGTTGCAGGTGGCGTCGAGGTCCTCTTCACGGGCGGCGATGATGCGCTGCACCACGCCGTTTTCAGTCAGCGACTTCAGGATATCACCCACCGCAAGCGCCGCAGCCGCAAGGCCGATCTGCGCCGGGTCCAGTACCCGCGCCACGGCGATGACCACGAACAGCCGCGAAGCCTTGGTCGCGGCCTCGGAGGCGCCGTAGGCCAACAGGTGGCCGACAAAGGATTTTTGGGTGCGTTGCAAGGACGAGGTCTCCGATTTTGTTGAAGAAGGTTTACGGCAGGCCATGCCGCCTGTCCTGCGCGCGGCGGGACGGGGATGCGGCGCGATTGGGGCGCACCCAATCCGAAAGGATAGGTTGGCGATCTGGCCACGCCTTGGAACGGACTGTCTGGGTACGGTGGACGTCGCGACGAAAGCCGGTAATTGTCGCTAGTAAAAAAGGGCAAGGTGACCATGAGCGATTCACGCGCGCAAAGACGGGCCCGGACGACAGGTGCGGGTATCGCCCTTGCGCTGCTGGCCAGTTGCGGGCCGATCAAGGGCCCCGACAACATCCCGCCGGTGGCCGAGGGCCGCGCCTATCAGGCGCAGTACCGCGATCCGCCGTCGCGGGCGCAGGCCGATGTCGCGCTGATCTCTGCCCGGATGAACGCGGAACGCTGCCGCCCCGCGCTTGGCGCTGCGAAATGGGAAGGCGGCAAGGGAGCCGCCGTGCTGTCCGCCGCGTTGCTGGGCGAACGGCTGTCACGCAACGACCTGCTGGATATCCGGCTGGCCGAGGATGACACCTTTACCGGCTCTTATGTCGTCGGGCGCGACGGCCTAGTGAAACTGCCCTTCCTGCCGCCGATCCGGGCGCAGGGGCGGACGACCGGCGACGTCGAGCGTGACATCGTGCGGGCGCTGATCAATGACGGTCTGTACGAAGAGGCGCCGCGCATTTCGGTCCGGGTGGCGGATTTCTCCAGCGTCAATATCGCCGTCTCCGGCGCGGTGTTCGAGCCGCATTCGGTGGAAATCGGCCCCAACCCCGGGGCGCAGATCGACACGATGCGTCAGGCGGCGCTGGGGTCCTCGACGGAATCGCGCAACCTGTCCGGCGCGTTGCGCGCGGTGGGCGGCGTGCGGCCGGATGCGGATCTGTCCGCTGTCACCCTGCACCGGGGCGGACACAGCTACCGCATCGACATGCGCGGCGTGTTCCGCGGCAAACATGCGGTCGACGTCATGCTGATCGCCGGGGATGAGATCGAGGTGCCCTCGCGCCTGTGTTTTCAGGATGACCTGATGCGCCCCTCCCCCGTCAGCCCGCCAGGGGTCAGCCTGTTCCTGTCCAACCTGACCCAGCCCGCCACCGGCAATGCCCCCTCGGCCGTCGGGCGCGACGTGCGCGAGGTGCCCTATGGCACGCGGTTCATGCAGGCAGTGGTGGACACCAACTGTGTCGGCGGCGCGCGGGCGTCCAGCGCGCATCGGTCTGCCCTGCTGTTCACACGCGACCCGATGACCGGCGTCTCAATCGTGATAGAACGGCGGATCGAGGATCAGCTGCGCCGGGCCGACCGCGACGACTATGACCCCTACCTGCTGCCGGGCGATTCCATCGCCTGTTACGACAGTTCGGTCACCAACGTGGTCGAGGTGGCGCGGGTGCTTGGCGCGGTGGGCGCGATCGCGACGCTGGCGCGCTGAGGCACAGCACCCCGATCAGATCAGGCCAGCGCGGGCTCCGGCGCGTCGGTCCAGGCCTTGCGGGCGTTTACGACCGCCTCGGACAGTGCTTCGGTGTCTTCTTCCTCGGCGGCCTTTTCGACCATCAAAAGCGCCATGCGCAGGTCCGGCTGGCCAAAGGCCGCCGCGCTGCCCGCGATCTGATGTGCCCGGTCGGCGATTGCGATCCAGTCATTCGGCCCGGTCGCCAACCAGTCGAACAGCTCCTTTGTCTCATCCTTGTAGCGCGCCATCAGGCGGGCCATCGGATCATCAGGTTCGGGCTCCGGCTGCGGTGCCTGTTCCGGCGCGGCAGCGGCGCCGGTGCTGGTTTCTGACACGGGCTGAGGCCGTTCTTCCGGCGCGGCGGCCGGGTCGATCTTGACGATCAGTTGCGCCAGTTCCGCCTTCATCAACGGCTTGCCCAGGAAATCCGTCATGCCGCCCGCGATGAAGCGGTCCTTGGCTTCGGGCAGGACATTGGCCGAGAAGGCAATGATCGGCACGTCGCGGCACGGCCCCTGCCCTTCGCGGATCTTTTTCGTTGCGGTCAACCCGTCCATGACCGGCATCCGGATATCCATCAGAATGAAATCGAACCGGCGCTGCGCCGCCGCATCCACGCCTTCCTGACCGTTCCGGGCTGTCGTGACCTGATGCCCCAGCTTTTCCAGCATGTCGCAGGCCAGTTGCAGGTTGATCTCGTTGTCCTCGACCAGCAGCACGTCGCAGGTGCGGACCTGATGCGATTTTTCCGGTGTCGGGGCCAGTTCTGCCGGTGCCTCGACCGGCAGGACCGGGACCCTCAGCCAAAAGACGCTGCCCTCGCCCAGGGTGCTTTCTGCGCCGATGTCACCGCCCATGGCGTCCACGAACCGCCGGGCGATGCCCAGTCCAAGGCCGGTACCCGCAACGCTGTGCGACAGGGGCGACTGGCCTGTGTGGAAATCCTCGAAAACACGTTCGAGGTCCGCTTCGGATATGCCGACCCCGGTGTCGATGATCCGGATTTCCAGCCAGCGCGCCGCGTCGTCGGCCCGTTCCGGTCCGTCGACCTGTTCGACCTCGATCGAAACCTTGCCCTGCCGGGTGAACTTTATCGCGTTGCCCAAAAGGTTCAGGATCGATTGCTGAAGGCGCGACTGGTCCAGTTCGACCCATTTCAGCGGCGCTCCGGACCAGCCCCATTCGAGCACATTGCCATTGGCCGATGCCGCGCTGGACTGGCTGTCGATGATATCCTGCAGCATCCGCCCCAGGTGCACGGTTTCGATTTCGGACACCGAGGCCCCGGATTCGAACCGCGCCACGTCCAGAACCGCGTCCACATGGCTCATCAGCAGCTTGCCCGAGATCGACATATTGTGGACATAGCGTGTCTGCTGTGGCGTCAGCTTTTCTTCGTCCAGAAGCGCAAGGTTGCCCAGTACCCCGTTCAGCGGCGTGCGGATCTCATGCGTCATCATGGCAAGGAAATCGGCCTTGGCCTTTTCGCCCGCCAGCGCGCGGTCGCGAGCGTCGACCAGTTCGTTTTCCGACGCGACGCGGTGCGAGATATCCCGCAAAAAGCCGATGACGATTTCCTCGGCCCCGGTGTGCGCCGATTCCAGCGCCAGTTCGACCGGGAACACCTCTCCCGAACGGCGCATCGCCTCAAGACGCACACGCCCGTGGCCAACCACCCGCCGGGATCCCGTTTCCTTGAGCCGCTTCATGCCCGCGGTATGCGCCGCGCGCAGGTGGTCCGGGACGATGACCTCGCCGATGTCGCGGCCGACCACTTCTTGTTCGTCATACTGAAAGATGCGCTCGGCAGAGCGGTTGAATTGCTGGATCCGGCCATCCATCCCGGACACGATCACCGCGTCCAGAGAGGTTTCGAGGATCGTGTTGAGGCGCGAATAGGCGGCGGCGAGTTCCTTGCCGCGCCGTTCGGTCTGGCGGCTCGCCACGCGGGCGTGACGCAAGAGATAGGCCAGCGCCAGAATGAGAAGCGCGGTCAGAATGGCCACGCGGGTCAGCGTGAAAGCAACATTGGTGCGCTGCGCATCGGACTGGCGGGCAAAGATCAGGAGGCCAGCGGTCGACAGCGCCCGCACGTCGGGGCGGACAAAATCGAATTCCGATTGAAGCTGATCCAGCTTGGACGCGAGCTCCTCTCGGGGGGCGTCGATCAGGTCGACCGATTTTGTCAGCGCGGCCTGGATGCGTTCCAGCGGGGCGCCAAAATCCGGGGTGCCGCGCAGCGGACCATAGAGATTGCCTTCGCTCAGGGTCGCGATGCGGGAATAGAAGATGTCGAATTCGACGACCAACTGTTCGAGCGCGGCCCCCGAGGCCCGTTCGATCCGCGCCCGGTCCAGCGCGTGCTGCATTTCGAGGAATTCGACCTCAGCCTGCGACAGGGTCCACTGAACATTGTCCGAATCCGCAGATTTCAGCAAACGCAGGTCACGGACGATTTCCAGCGCTAGCGAAACGATCGCCAGAAGGCAGACCGCGGCAGCGCCAAGAAAGGCGGCACGCGAATGCCGCCGGACCCTGTCCAGAAACGTCATGAGCCGGGTGCTCCGTGCCGTGCCACGCCCTTATGGGCGGACGTTCATGCGATCCAGCTGCCAGATGCTGCGCGCATAGATCACCTCTGTCCGGTAGGCGCTGGACGAGGCATAGGGATAGACCAGCCAGAGCGGCCCCTTGTCGCGCCGCGACATAGTCTTGCCATTCATTTCATAGGCGATGATCGGACCGCCATCGACGGCGTCATCGCTGGGAACGGAAACGGCGTAATCATTCAGGGCGATCATCTCGATCTCTGTGCCCTCGGCTCCGACGTATTCAAGAAGCTTGTCCAGTTGAACGCCGGTGAATGTCACCGTGCCGGCCGTCCAGATCGTGTCTGTTTCAAACTGCGTTGCATCGACGTCGCGCAGCATGTCCAGATCGAACTGCGCCTTCCCGTCCATGTTGGTGCGCGTGATCTCACCGCTGATCGTCAGCAGCACCGTCCCTTCGGGCTGAGGCAGATCCTCCGCCCACGCGCCGGAGGACACCACGCAGGCCACTACAGCTGCCCCAAGGAATTCAAACTTGCTCATAATCACAACCCTCTCTGCCACGGCTTTTTTGCCACATATTTCTTGCCGCACAATTAGGGCGTCCGGATAGGAGCCTATCCATACGGATAGGTTTTCGCTTTTCCCTCAATACGCCCCGCGACCGGATACCACGGCACGCGCGGTCATCGCCAGCAACAAAAGGTCCAGAACGAAGCTGCGCGAGCGGACATACGCCACATCCATATCGATCATCTTGTCGAAACCGATGTCAGCGCGGCCCGAAACCTGCCACAGGCCGGTGATGCCGGGCTTGGCGGCCAGACGCTCATGCGCGTGGGTCGGATAGGCGGCCACTTCGCGCGGCAGCGCGGGGCGCGGGCCGACCAGGGACATGTTGCCCTTGAGCACGTTCAGGATCTGCGGCAGTTCATCGATGGAGTAGCGGCGCAGCAGTCGGCCGATCCGGGTCACGCGCGGATCATGGCGCGACTTGAAACAGATGCCGTCGCGGTCGGACTGGGCGCGGATCCCGGCCAGGCGGGCCTCTGCGTCGGTGTGCATCGAGCGGAACTTGTACATGGTGAATTCGCGGCCGTTTTCGCCGACGCGCACCTGCTTGAAGAAAACCGGGCCACGGCTTTCCAGCCGGATCATCAGCGCCACCAGCAACAGCAGCGGCGATGCGGCCAGGATCAGCGCGGCGCTGGCGACGGCGTCGAAGGCGCGCTTGATGATCGCCTCGCGCGGGGTCTGGCCAATGGCATGGACCGCGGCGCGTGCCATGAACGTGAAGTTGCCGACAAGGTAGCGGTTCGCCATGCGGCGCGGCTCCATTGCCAGCCGCCAGGCCCACTCCATCCCGGCCTTGCGCACGGGTTGAGGCGCGCGCTGCACGTTACCGGACAGGAAATCGAACAGGGCGCCGACGCCAAGAACAAGACGCGGGTTCAGCTCATCGGCATGGGTGTTGATCCACAACTCCTGACGCGGCACCCCCATCGCCACCAGCAGAATGTCGGCGCCCGAGGCGTTGATCTCGGCAATCGCCTCGGCGCTGTTGGCGGCGCCGTCGTAACCGTCACGGGTGCCGGCGATGCGCAGGCCGGGAATGCTGAGCGCCAGCTTGCGCGCGGCGGCATCAGCGGTGCCCGGCTTGGCCCCGAAGAGAAAGACGGATTGACCACGGCGCGCGGCGGCGTGCAGCAATTTCGGCGTCAGGTCGGTGCCATTGAGGTTCTCGGTCAACCCCGCGCCCCGCATGCGGGCGGCCAGTTCGACACCGATGCCGTCCGGCAGGATCACGTCCGCGCGCTGCAGGGCGGCGGCATATTCCGGGTCGCGGGCCCGCATGTTGGCGCAATGGGCGTTCAGGAAGTAGATGCGGCGTGCGGTGCCATCCAGCAGGGCCTCGATCGTTTGCTGCGATGTGGCATCCACGATCGGCAGGCCCATGATCTCACGTGTGGGCAGGTCAACGGCGGGGGTAAAGGCGGCTGCGGGATAGGCTTTCATGGCGGGTACTCCGAGGGTGTGTCGTGTTGTTCCCTTCCTCACCCAACAGGCCGCGTTCGCTCAATTCCCGCCAAAGGACGGTTAACGGCGCTTATGGCAGGTGCCCTTTCCCCGTCGGGACGGGCACCGCACCCTTTGCGTCCCGACCTACCCACAAGGGATAGGTTCCCCTCCACTTTCCCCCCTCAAAAGCGCCTGTGCTGGCTTAACAGCGCCCCAATTCAGGTCTAGGTAGATTGGCAGGACAAGACAGGTGCCCCAGATGCGAATACTGATAGCCGATGACCATGATCTTCTTCGCGACACGCTTGTCGCCTTTCTGGGCGCGACGGATGGGTTCGAGATCGGCACCGCCGCCAGCTATACGGAGGCCTGCGAGCGCATCCGCGCCGATGACGCCTATGACCTTGTCCTGCTGGACTACAAGATGCCGGGCATGAACGGGCTGGACAGCCTGCGCGAGGCGCTGGACATGAACGGCGGACAGCGCGTGGCACTGATTTCCGGCGAGGCAACGCGCGAGATCGCCGAACAGGCGCTGGACATGGGCGCGGCCGGGTTCGTCCCCAAGACGCTGCCCGCCAAATCGCTGGTCAACGCGGTGCGTTTCATGGCCATGGGGGAAAAATACGCTCCCATCGATTTCATGACCGCCGCCGAGGAAGAACAGAATCATCCGCTGGCCAAACGCCTGACCCCACGTGAGATGGACGTGCTCAAGGGACTGAGCGAGGGCAAGTCCAACAAGGAAATCGCCCGTGACCTTGGCCTGACGGAACCGACGATCAAGCTGCACATGAAGACGCTCTACCGCAAGCTGGACGTCAACAACCGCACCCAGGCGGCACTGGCCGCGCGCGAGGCCGGCCTGTTCTGAGGCCGGGGTGATCGCGTCAGCCGCTGCTGATGTCCTTTACAAAGAAATGCATGTGCGGGCGCAGCATCGGCTGATCGATATAGGTGGTGGTTTCGATCGGCTCTGCCACCTCGACGAACCCCAGCTTGGGATAGAGGCTGCGCATCTCCACGTTGGGCGTTAGCGTATCCACCACCAGCCGCTGCAGCCCCATGCGCCGCGCCTCTTCGACCCGCACCTCGACCAGCCTGCGCCCTGCCCCGGTGCCGCGCGCGCTGGAGGTAACGTAGAGCCGTTTCAACTCTCCCGTCCGGTCGTCGAGGCATTTCAGCATGCCGCAGCCGACAATCCTGCCCGTCCGGGTGCGCGCCACCGCCAGACAGCCCCGTGGCGGCAGGTAGTCATCCGCATGATCCCAGAATTCGCGCAGGGCGCTTTGCGGGGCGGCAGGGTCCAGATCCACGCCCATCTCGCGCATCCGCCGCACGATCAGGTCATAGTACTCGGACAGAACCTCGTTCAGATCGTCCCGGGACGGCAGGCGGTCACATAAGGTGATTTCTATGGTCATGGGCGCCGGCGCTGTCTGTGTCAGGGCATGGCCAACAGATGACCACCCCGCCGCTGTCCGGTCAATCATTGCCTGACTCTGCCCTGCCCTATCCGCCCGGATAGGGTGCGGGGCATCTGCCCTGCGGATCCCTCCGCCCGGGATGCAGCGGCCGACGATACCAAAGGGTAGAAGACCGGACAAAGGAGCCTCCCCATGACGCTGCAAGACACCTATACCGACCAGCCCCGCAAGGGACCCGCCCTCTCCGTGTTCCGCACGCCGCTGCGCCAGCTGTCGATCAAGCGCCTGTTTCTGGGCGGTCGTCCAGCGGACCTGGGCCGGTTGCCGCGTTACGCCGGGATCTTCCTGCTGAGCACGGCGGCGATCTGGGCCCCGATCACCGGCTATCTCAAGACCGCGCCGCTGAAATTCTCCAGCCACATGTCGCTGATCCTGCCCGGTTCCGGCGCGTCTGCCTCTGTCAACCTCAACGACATCGGGCAGGCCTCTTCCTTTGCCAGTTCGGCCTTTGCGTCCAATTCGATCAGCCCGACCGAGACCTACAAGCGTCTGCTGGGCGCAGGCCGCATCCTGGAAGATGCCGCCGGGCGGCACGGCATCCATCGCAACGCCTTTGGCGAGCCCAAGATCCGGCTGGTCGACCAGACCGCCTTTATCCATGTGGAAATCACCGGCGGCAGCCCCGAAGACGCGCAGGGCCGCAACGCCGCCCTGCTGGCCGCCTTTTTCGATGAAATCGACCGGCTGCGTGCCGATGAGATGTCCACCCGCGAAGATGGCGGGCTGGACGCGATCCGCGAATATCAGGCCTCTGTCGCGGGCACGCGGGATGACATCGCGACCCTGCAGCGCGAAACCGGTCTGCGGTCCGCCGCGCAGTATGACCGGCTGGTCGAGGATCTGGACAGCCTGCGTGCGCAGGTGGACAGCCTGACCACGGAACTGGAACGCTCCGAAGGGGCGGTGCAACGGCTGGAAACGCGGCTGGGCACCGATGCCGAGCATGCCGCGCTGATCCTGCGCGTGAACGCGGACAGCAGCTATGTCGCGCTTTTGGAAACCATGTCCGCCGCCGCCGCCGATCTGGCTGATGTGCGGTCGCGCTATGGATCGCGCCACCCCAAGGTGCAAAGCGCGCAGGCCGCCCATGACGCAGCCGAGGCCAAGGCCGCGGCGCTTGTGGCCGGGATCACCGCCAACCGGATCGACCTTGAGGTGGCCAGCAACGGCGGTCGCACCGATCTGCTGACGGACCTTGTGCGGCAGGAATCAGAGCGCAACGGCATCGCCATGCAACTGGCCGAACTGACCGGGCAACTGCGCGCCGAAACCGCCCGTCTGGACGATCTGGCCCCGGCTGCCGCGCGGCTGGAGGACATGCAGCGCGATTTCAGCGTGGCTGAGGCGGTCTTTGCCTCTGCCATCGCCCGCACGGAATCGTCCAAGTCCGACATCTATGCCTCTTACCCGCTGGTGCAGGTGCTGGAGGACCCGACCCTGCCGGATGAGCCGACTTCGCCCAAGCGCAAGCTGGCCGTGGCCGCCGGGATTGCCGCCACCTTCATGGTCCTGATGAGCCTGCTGCTGGGCTGGCTGCGCAAACCGCTGATCGAAAAGCTGCTGGTGCGCAAGGACGCCAAGGCATGAGCCTTGACGTCACCCCTGCAAACCCGGCCGAGCGTACGCTCTACCGCACCATCGTCTGGACGTGGCCGTTCTACCTGATCGGTGCGCTTTACGTGGTGGGGCCGGTTCTGGCCTGGTCGTTGGGGATGCTGGCGGTGCTGATCCTCTACCTTGGCCCGGCGGTGCGCGAAGACATGCGCGCCACCGGCCCGATCCCCCCGGTCGTCTGGGGCTGGTTCATCGGGATGCTGGTGATGCTGTTCGCGCTTTGGGCCGGGCACATGGACTGGGCGCTGGGGACCAAGAAGACCATCAAAAGCTCTATCGGCTGGGCCAAGGGCTGGGCGCTGTTGTTCATGTTCCCGCTGATTGGCGCGGTACTGCCGGTGCGACGCGAGATCCTTGTGCGTGCGCAATGCCGCCTTGGGTTCTGGACGCTCTGCCTTGCGCCTGTCCTGCTGGCCGCGCCCTATATCGGGATGCCGGAAAAGATCTTCACCTCACCTTTCAAGGCCATCGGCGGGCCGGGGCCAGAGTATTTTTCGGTTTATTTCTTTACCTTCGATCCGGCCTCGTGGACGCCGCGCTGGCAGTTCTATGCGCCGTGGTCGCCCTTTGCCGCGCTCTTGGGCGTTGTGCAGGTGCTGTTCGCGCTGGAAGAAAAGGACCGCAAGTGGATGGCGGCGGGGATCGGTGCCGGAGTGCTAATGATCCTGGCATCGAAGTCGCGGATGGGGCTGGTGGGTCTGGTCGCCTGTACCATCGGCCCGCGCATGATGCCGCTGGTGCTCAAGGCCTGGGCTTGGATGGTGCTGGCCTCGGTCACCGCAACGCTGTCGGTGATCGGCGGCTGGCTGGGCGAAAAGATCGAGGCCTTTGTTGCCGCCTTCAAGGGCGCGCGGGCAGACAGCACCCGGGTGCGCGAAACCCTGCAGCGCATCGCGCAGGAACGTTGGGAGAACGAGGCGGTCTGGTTTGGCCATGGCACTGTGCAGCCCGGTCCGCATCTGGTGGAATACATGCCCATCGGCAGCCATCACACGTGGTTCGGCCTCTTGTTCGTGAAGGGGCTGACCGGCTTTTTTGCTCTGCTGGTGCCGTTGTTATGGCAGACCGGTCTGGCGCTGTGGGATTCGGCGCGGGGGCCGCGCGGGCGGTTGCCCTTGGGGATCATGATGGTGATCGTGCTGTTGTCGATGGGCGAAAACCTTGAGATCGAGGTCTATCTCTTGTGGCCCGCTCTGGTGATCCTTGGCATCCATGCCCGCGAACTGGCCGATGAAAAGGCAGCAAAGCGGGCCGAACAGCGCATGGATATGGCCGCGCAACCGGCCTGAGCACGTTTACTGCTGCCGCGCCTCTGCCATGGCGCGGTAAATGTCCCGCCGCGCGCGGTTGATCGCCCCCAGCGGTCGATGTTCAGGCAGGCTCATCCACGGCGAAAAGCGTGAGGATTCGGCTTGGGCGTCCTGCTCGGGCGTGTTGTCCTGCCGTGGCAGGATTAGTTCGGCCAGCGGGATGAACTCTGCGCCCGCCGCTTCCCAATCGACGCTGGCGTCTTCGACCGGGTGACGCACCGTGTTCCGCTGAATGACAACGCCGAAGGTAAACCGCGCCTCAGCCTTGCCCAGCGCCTGCCAGAGCGCCGCGCGCAATCCGTCCTCGGTTGTGAACTCCCCCGCGGAGCCCCCTGCCCCGATCGCCTTGTATTTCACCGCGTGGGTGCCCAGCGCGTAGGGCGTCGTGCTGTGATAGGTCAGGCCAAGAACGGAGCCCACCCTGCGCCCGGCAAAGGCCTTTGCCGCCCGCAAAACCCGCCGGTGAAACAGCAGCAGCATCGCCAGACCATAACCCGCCGCCAGAGACCGCCACAGCCCGGGCCCGTTGGCGCGCAGCGCCTGAACCGGGGTGAAGTGGCGGTTGAACGGCAGGTACTCTGCCATGTCGGCACAGAAATAGGCGGGATGATCGACCAGCAGGAAATCCTGTTCCCGCACATGTCCGAACCCCGGCAAGAGTTTCTGCCCCGGAACGTCCAGCAGCTTGATCGCCATGCCGCGCACATCCGGTTCCCGGTCATCCTCCTGCCCACCGTTGGAAAACCGCACCAGACAGTCATACTGCGCCCCCGGCTGGAACACGCCCAGCGCCAGCTCCTCTGGCACGTCCTCCTGTACGATGAACCGCGCCCGCACCAATCCGTGATGCTTGCCATGTTGACCGCGTCTGATCACCGGGGGATTGCGCCCCAGCGTCCTGAGGTTTTCCGCAATCAGCCGCCGGATGTGACGCCATTCACCCCTAGGGATGTGTTCGCCGTTCACAGGGATTTGAGATAGGCCAACAGCGCAGCTTTCTCTCCCTCCGGCAGATCCGTGCCCCAGAGGTGACCACCATTGCCGTTGCCTATCAGGGTGGTGTCGAATTCGAACCCTTCGGTGCAGGTGAAACCGACCTTTTCCACATCCACATTGGTGCAGCCACGGAAAAAACTGACGGGCCGAGCCTCGTGCGGGGTCAGCAGGTCCGCCAGCGTCGGCACCGATCCATTGTGCAGGTAAGGCGCGCGCATCCAGATGCCATCAAGCGGCATGTTGGCATAGCCGTCCGACACCCGGTAGTTGCTGAACTGGTAGGAATAGCCCTTTCCCACCTGCAGGAAGTAGCTGACCATTTCCGCGTCGAACAGGTCCGTTCGCTGCGGATCGGTGCCAAGGATCGCCTTGGACGTCACCTGTCCAAGGCTCGCCCCGCCCACGTCATGGCAGGTGTCACAGCCTTCGCGGGTATAGACATCTCTCCCCTCGGCCACCTGCGCAGGGTCCAGCGGCTGCGGCCATTTCGGCGGCGGGAAGTCCATCAGCCAGTCAGAGACGCGGTTGATGGAATGGTGTTCCACCAGCCACTCCTTTGCGCCGCCCGCCAGCGCTGCCGAGATATTGCGTTCCTGCAGCGAGGCGTTGTTGCCGTCCCAGTGGAACCAGCCGTCCAGCCGGATCTGCTGGTTCCAGACGGAGGGAAAATCCACGGTACCGACGCGCATATCCTCTGCCGGTTTCAAACCCCAGCGCTGCCGCCAGAAATTGCCGGCATCCGTGCGCCCCGGACCGTGCCTTGGCCGGTACTCCAGCCATGCGAGGCTGTCCTTCAGCAGGCCGACTTCTGTTTCCAACCGCGGAAAGACGACGCGGCGCAGCACGAACCGGTCCCACCTGCCGAGCGGTCTGCCGTTCTCTTCGGCCGAGGCGATCACCGCATCCGCCGTCAGGCGCGGGTCGCTAGCGGCCATGGTCAGGAAGTCGATGTAGGACTGGATATCCAGCTTGTTGTTGGGCGCGCCAAGGACGATTTGCTCTTGCCCGTCCAATACATAGGTCGAGACATGGCAGGTGGCGCAGTTGAAGCCGACGCGCTTTACCCCCACCCGCCGAACAGAGACACCGATGGGCAGGTCGCCGCCCTCGCTGATAAAGCCGAAACCGGCATAGCCCTCTGGCAGCTCCTGGGCAAAGAGCGTCGGCAGTTCACGCCAGATGTGAAAGGGAAAGCCGTCCACCTCGGCCCCGATGGAGCCGTATTTGAAATGTTCCACCACGTCGTCGAATTTCGTGGCGGGCCAGGGTTTGATGGTCAGCCGCTTGTATTCAAGGAACAGCGCTGCCCCCAGCAAGGCAAAGAAAACAAGGAAAAGCAGCTTCTTCATGATGCATCTTTTGGGTGAATAAAAATGGACTTACTCACCCAAAGGTGACACAGTTGACGGCATTAATGAAGGATTTATTGGAAAAGGGGCTCCTTATGTCGACGGCCTCCCCCGCAACAGATGGCGCCGGATTTCGCCCCGACTGGGCGGTCTGGCGTGACACCTTCCTGAAACTCACCTGCCTGCTGGTCGGCGCGATGATGTTCTATCGCGGCCTCTTGAACCTGTTTGGCTACAACACCGAATGGGTGTCGCTGTTTCCCGGCACACCGATCCTTGGCGCGCTCTGTCAGGTCCCCGATTACTGGGAGCGCTGGATGCTGGGCCCGATTTTCATGGGCGGCGTGTTCGGCATCGTACTCATGTGGCGCAACCTGCGGATCGGCTGGTGGATCTTTACCGCGCTGAATTTTCTGGTCGGCTATTGGTTCATCTTCATCCTCGAGGACATCTGGCAGCACCATGTCCTGCCGCATATCGTGTTTTCCGCCGTCTTCCTGCCCTTCTACCCGGGCATGAAACGCTCCGCATGGCTGTCGCGGCAGGTCAGCCGTCTGTTGGGGCGCATCGCCGTTCTGGCGCTTGGTCAGTTGCGGCGTCCGTGGGTCGCGCGCATGGTGGAGGCGGTGCCGTTTCTGCACCGCAAGCTGAACGGCCTGTTGATCAACCGTATCGTGACGCAGGCGCGGTCGCGTCCGCATCCATTTTCGACCATGTCGCCCTATTCCTCATGGAGCAGTCTGACAGACAAGACTTGGGCGGGCCGGCATCTTGGCGTGTCGGGGATCGACCCGGCCACCCTGCCCGGCTGGGAGGGGGAGAACGGGCTGAAACCGCTGTTCGAACGGCCCGACGGGACGCAGGCCCTGTGCCCGAAATCCACCATCCTGTTCCCGGCCTTCGCGCAATACCTGACGGACGGCTTCCTGCGCACGATCCCGGAAAAGGACTTTGACGGGGTCAAGGACGAACAACGCCGCAAGCGCAACAACTCGAACCATGAGATCGACCTCTGCCCGCTATACGGCCGCACACCGGAACAGACACGCGCGCTGCGTGACCCAGACCGGCGCGGCCACCTGCGGTCCCAGATCCGCAATGGCGAGGAATTCCCGCCCTTCCTGATCGAGAACGGAGAGATCGCAGACCCGTTCAAGGTACTGGACCGGCCGCTGGGCCTGCTGGAGCTGGAGGAAAAGATCGCCGGGGACAATCCCGCCGTGGCCGCCTTTGCCACCGACCTGCGCAACCACCTATTCGCTGTGGGCGGCGACCGGGTGAATTCGGTTCCGCAGGTGTCGATGATGAACACCCTTTTCCTGCGCGAACACAACCGGCTGGCCCGAGAGATCGGCGCGCGTTACCCGGACTGGGACGATGACCGGGTGTTCGAGACGGCGCGCAATATCGTTGTCGTGCAATTCATCAAGATCGTGGTCGAGGATTACATCAACCACATCGCCCCTTTCGCGCTGCACCTGATGGCAGATCCGTCTGTCTGCTGGCACGCGCCGTGGAACAAGCCGAACTGGATCACCACGGAATTCAGCCTGCTCTATCGCTGGCACGCACTGATCCCCGATCAGATCACATGGGGCGGGATGCAGCACATGGTCGGCCCCACCTACTTCATGAACAACCATCCCCTGATCGACACTGGCCTGAAACGCGGGTTCGAGGATATGAGCAACCAGCGCGCCGCGCGCCTAGGCCCGCGCAACACAAACGATCACCTGCTGGATATCGAGTGGGACAGCACCCGGCAGGGCCGCATCTGCGAACTGGCGTCCTACAACGCCTATCGGCAGTACCTTGGTCGTGATCCGGCCAGGTCCTTCGATCAGATCAGCACCGATCCGCAGGTCGCCGGGCAATTGGACAAGGCCTACAAGGGCAAGGTTGACGATGTGGATTTCTTTGTCGGGATCTTCTGCGAGGACCGTGTGCCCGGTTCCCCGTTGCCGCAAACGATCCTGTCTTTCGTGGCGCTGGATGCCTTCTCGCAGGCGCTGCCCAATCCGCTGTTGTCCGAACATATCTTTCAGCCGCCACCCGGGTTCGACGAGGACGCCACGATCGATCACCCCACCTTTACCCGCTATGGGTGGGAACAGATCGCGGCCTGCGGATCATTGCGTGACATTATCATGCGCAACGTGGACACCCCCGAAAACCTTGGGTTCATCGGCATGACGCGGCCAGAGTGGCAGGGCGAATAAAAAACGCGCCCCGATGAGCGATGTCACGGGGCGCGTCTGCTGTCTGTCAGGGTTCCGCTTGCTCAGGCAACCAGCGAGACGGGCGAGCCCTCAATTTCCGCATCATCAAAGAAAGCGGCGTGCAGGGTCTTGATCGCCTTTGACATGTCACCCCGTTCGAGGATGAACTGCGTGTCGACGTTGCGCGGTCCCTGGCTGGCACCGACGGAATAGATGCCCGCCCGGTCGAATGCCAAAAGCCCGCGTTGCAGGGTCGACAGCCCGCTGAGGTCACGCCCCACGACAGAAACCAGCGACAGCTTGCGCAGATTGATTTCCGCCTGCGGGTATTTCTCGGCCAGATCGGCCTCGACCCGGCGCAGCGCCTTGAGCGAGGCATCGACGTAATGCGTCACCGTGTTGGCGTTGGAGACCTTGGAGACGATACGCACGTTGTGACGGGTCAGAGCGTCGAGGATCGAGGCGTCGTAGCCTTTGACCCCAACCATGTCCTGTTCAAAGATTTCCAGCGCGATCACGTCGAGCCCTGTCACGATTTCGACGCCCGGCGTTTCTGCCGGTTGATCGTCGATCAGGGTGCCGGGATCGCCTGGATCAAAGGCATTGGTCACGCGCAGCGGCACACCGGCGCGGCGCAGGCACTTGGCGGCCGAGGGGTGGATTGCCTCCATCCCGAGGTTCGCCATCTGGTCGGCCACGTCATAATTGGTCCGGCCCAGCTTGCGCACGTTCTCGGCGCCGACCAGCTTGGGATCGGCGGAGGACAGATGGAATTCCTTGTGAATTATAGCCTCGGCGGCCCCGGTCTGGGCGGCGAGACGAGAGAAGGTCACCTCGGAATAGCCGCGGTCGAACTCGCGCATCAGCCCCTCTCGGCACTGGGCATAGCCGGTCACGATGGGCAGTTCGCTGTCCGTATCGATCCCGTCCATGCCACGCGCAAGACGCTCCTCAAGGGAAACCTCGCCATCGTCGCGCCAGCCGCTGAGGTCCACGAGGCGGGCGTTCACCCCGGCGCGTTGCAGCATCAGGACGGCGACATAGGCGGAATGCGCCTCGCCCAATCCTGACAGCAGCTCGCGGATATGCAACAGATGCGCGTTCAGGCGGAAATGCCCGTAAGAGCACAGGCGCTGCAGGTCGATCAGGCAGTTGCGCGCTCCTTCGATGCGCTCCTGCACGAAGGCGGTCGCCTGTGCCACGTCGCCGGGATTGTCCAGCACGGCCTCATGCGCCTCGATCATCGCCTGACTGACGCGGGTCAATGCCTCGTGCCAGCCGTGATCGTCATCGGCATTGGCGAAACGGGCGTAGACACCCGCCTCTCCGGTCTTCTTGTGTTCCAGCAACAGGTTGGTGATGCCGCCAAAGGCCGAGACGACAAAGACCCGACCGTATTGCGGCTGTCCGTCTCTCAGGAACAGCGTGTCGCGCAGTTCCCTGAGGCGGGACATGGAGGTCCCGCCTATCTTTTCGACTGTATGTGCCATTCTATCAGGCCTCCACCTCTTCGGGGGCGGCGTAGGATCCATCTTCGCGATGTACTTCGTTGCCGGTCACCGGCGGATTGAAGCAGCACGCCATGACCAGTTCCTCGTCCGCTTTCAGGACGTGGCGGTCGTGCTTGTCCAACGCATACATCACGCCGGGCTTGATGGGGTGCGTCTCACCCGTGGCCAGATCGGTGATCGAGCCTTTGCCCTGCATGCAGTAGACGCTTTCGAAGTGGTTCTTGTATTCGAACGTGTGCTCCGAACCCGCCTCCAGAAAGGTGATGTGGAAGGAAAACCCCATGTCATCATCGGCCAGCAGCATGCGCACGCTGGTCCATTTGGCATCCGAGACGACGCGGTCGGGCTGAGTTTTGCTGATCTCTTCGAAATCTCTGACGATCATGTCTGTTACTCCGCTGCGATCTTTTGCGAGGACAGGATGGTGCGGGCGGCATCGGTGAGAATGTTCAGGCCGTCCTTCAGCACCTCGTCCGGGGTGGTCAGGGGGGCGAGGATCTTGACGACCTCATCCTCGGGGCCGGATGTTTCGATGATCAGGCCGTTTTCAAAGGCCTCGGCGCAGATCGCACCGGCCAGCTCACCCGAGCCCACATCGACACCGCGCATCATGCCACGCCCCTTCAGCTTGGCCCCGGGGATCATCGCGGCAATGGTTTCCAACCCGTGTTCGACGGTCTGGGCGCGGCGCTTGATGTCCTTTTGAAAGGCATCGTCGGCCCAGAACTTTTCAATCGCTACGCGGGCCGTCACAAAGGCGTGGGTGTTGCCGCGGAACGTGCCGTTGTGTTCCGCCGGGCCCATGATGTCATGTTCGGGACGCACCAGAACCATGGCAAAGGGCAGACCGAAGCCCGACAGCGATTTCGCCATCGTGATAACGTCCGGTGTCACGCCCATCTCTTCGAACGAGAAAAACGTGCCGGTGCGACCGCATCCCGCCTGAATATCGTCGATGATCAGCAACGCGCCGTGCTGCTTGGCCAGATCCGCAACCTTGCGGATGAACTCGGCGCTGGCCGCGTTCAGGCCACCCTCGCCCTGAACGGTTTCCAGCAGGATCGCAGCAGGTGCGTCCATGCCCGAGGAGGGGTCAGACAGCATCTGCGCAAGGAAATCGGCGGAATCCATGCCGTCCATGTAGTCATCGAACGGCACGCGAGAGACACCGCCCAGCGCGGTCCCTGCCCCACCCCGGTGATAGCCGTTGCCGGTGGCGGCCAGCGCGCCCATGGTCACACCATGAAAGCCGTTGGTAAAGGCCACGATGCTTTCGCGGCCCGTCACCTTGCGCGCGATCTTGATCGCGGCCTCTACGGCGTTGGCGCCGGTCGGGCCGGTGAACATCAACTTATGGTCTATGCCGCGCGGACGCAGAATGTGGGATTCAAACGCCTCCAGAAAGCGCGCCTTGTCGGAGGTATGCAGGTCCAGCGCATGCGCAAGGCCATTTTCGGACAGATGCGCCATCAGAGCGGCCTTCATGTCCGGATCGTTGTGACCGTAGTTCAGCGAGGAACAGCCCGCCAGAAAGTCGATGTACTCACGCCCGGCGGCGTCGGTCATCTTGGAACCTTCGGCGGTGGTGAACACGGTGTCGAAACCACGGCAATAGCTGCGCGCCTCGGATTCACGTCGTTTGAAGATGGTCGGTTGAAAGGTCTGGGAAGCCATGTCGGTATTTTCCTGTATCTGAGTATCTTGCAAGGCCGGGGGCAGCGGTTACGCCGCGCGCGCCAGACGCCGTGCAAGCTTGATGGTGACGAGGTTCTCGGTCTTGTGCTGGTTCTGAAAATGCAGCGCCTGTGTGTAGTAGGGCTGAACCTCCAGCACCGTGTTCTGCGACTTGCCGAACTTGCGGAACAGCCCCCAGGAGGCGGCATTGTCGCTGGTGATCGTGGTCTGCACCCGCAGGACGTCCTCACAGGCCGGACGGTCCGTGATCTCGTGCAACATCAAGCCGCCAAGCCCCATGCCCCGCGCCTTTTCGGACACGGCGACCTGCCAGACGAACAGCGTCTCGGGATCGTTGGGCATGACGTAGGCAGAGATCCAGCCGACGATCTCACCATTCAATTCGGCCACGACACAGGTGTCGGCGAAATGGTCCGCCTGCAGCATGTTGCAATACATCGAATTCTCATCGAGCGGCTTGCAGGATCGCACCAGTTCCCAGATCCCGGCTCCATCTTGCGCAGTCGGCGGGCGCAGGCTGGGCAGCGTGGAACGAGTGACATCTCTTGGGTGTTGCATGCGGAGCAGATCCTTCGGAAGTTGCTTTGGCAATCGAAATAACGCGCCGCCGCAGGTATTTCAACAGGCAAAGTATTTTTTTATCTGTAGGCCCAAAATGTGGAACTTTCAGCCCTTTAAGCCGTTAGATAATGTTAGAAAGACGAAATATTTTCAGACCGAACCGCTTTGACAGGGCAACAATAGACCCATATAGTTAGACATGCTAAGTTTGGGCTTCATGATGGACCGTGTAGATACAACCTTGATCGCATTGCGGCGCATACTCCGGGCGACCGACCTCTATGCGCGTGAGCTGAAGCAGGCCGCCGGCGTGACGGCGGTACAGTTCCGCGCCCTGCAGATCATCGCCGAAAAGGGCCAGTGCACGGCCAAGGAAATCTCGCAGCGGATGCATGTTTCGCAGGCGACCGTGACCTCGCTGGTGGACAAGCTGGTGCGGGACGGTCTGACGCTACGGGAAAAATCCGAACAGGATCGCCGCCAGACAAACATCCATATCACCCCCAAGGGGCGCAAGACGCTGGATGAGGCACCGGATCCGTTGCAGCAACGTTTCGTGCGCAAATTCGCGGCGATGGAGGACTGGGAGCAGGCGATGCTTGTGGCCAGCCTTGAACGCGTGGCGGCGATGCTGGATGCCGAAGACCTCGATGCCTCGCCGGTTCTGGATACCGGGGACATCAAGCGGGTTGTTGAAGGGTAACGCTGCGACCCCACCAATCACCTACACCTGATCAGAACGCGCGCCGGGGTCCTTCGCGCGCCGTTCTGCATTGGCCCACCACCTTCCCCTGCCCACCGTTTTGTCAGCCTTGGCGCCCCCACGGCGGCGCAACTTTGACGGCAGCCACCTGCCAGCCTTCAACTAAGCAGCAACAAAACATTCCATAGCTTAAATGTATTGATTTGGATCAAGGCGAGTCGCATTCGGACGCAGACATATAACGACACCGACATGTGTGATGCGTGGCGTGAAATCGATGAACAAGAAATAAACTAACGATTTGGTGAGGAACCCCATGGCCGATACGCCTCTGATTACAAGCCCGCTTTACACCTCTTCCCATGTGTTCAGTTCGAATGACGTGACCGGAACTTTTGACGGTCTGACACAGGGCACAATTCCTGTCGGTGGATTGCCCATCGTAGATTTCTCGGCCTTGCCGAAAGTCACCAAGGAAGGCGTCAGCCTCTATCCCATCGACAGCGAGTTCGGCTTTTACGTCACCGATTTTCTGGGCGCCGAAGACAAGGTGCGCGACTACGACTATGCCGAAGGCTGGATCGGCGACCTGACCGGACCGGCGGGCGAACAGCTGGGCGTTGTCGTATCGGACGCAGCGACAGACACCTTCAAGACGCCGGCCCTTCTGGGCACCTGGCTTGCCGGGCTTGGCGGCAACACCGTGAAAGCATCGACCGAGCATTACAGCGTCATGCAGAACGTCCTGTCGGATCAGAAATATCCCGGCGACCCGGACGCGCTCTATCAACTGGACGATGATCTGATCCTGCTCAGCCAGAACACCGCGTGGAACGAACAGCGCGTTGCCGACCTGCTGGCCGATCCGACCACCTACGGCGTGACGGATGCGAACGGCGACGGGGTGCTGGACATCAAGGACCTGCTCAATCCCAACGAATCCACCATCGCCTACGACATTGCCTACAGCACGGACTACTCGGTCACGATGAAGGACGACGGCAAGCTGCTGTATCGCTGGGGCAATACGATCAAGCGTCCCAACGACGTGCGGCTGGAAGCCACGCTGGACCTTCCGGACGAGTGGAAAGACACCGACTCCACAGGTCTGCGCCCGCTCTTCAAGGTGACCGCAGCGGAACTGCTGACCAACCACACGATCACCAACAACCCCAACGACCAGATCCGCCCCGAGGATTTCGAAAACGAGGCGGCCATCGGTAAACTGCCGACCTATTCGATCGTTTCGGACTACAACCTCGATGGCAATGGCCCGCGTGAGGTCTGGGTCTCGACCGACGACTACTATGCCGGTGACGGGACGCTGTATCCGGCAGGCACCATCCTCAAGGACGCATTCCTTGCTCAGCAAGGGGCCGCGTCTGACCTCGCTGCGATCAATGCCGCCTCTTCGGACCTGCTCGAAGGTTATACCAACGCCTGGTACACCACGATGGACCGCGAACCCTTCGAGGCCAGCCTTGATGCCTCCGGCGAATACATCAGCGGCCCCCGCTGGCGTCTGCAGACGGACAAATACGGTCAGGACCTGCCCAGCGTGGTCATCCCCGAAGACCCCAGCCTGCCGCCGCCCCCGACAAACGACCAGGTCAAGTACGAGGTCGGCGAAGATGACCTCACCGTACTGAACCTGCTGGACTGGGGAACGCCGGTCTCGCCGCTGTCGATCAGCGCCGGGTGGATGAACAACAGCGGCGCTGTCTCTGAAAACGGTCTGAACATGACCGATAATTTCGACATCGCCTTTTACGTCAAGGGCGACATCAAACCTGCCACTCTCTACAACACTACGCTGCAGATGAACTATGAAGAGATCGACATCTTCGACTCCGGCGTAGCCATCGCCGGCAGCGCGGAAGACGATCACCTTGTTGGCCAGGGTGGCAACACCTTCACCGGCGGCGCAGGTGGCGATCTGTTCGTCCTGTCCTATGGCAAGATGGAAGGCGATGCGCTGACCAGCAGCACCGTCACCGACTTCATCGACGGCACCGATGTGATCGGTCTGATCGACCTTGGCGTCGATGACGTGAACTTTGACAGCAAGGTGACGCAGACCGTCGTTGCAGGCGACCTGCGCATTGTGATCGACGGTCAGGAGATCGCCCTTCTGGAGGGCGTCGCCGAGGAGCTCGATCTGGAAGACTTCCTGCTGATCAACCGCGCGCCGGTCACACCGATCGAGGGCACCGCGGGCGACGACCTTCTGGTCGGCACCCCGGGCGCCAACGTGCTGGACGGTCTGGAGGGTAATGACACCCTTTGGGGTCAGGGCGGCGAGGATCAACTGCTGGGCGGTGCGGACGATGACCGCCTGCTGGCAGAGCCGGTCAACCCGATCTGGGATACGCCGGCGGAGCAGGTCTTCCGCATGTACAAATCGGCCTTTGATCGTCTGCCCGATCGTGGCGGTCACACAAACTGGACCGAAGGGCTTATTGCAGGCACCCACAGCCTGCTGAGCATGGCGTCGGCCTTTATCAACTCGGCCGAATTCAAGACGGCTCATGGCACCCTGACCAATACCCAGTTCGTCACCCTGATGTACGAAAACGCGCTGGAGCGGACGCCCTTGCCCGCAGAGATCACAGGATGGGTGGCGCTGCTCGACAGTAAGACGATGACCCGTGGCGAAGTCATGGTGAACATCTCGGAAAGCCCCGAGGCCATCACCAAGACCGGCAATATCGCGCTGGAGTACTCGCAGGCGGGCTATCAGCAGATCTTCACCGACGAGGCGTACCGTCTCTTTGTGGCGACCACCGGCGAAGAGCCGAGCGCGCAGGATATTGCAGAGATCACGCTGGATCTGGCACAGGGCAGCACGTTGCTTGACGTGGCCAACGACCTGTTCGCCACGGCAGAGGCGACAGACTACTACGGCGGCACCACGAACATCGAGTTCATTCAAAAGCTGTACCCGACACTGCTGGAACGTGGTGCCGATCCGATGGCGCTGGCCACATGGCCCGCGATGCTGGACGCAGGCACCATGACACGCCCGCAGGTCATCACGACGCTGGTTCAGGGTCCCGGCGCGATCATGGCGCAGGCCGATGACATGCTTGCCCAGCTCAAGGCGCTTGGTCAGGATGACCTCATGGACGGCGGCCCGGGTGATGACGTCCTGTTCGGCGGCATTCTCTCGGACACGTTCCAGTTCGACGTGGCCGACGCCGGCTCGGATGAGCTGGTGGCGATCGAGGCATGGGATGTCCTGCAGTTCACCGGCTTTGGCTATGCCACTGCCGCCGATGCGATCAGCCACATGTCGCAGGTGGGCGATGATGTCGTCTTCAGCGATGCTGGCGTCACGGTCACGCACCTGCAAACCGCGCTGGCCGAAATCACGGAGGATATGATCCTCGTTTGAGATCATTCCAGAGCACGCAAAAAGGGCCGCATTCCGCGGCCCTTTTTCATGTGTCCTATTTTCTTGCATCCCCGTCCGGCACCGTTTCCCGCTCGACCTTTGCAATGACCCGCGCGATGATCGCCGGCACTGCACCATGGACAAGGCGACGGCATGACGGACACGGCAACACTGGGACCCACAGACATCAATGCACGGTGGCTGGACGATCCTGTGCACAAGGATTGGCTGGCGCAGCAGAGCCTGTCGCAATTCCGTTTTTTCCGGGCCTGCCTACGGGATGAGCCGGGATTTCATCTGCTTGACGTCGATGGTGCTCCGGTTCCCGGTCCCGCGCAGGAACTGCACAGCACAACCCGCATGATTCATTCCCACGCGCTGGGTCAGATGGCGGGCGTCCCCGGCGCGTCAGAGATCGTGGACCACGGCATGGCCTACCTCTGGTCGCACCACCGCGACACGCGGCATGGCGGCTATTTCTATGCACTGGACGACACCGGCATCGTGCGGGACATCAAGCTGGCCTATGGCCATGTCTTTGTCCTTCTGGCCGGGGCCAGCGCCAAACTGGCGGGCCACCCGGATGCGGACCGGCTGATCGCCGACGCCACCGAGGTTCTGGACAGCAGGTTCTGGGAGGAAGAACACGGACTCTTTGCCGACGAATTCAACCGTGACTGGACCCCCTTCTCCTCCTATCGCGGCATGAATGCCAACATGCACGGGGTCGAGGCCCTGCTGACGGCCTTCGAGGCCACAGGCGAGAGCGAGTACCTGAGCCGCGCGGGCCGGATCCTCGATTTTTTTACCGGCCGGATGGGTCCGGCGCATGACTGGCGGTTGCCGGAACATTACACCAAGGACTGGCAGGTCGACGCGGGTTACGCGGGCAACCCGATGTTTCGCCCGGCGGGCACCACCCCCGGCCATTCGTTCGAGTTTGCGCGACTGCTGCTGCAGTACTGGGATCTGAACGGTCGTCCCGATGATGGCGCCCCGGACCGTGCCCGCGCCCTCTTCCGCACCGCGCTACGCGATTCAACTGACCCGGAGCGCGGCGGTTTTGTCTACACCGTGGATTTTGACGGGTCATGGAAGGTGCCGGACCGCTACTGGTGGCCGGTGACAGAGGCCATCGGCACGGTCGCCAGCTTCCTGAAACTCGACTGGACCGCCGAGGATGAGGCGCTTTACCGCGAGATCTGGCAGTTTGCCGACCGCCACCTGATCGATCACACCCACGGCGGCTGGTTCCCTGAACTCGACGCCGACAATCAGCCGACCTCGACCCAGTTCACCGGCAAGCCTGACATCTATCATGCAATTCAGGCGACCTTGTTTCCCATGTCGCCTGACCTGTCACGTATCGCCGTGTCCCTGCCCCGGTTGACTGCGGGAACCTGACCGGCAGGCCCGTAACAACCGGGCCTGAGCGACCATTGGCGGGAGGAGGCCATCGCATCCTCTCGTCAAAGCGGCTGTGCCGTCTCCAGAAAGAAAACGCTGCGCCCAAGAACCTTAGGCCGTTCGATCTCAAGCCTTCAGAACGCAACACACTGGTGAGGATGATCCAGTTCCCGGGCTCATCTTTCTCCAATTCCCAGGGCGGTTTCGATTTGCTTGGCCAGATCCTTTTCTGAAAATGCTTTGGACAATTCGACATTGTCCAGATCGCCGATTGCCTGAAAGACATCCTCCTCAACCGGTGACAGGAAACCATTCGCTTTTGTCGCCAGCACGAAGCGCTTCTCGAAGCTGTTCCCCCGCACTTCTCCGAGCAACTGAAGCTGTCGCCCATTCACGCGATCGACAAGCACAACCCTGTTGTTGAGACTGACCTTGACGTAGGGCTCCGGCACCTCGCTTTTCGATGGCGCCTTGAGATCGTGGATGATCAGCCCTTCAGGTTTCGGCTGTTCGCTGCGGCGGGCCTGATCCTGCCGCATCTTGGTGAATCCGCCGTTGCTGATCTGGTCGGCGAGCTTGCGGATCGTCCCGGCGTTTTTCTGGATCAGGCGCTTGGCCTTTACGTCCTCGGCACGGGGGCCGTCGCGCTTGGAAAAAATGTCCATGTTGTCTCTCTCCATGGTTTGGGGATCCGCGTGACCGTCGGATCCCCGTTGCAATCGAGATCAGGTAAGTTCGAAACGGTCGGCATTCATGACCTTGGTCCATGCAGCTACGAAGTCATCGATGAACTGGGCCTCGTTGCTGCCGCTGGCGTAGTACTCTGCCAGTGCCCGCAACTGCGAGTTTGAGCCAAAGACAAGGTCCACACGCGAGGCGAGCCATTTCCGCGCGCCGCTTTTGCGGTCACAGCCTTCGAAGAGCCGTTCCGACGGGTCGACCGGCTGCCATTCCGTGTCCATGTCGAGGATATTGGCAAAGAAATCTCCGCTCAACACGCCGGGACGGTCGGTCAGGACGCCGGTAGAGGTGCCTTGATAGGTGGCGCCCAGCGCCCGCAGGCCGCCGACGAGCACGGACATTTCCGGTGCGGACAGGCCCAATAGCTGCGCCTTATCGACCAAGAGCGCCTCGGCCGGATAGCGAAAGGCGGCCCTTTCGAAGTTGCGGAAACCGTCGGTTGCGGGCTCCATCGGTTCGAAGGAGGCCGCGTCGGTCTGGTCCTCGCTGGCATCCGTCCGGCCGGGTGTGAACGGCACGGTGATCTTGCGGCCAGCGTCCCGTGCCGCCTTTTCGACCGCTGCAACCCCGCCCAAAACGATCAGATCGGCGAGCGATACCCGCATGCCGCCGGTTCCGCTACTGTTGAAGGCGGTGCGGATCGCCTCCAGCCCCTCAAGGATCGGGGTCAGGCGGGCGGGTTCGTTGACCTCCCAATCCTTCTGGGGCGCAAGACGGAGACGCGCGCCGTTCGCGCCGCCGCGCTTGTCGGATCCGCGGAACGTGGACGCCGACGCCCAGGCGCACCAGACCAGATCCTTTACCGACAGACCCGACGCAAGGATCTGCGCCTTGAGCAGGGCAGCGTCCTCATCATCGATCAACGGGTGATCCACAGGCGGCACCGGATCCTGCCAGATCAAATCTTCGCTGGGAACTTCCTTGCCCAGGTAGCAGGCCTTGGGCCCCATGTCGCGATGGGTCAATTTGAACCACGCGCGGGCAAAAGCCTCGGCGAATTCGTCTGGATTCTCGTGGAATCGCTTGGAGATCGGCCCATAGATCGGGTCCATGCGCATCGCCATGTCGGCGGTGGTCATCATGACCGGCACCTTGGCTCCGGACCCGTCGACCTGCGGCGCGTGGTCCGTGTCCGACAGCCCCTTGGCGTGCCAGATATGCGCGCCTGCCGGGCTCTTGGTCAGTTCCCATTCATAGCCGAAAAGTACGTCGAAGTAACCCATGTCCCATTGGGTCGGGTTCGCGGTCCAGGGACCTTCGATGCCCGAGGTCGTGGTATCCACGCCCTTGCCCGAGCCATGCCGGTTTTTCCAGCCAAAGCCCATCTCTTGCAGGGCGCCTGCCTCTGGCTCGGCCCCCACAAGCGCCGGATCACCCGCGCCATGCGCCTTGCCGAAGGTATGGCCCCCCGCGACCAGAGCCACGGTTTCCTCATCGTTCATCGCCATGCGCCCGAAGGTGTCCCGGATGTCGCGTCCGGAAGCCAAAGGATCGGGGTTGCCGTTCGGACCTTCGGGATTCACGTAGATCAATCCCATCTGGACCGCTGCCAGCGGGTTGGCCAATTCGCGGTCACCGGAATAGCGCGCGTCACCCAGCCATTCGGTCTCTGCACCCCAGTAGATGTCTTCCTCGGGCGCCCAGACATCCTCACGGCCTCCGGCGAACCCGAAGGTACGGCCTCCCATGCTCTCGATGGCCACGTTGCCCGCCAGGATCATCAGATCGGCCCAGGAAATCGCGTTGCCGTATTTCTGTTTGATCGGCCAGAGCAACCGCCGCGCCTTGTCCAGATTGCCGTTGTCAGGCCAGGAGTTCAGCGGCGCAAAGCGCTGCGTCCCGGTAGAGGCGCCACCGCGTCCGTCCGCGGTGCGGTAGGTGCCCGCGCTGTGCCAGGCCATGCGGATGAAGAACGGGCCATAGTGGCCATAATCGGCGGGCCACCAGTCCTGGCTGTCGGTCATCAGAGCGGTCAGGTCGACCTTGACGGCGTCAAGATCCAGCCCCTTAAAAGCCTCGGCGTAGTCAAAGCCATCGGGCGTCGGGTCCGAGACCGGCTGGTGCTGGTGCAGGATCGACAGGTTGAGTTGATTGGGCCACCACTCGCGGTTGCCCGTCCCTGCCACATTGGTTGCCCCGTGCGTCACGGGACATTGGCCCGCCTGACGCAAATCGTTTCCGTCCATCTTCGTCTCCCTCGTCCGGAAATGCCGTGAGTGATCGCCCCTCTTGTTCCGGGACGAGCGGGCGGTCCGCACCTGATGGACCGCCAGCGCTGTGCATCCTCTTGCTCAGAGGTTTTGACGCCCCAGTTCCGCAGCGATGAAATCCGCCTGACGAATGGCCAGCGCCACGATGGTCAGCGTCGGATTTTCCGCCGCACCGGTGGTGAACTGGCTGCCGTCCGAGACAAAGAGGTTCGCAATGTCATGTGACTGGCCATGGGCATTGACGACCCCGTCCTGCGGATTTTCCGACATGCGGTTGGTGCCCAGATTGTGCGTCGAGGGATATGGCGGCGTCGGAAAGACCCGCGTCGCGCCCACCGCGTCATAGACCGCCATGCCTTGCTTGTAGGCGTGATTGCGCATGGCGATGTCATTGGGGTGATCGTCGAAATGTACATTGACCACGGGCAGACCATGCTTGTCGGTCACGTCGCTGTTCAGGGTGACGCGATTGGTTTCCTGCGGCATGTCCTCGCCCACGATCCACATGCCGGCCATGTTTTCGTAGTGGTCCAGCGCGGTGGTGAACTCGCGCCCCCATGCGCCCGGATCGAGGAAGGCCGCCATGAACGGCAGGCCCAGCGCCAGCGTTTCCAGCTCATAGCCGCCGACAAAGCCGCGTGACGGATCATGCCGCGCCTCGTCCTGGATGATCCCGGCCATGGTGGTGCCGCGCCACATGCGCACCGGCTGGTCGAAAACCGCGTAGACCGACCCGGTGGTGTGCCGCATGTAGTTGCGCCCCACCTGCCCCGAACTGTTGGCCATCCCGTCCGGGAACAATGACGAGGCCGAATTGAGCAGCAGACGCGGGCTTTCGAAGGAGTTGCCCGCCACGCAGACGACACGCGCCTTCTGCATTTGCAGGTTGCCTTCCGCATCGAAATATTCGACGCCCGTTACCTTGCCGTCCGCATCATGCAGGATGCGCGCGACATGGCTGTTTTCGCGCACTTCAAGGTTCCCCGTCGCCTCGCCGCGCGGGATGTCCGTATAGGCAGCCGACCACTTGGCCCCCCACTTGCACCCCTGAAAGCAGAACCCGGTTTGCTGACACGGCAACCGGTCATCGTAGTCACCCGAGTTGATCGCCATGCGCCCGGTATGGACCTCTTCATAGCCCAACGCCCGCGCGCCCTTTTCGAATACTTTGAAGTTGTTGTTCCCCGGCAGTCCCGCGCGGCCCCCGGTGCGGGTCACGCCCAGCTTGTTCTCGGCCTTGGTGTAGTAATCGTCCATCTCGCGCGGGTCGATCGGCCAGTCCAGCAGATTGGCGCCCGTAACCTCGCCATAGGTGGTCTTTGCCCTCCACTCATGGTCCTGGAACCGCAGTGAGGCCCCGGCCCAGTGGGTTGTCGTGCCGCCTACCGCCTTGACGATCCAGGCAGGCAAGCCAGAGAAATCCTTGGCCACACGCCAGTCACCACTCGTGGTGCGCGGATCGGTCCAGGCCAACTGACCAAAGCTGTCCCATTCATCATTGACGTAATCGTCGGGCAGATAGCGCCCGCCCGCTTCAAGCGCGACAACCGAGATGCCCTTTTGGGCCAATTCGTTGGACAGTACGCCGCCTCCGGCGCCAGTTCCGATCACGACAACGACACTGTCATCGTTCAGGTCAAATGGTGCAGTCATTGCTCTTGCCCCTTCAAAGCCAGTTGATGTCGTCGAAACCGCGGTCGATGTAGCCGCCTTCGGAATAGCTCTCGCCCTCGTATCCAAAGATCGGCCAGACGGCCTTTTGGTTATAAAGTCCGGTCACAAGCCCACCGCGAACCTGCTGGAAAAAGGCGCTGTCCTCGATGCTGCGCAGCAGGTCCACGCGGTCACGTTCCCAACCGATGGCCACATAGCTGGCGTGTCCTGCGGCCCGGGCTGCTTCGTTCAGCGTGGCCACTCCGGCTTCGACCCCGGCGGCCGCCTCGGCGCTGTCGTATCCTTTGACTGCCGTGGCATAGAAACGGTCCGCAACCTGATCATGCGGATAAATGTCGCGCGCCATCTGGATCAGGGTGGCCATGGTTTCGGGCTTGAGGTGTTCGACCTCAATCGCCCAGTTCTCTGCCTCGGCGCTGCCTGCGATGAACCCCGTCCCGATGGCAAAGCTGGCGCCCAGAAGCGCGCTTTGCGACAGCAACTGACGGCGCGTCAGACCTTGCATGAATTTTGTCATGGATTCTCCTCCTCCGGGATTTGGGCTCACAAGAAACGGCCGCCGCGCTGAAGAACTTCGATCTGGTAGCCGTCCGGATCAGCCACAAAGAAAAAGCGGGCGAAAAGTTTGCCGTCATGTTCGAAACTGACCAGCTTTCGCGGGGCCAGACCGGCGGCCTCGAAACGGGCATGTTCGGCATCGACGTCTTCGACACTGAAGGCGAGATGGCCGTAACCGTTGCCCATTTCGTAAGGCTCGGTCGTCCCTGCGTTGACCGTCAGTTCCAGTTCGAAACCGGTCTCTTCGTTGGACAGGTAGATCAACGAGAACCCGTCAAAATCGACGCGCTGCGCCACGTTGAGCCCGAATGCCTCTTTGTAGAAGGCGATCGAGCGATCCGCGTCCAGAACACGGATCATGGAATGAATTGCCTTGGCCATATCAGTCCTCGGTATTTGGGAATTAAACCCTGCGGCGGGGCCGTGGGGAGGACGCCGCAGGGCAGACCGCCGTGACGCGCCATTTCGCGCGACGCCTGCGATCGAGGAGCGGTTTCAGGGAACGATCACACCCCGCCCGGTAAAGCGACGGTTCTTGAAGTCGTCGATGGCCTGGTTGATGTTCGCCAGCTTGTACTCGGTCTGGTGCATCTTCACCTTGCCGTCCGCGTTCAGCTCCATCAGCTCGACCAGTTCGATGTAGTCGCCCACAAGGCTGCCACCGATCTTGATCTCGTTCGCCACCAGATCCAGCGTCGGGATTTCGATCTTGCCGCCATAACCGACCATGATCAGCTCACCGCCTTGGCGCAGCAGCTTCCAGCAGATGTTCTCGACACCCAATTCGCCGACGAAGTCTATGACCACATGCGCGCCGCCGCCCGTGATGTCCTTGACCTGTTCGATCAGGTCGGCCCCCCCGTCCAGCACCACATCGGCGCCAAGGTCCTTGGCCAGCTTCTGTGCCGCCGGTTCGCGGTCTACCGCGATGACCCGCCCGCCGCTGATGTGCTTGAGGCATTGCAGCGCGATATGGCCCAACCCTCCGATGCCCAGAAGCACGGTCCAGGATCCCGGGTAAGAGAGGCGCGCCGCCTTTTTCGCCGCGCGATAGGCGGTGATCCCGGCGTCAGCCATGGGGGCGACGGACAGCGGTGTGATGCCGGTATTCAGCTTGATCAGGGATTTTTCCGAAGTCTTGAAATACTCGGCAAAGCCACCGTCGATGCCGAGGCCGGGAAACGTGCCGTGGTCGCAGTACATGTCATGACCGTAGCGGCAATTCAGGCAGATGCCGCAACTCTGAAACGGATGACAGATAACCGCGTCGCCCGGTTTGACCGAGGTGACGGCGCTGCCCACATCTTCGACCCAGCCGGCATTTTCATGGCCCATGACATAGGGCAGCAAGGTGCCCTGGGTGTCCATGATGTCCTTCCAGACACCTTCGATGATGTGCAGGTCGGTCCGGCAAAGCCCGGCCGCACCGACCTTGACGATCACTTCATTCGCGGCCGTGATCGTGGGGGGAGCAACTTCCTCTATCTTCAGCTCCACGTTCATCGCGGGGTCGTATTCGTATAGTCTTGCCGCCTTCATGATCTTCTCTCCTGTTGAGCGGGTTCTTAAACAGCGCGACGGGCAATACCCGCCGCGCCGCGTGACAGGGTCAGGGTCAGGGACGGCCCAGCAGTTCGGCGCCGCCGCCAAGGGCCGGGCCTTCGGTCGGGTCGGCCTCGCCCTCGTCGAGATCGCCCACCAGCGTTTCGGTGGTCAGGATCAGGGTCGCCACAGAGGCGGCGTTGACCAGCGCAGAGGCCGGAACGCGGGCCGGGTCGATGATCCCGGCGGCAAACATGTCGCCGTAGTTGCCGGTGGCCGCGTCATAGCCGTGCCCCTTTTCGCCGCCGGTCACGGTTTCGATCACCACTTCGGGATCAGCGCCCGCGTTGCTGGCGATGCGGCGAACGGGCTGCGTGAGGATCGAGCGGACAAGGTCGATGCCTTTTCCGATGTCACCGATAGCAGAGAGATTTTCCAGCACCGGTGCCGATTGCGCCAGCGCCGTACCACCCCCGGCAACCACACCGTCCTCGGCCGCGGCGCGCACCGCGCAGAGCGCATCCTCGATCAGCTGGATCTTGCGTTTCTGTTCGACCGGGGTAAAGCCGCCCGCATAGATGATCGCGCTGCCACCAGAGAGCTTTGCCAGCCGCTCACGCAGCTTGTCCTGCTCGATGTTGGGTGGCGCCGCCTCGTACATGCGTTGAACCTGTTTGCGCCGCGCGACAACGGCTTCGGAGTCGCCCTCGCCGCGAAGAACGCTGGTGGACGAGGCGGTCGAACGCACCATCTCTGCACCGCCCAGTTGGGCCAGGGTCACGTTCTCCAGCTTCTTGCCCAGATCGCGCGAGAGAACCTCGCCTCCGGTGATGATGGCCAGATCATCCATCATGGCGGTGCGCCAATGGCCGTATTCCGGCGGGTGGACGATGAGAAACTTGCCCGCGCCGCCGTTTTCCAGCAGGCGAATGACCACCTCCGGGGCGATTTCCTCTGCGATAATCGCCAGCGGGCGGCCCTCGTCTTCGGCAAGCGAGATCGCCCGATCCAGAACAGATGGCTGCAGGATCTTCTGATCCGTCATCAGGATCAGCGGGTTCCGCAGCACCGCTTCCATGTGCTCCCGGTCCGTCACCATGTGGTGTGAGATGTAGCCGCGTTCGAAGGACATGCCTTCCATGACTTCCATCGTCGTGTCGATCGTGACGCCGAAATCAGCCGAGATGACGCCTTCGTGGCCCACCCGACGCCAGGCCTCGGCCACCAGATCGCCCAGGTCGGGATCCGTGGCCGATACGCGGGCAACCGCTTCGAGGTATTCGGGATGATCGGCGCAATCGCGCGAGCTTTCGTCGATCTCGGCCACGATGCGGCTGACGGCCATGTCGATGCCTTTGCAAAGGTCGACAGGTTTCACGCCATTGTCGGTCAGCGCCACGCCGCGCTGGATTAGGGCATTTGCCAGAACGATGGCGGTGGTGGTTCCGTCGCCGGCCACCTCGTTGGTCTGCATCGACACCTCGCGCACCACCTGCGCGCCCATGTTCTCGAACCTGTCGGTCAATTCGATCTCGGACGCGATGGATACCCCGTCGCGGGTGATCAGCGGGGTGCCCACCGGGCGATCCACCATCGCGTTCAATCCCTTCGGGCCCAGCGTGGGTTCGACCGCCGCCGCAAGCCGCGCAACTCCGCGCGCCAGCGCCTTGCGGGCGAATTTTCCGTGAACTAGCAATTTGGCCATGTCTTCCTCCTTCGCCGCACCGCGCTCGGTGGGCGTCTCCCTGATTTCTTCCGTTTGGTCAGTCCGTTAGCGCCGCGCCGCGTGATCCTCGCGCGGAGGGACACGCCCGGCTATGAAATCCACCAGCGTCGGCCCGTCGGGGCCGATTTCGACCTCCTTGTAGCGGGTCGATGCCAGTCCACGGCACAGCGCGCCGTTGAATTCCATGTTGATCCGGGTGCCCTTGAGCCGCACCAGGTGGGTCGCCAGTTCGCGCGCGTCGATGGCCTTGCCGTTCCAGGTCGGAAAAGCCAGATCCTCCGGGTTTTCCGCCAACCCCTGATCCAGCAGAAGTTCACGATAGCGCGGTTTTTGCCGCTCCTCCTCTTCGCCACGCATGGTGATGCGATCGAAGGCGCCCAGTGTCAGCGATACGATGTCCGCCTCCGTCATGCCCTGCGCCTGCAGCGCCAACAGCATGACTTCCTGCCGCCGGTCAAAGGCCTTGGCACGGAACGTCTCCACCACCTCCGCCAGGTTCGCCCCGTCGCAATATTGAGCAAAGACCTCTTCGAAGGGCCGCCCGCTGTTCACGCCTTCATTGACCTCATCGCCAAAGCAATGGTCGTTCAAAGTAACTCGGATTTCGCGGACCCAAGGCAGCCCCGCCACCTCGGCACGAATGCCGAAAGCCATGAGGAAGGCAAAATTTGGCGAGCACCAGTAGGTAGGCAACCGGAACTCGACCTCGACGCGTTTGGAGCCGATGACCTCGGCACGCTCGACAAAACCCATATCGGTGATGGGTTCGTCGAGCTCCGGATCGGTCACCGCCTCAAGGCATTCCCAGAGCTCGCACTCCAAGTCAGCCTTGATGATGTCCGTCAGCATCGGCTCTACTCCGCCGCGATCTGGACAGGGGCGCCGGCCAGTTGCGCCTTCTTGGCCTCGACGTCGATGCCATAGATACGCGCCGCATTGAGGCCCAGTATCTTTTCCTTGATCTCGTCGGTCAGCTGGACGCCACGCTCTTCGGCGATGTCATCGGGGATCTGGAAGTTCCAGAACTTCTCGACCAGCCACTTGGGCGTCCAGATCGCATAGTCCGACCCGAACAGCAGCTTATCCTCACCGACCCAGAACAACAGTTCCGCCATGACCTCGGCAAAGTAACGCGGGCGCGTGTGAATGAACGGCAGCGCCACGGCAAGTCCGCCGTAGACGTTGGTTTCCTGAACCGCGATCCAGCAGAAGTCGTCAAGGCGCGGCAGACCACAATGCTCGATGATCCAGTTCAGGTTCTGGAAATCGGTGGCGGCATAGTCCACGTCATGCACGTCGAAGGCGTCCTTCGACAGCGGGATGATGGTCGGCCCCTTGTGAACGTGGATATTCTTGATGCCCAGCTTGTCGCAAAGTTCAAAGCATTTGTAGGCATCAGGATCGTTCAACGCCCAGCCCTTGCTGGCGCCGTTCCATTCCGCCGTGTACATCTTCACGCCGGTGATATCGAACTCTTCCTTCATGTAGTGAATGTACTCCAGCGCCTTCTCTCCATCGCGCGGGTCGAAAGAGCCGTTCACGATGAAACGTTCAGGGTGGCGCGAGGCCATGGTCGAGCTGCGCTCGATCGAGGAAAAGCCGTTCTTATAGAAATCGCGCAGGTAGGTGGACTGGATGATCGCCATATCGTCGGGTCCATCGACGAAGAGGTCGCGATAGATGTCATCCTCGGAATACTTTTCGAAGCGCGGCTTTTCCCACAGCTCTTCAGGCGGGCTGAGGTTGGTGTGATAGGCGTAGAAACAGTCGATGAACTGCTTGCCGTGGACGTTCGACTGGTTCTCGGGGCTGCCGTCCCAGAAATGGGTGTGGCCATCGAGAATGAAAATTTCCTTGCCGTCCGGTGTCTTATACATGTGATCCTCCCTGGAATTACTGTCGGAATGGCTGGGGATTAGGGGGCCGGTGCGCCCGGCCCCCGACGGGCTGGCAAGCCCTCAAATGTATTCCATGACCTCGTTCATGTCGCCGAAGAGGATCACGGTGTCATCGTCGACGCGGACCATGCGGCCGTAGTGGGTAGAGGTGTTGACCTCGAAGGTCTCGGCAGTCATCTCGCGGCCAAGGAACTCGGTGATCTCGCTCATCTTGAAGACCAGCCTGCCTTCGCCGTCGATCCGGATGGTCGCCGGGTTGTAGGTGATCGTGACCTTGGGGTCGTTCTCTTCCATGAACTCTGCGATGGCCCGGGCCTCGACGCTGTCGTTCATGGTGACGCCGCACTGGTGCGAGACTTCGCGCGAGGTCAGGTCGATGTCCTTCATCGCCTTGAAGATGTTATGCTTTGTCGCGTCACGCGCTACGTTTGACATCTGTGTTTTCCTTTTCTGGTGCGATTAGCGGCTGAGGCCGAGTTCCCCGAGGATCTGGCCGATGCGCTCATGCGACACGGCTTTCACATCCTCGAAGGAGACGGGCTTGGAATGCGGTTGCGACCAGATCGGCTGCAGCGCGGCGGCGGCCTTGTCGGCAAGATCCCCATGCTTTTTCAGCCAGGACTGGAACAACGCCCTGTTGTGCGCGCCATGCTTTTCGTCATTTGCCAGCAGGAAGATCAGGTCCACCGTGTTCGCGAGGTTGCGTTCGTAGTCGGCCTCTGCCGCCGAGATCACCGGGGGTGTGATGAAATCGTTGTTGGCCGCCGCCGCCTGCATCAGGAAGCCCGAGCGGAACAATTCACCCACCAGCGGTTCGAACACGATGTTGATGGCGAAGTACTGTTCGAGGTAGTCTTCGCACCCCATGATGGTCTCGACAGCTTCGCGGCAGGGCTGCCAGATCGGGTCTTCCAGCCACGTCTTCTTGCCCAGCGTGTCGTCCCATCCCTCGATGTCCATTCCGATTTCGGCAAGGTAGAGGGTGATGTCCTGGGTCAGGCGCATCTTGTAGGAGGAATTGGTCAGCGTGGCGTTGTTGATCATCTGGGTGTAGCCGTAGCGCTGCGCCTGCATGAGCGAGGTCGCCAGACCGAACTCGGCATGTTTCCAGGCCCCCAGATGCTTTTGCAGAACGGTGGCCCAGACCTTGTCGAAGGCGGCGGGTGCACCGGCTTTGCGGGCGTTCGAGATCACGCTCTGCACCATGGTCTCGATCTTGGACTGGCGCTGATAGTGGGTGCGCTCCCACTCCTGGTCCGGCGCGCGGAACGCGTGCCAGTTCGACGACTGCGCCGCGGTATAGTCCTTCTGGTAGGCACCGCCGCCCTTGCCGCCTTCGAACTCGATGATCCAGTTCTGGATCAGGTAGCGTTCGGGATCGGGCTGGACGTCTACGGTGACGTCTTCGTAGTGGGTCGCCCGTTTGCCGCGCGGTTCGAAGTAATTGTATTTGCGGCTTTTCGATCCGACAAAGACCGCCGCGCCAGCTGCCCCGGATCCGACCGAGCTTGATGTTGCTACCATTGTAGCCTCCCTTGGTTATTTGGTTTCACGTCGCTTGCGTTCGGGCCGGTATCAGTGGCCCGAAGAACCGGAAGTCGGCGTGAACCGGTCGAAAAAGATGCGGTCCGTATCAAAATCATGCATGAAGAGAACCGGTTGCAGGGCGTCGATCATCGGCGGCGGACCGCAGGCATAGACGTCGCCATCGCCGTCGATCCCGAGCTCTTTCAGCCGCCGGTCGACGCATTCATGGACAAAGCCCCGCTCTCCGGCCCAGCCGTTGCCGTCCTCTTCGTGACTGAGCACGGGAATGAATTCGATTGAGGGATGGACGCTGGTGATCGCGTCGATTTCCGTCAGCTTGATGAGATCGTCCTGCGACCTTGCACCGTAGAAGAAATAGACCGGGCGGTCCTCGCCGCTGGCAACATGATCATTGAGGATCGACCAGACCGGCGACATGCCCGACCCGGCGCCCACCAGGATCACGGGTCCTTCCCGCTCTTCCCGTCGGAAGCACATTCCGTAGGGCCCTTCGACGCTGACTTCGGCTCCGGCGCGGATTCCTCCGTCGTCGAGTTCGTTCGAGAACCGTCCGTCTGGGTATTTCTTGATGATGAAGGAGAGTTTTTGGGTTTCGCTCGGCGGATTTGCCATGGAGAACGAACGTGTAATCTCCTCCCCCGCTTCCGTTCTGACCGTGATGTCGACATATTGGCCCGCCCAGAATTTCAAAGGCGCATCCAGTTCGATCTGGACGCCACGAATGTCGTGGGTCAGCTTTTCGAAGCCGGTGATCTTACCGGAATATTGTTTGACCGGGATCGACTTCGCGAGCACCTCCTCGTCGTAGTTGAGCAATTCGATCTCGACGTCGCTCCACGCCAGGGTCCGGCACATCAGGACGTGGCCGCTGTCTTTTTCCATGTCGTTGAGGGCGAATGTCGAGTACTTCAGCATCTCGGTTTCGCCGTCCAGCTGGACGCATTTGCAGGCCGAGCACTGGCCTTCCTTGCAGCCATGCGGCAAGGCGATGCCCTGTCGGAAGGCCGCGTCGAGGATGGTTTCATTCTCCTCGACTTCGAATTCCACTCCGACTGGTTCCAATCGGACTATGTGGATGTCCGTCATCTCTTTCTCTCCCTGATCCGTCACGCCCTGTGCCAAGGCGCGGGTCTGGTAGAGGAGGCCGCGGCGCGGCCTCCCTTGTCCTGCATCAGTTGCAGGGATTGATGGTGAAGCCCGCGCGGTATTCCGCGATATGGGCGTCGCGTTCCGGCTGCGACATGCCGCGCAGCATTTTCAGCGGCGACGCAAGTGTGTGGCCGCGCACATGCTCCAGCTTCCACATGTCCTTGTCGTCGAACCGGAGGTGCGGCTGCGGTACAAGCGTCTCGCCATCATCGCGGACGAAGTTGAGATCCTTGATGGCGTCGGCCAGATCCCAGCCGTCGTACATCGACTCCCACTCGCGCTTGCCCGAGAACTTGCCCATCGCCGGCGTCGGACGGCCCTGGTACTCGTCGGCAAAGGCTTCGACAGCGGTCCAGCGGTCCAGTTCGTGGGCGAAGGTGTGCAACTGCCCGTCGATCTCGTCCACGACCATGTCTTCGCGGATCAGGCAGGGCACGAGGCAGGACCAGCAGCGATGCGGGTAGGCGTAGCCGACGTCCTCGTTGAAGATGAGGACCTTCTCACCCGGGTGGCTGAGCTTGTCGTACCACTTCCAGAACTCGCCGAATTCGGCGTACCAGCCCGGATACTTGTGCTCGAACCACTCGAAGTCCTTGTCGGTCTGGGCCTCGATCCGCCAGAAGTTGACGGGCCAGCCGACGGCAAAGAACTGGGCGACCTTGTGGACGTAGTTCTTTTCGGTGATCCGTTTCCAGGCTTCCTGCACATCGTCGTGGTGCACCTTCACGCCGTACTTTTCGAGAGGCAGCATGTAGGTCCGGTAGTAGTCTTCAAAGATCCACCGGTGCCACATCTCCGCGTAGGATTCCTTTTCCTTGTCGCGGTTGGTGGTGCCGTATTCGATGAACGTGCCGATTGCGGCGTCCACGATGGCATGGTTCTGCCAGAAGGCGTAGCGCAGGTCGCGCTCCAGCAGCAGGTGGTTCTCCGGCTCCTTCAGCGCGGCCATCAGCAGGGAGTGGCCGTTGCCGATGTGGCGGCTTTCGTCCGACTGAACCGACAGGAAGACCGTTGGCAGGGCATAGTCGCCGTTGCGCGCGGCCTCTGAGGGCATCGCCACGAAGAGCGTGTTGGTAAAGGCGGTTTCCGCAACCACGGTCAGATACATGCAGGCGGCGGTCATGGTGTCGCCGGTAATGAACCCTTCGCCGAACTGGCGCCCGATGGTGGTGGCGTAGCACTTGCCAAAGGCTTCCTCGGTGATGTCGAAGCCGGCCGGGTCGATGTAGTTTTCCATGTACCACTTCTTCAGGTTCATCTGAATCGTGGAGTGGCGGAATTCATCGACCATCTGCATGGTGAAGCCGGTGCGCAGGTCTTCACCGGGCGCGAGACGGGCCACCATGGCCATGGAGCGTGCGGCAGAGATTTCGGGGAAGGGAATGATTGCCAGGAACAGCTTCATCCATTCGATCCACCGGGGCTCCACGTTGCGGAACATGTCACCGCGCAGGGCCGCGTCGAGCGCGCCGTAGACACGGTTGTCCTTTTCCTCTTCCATGGGGAAGTAGGAGCGCAGGACCTGTTTCATCGGGTCGCGCGGTGCCTTGGTGATCTTGTAGTCCGTGGGGAAGGTGTTCGCTTCCTTAACGTACGAGGGGTTCCACCCGAGATCAGAGATCTTCTTGGTGGCCTCCCCGACCGAAATGCCACGCTGCGACGTGATCTTGTTCAACGTCAAAGTCATGCCATGAGCCTCCTTTTAAGCTCTGCGATCGGTTAACCGACCGCCTTTTCGGGCGACTTTCGTCGCCGGGTTCATTGGCCGGCTGTCAAGGACACCCGGAACGGATCACGGCAAAGGTTGGAAAGTCAGGGCTCCGTCAGCGCATCCGGCCTGTGATCGGCTGCGAGAAATGCTGCGGTGCGGCTTCCACTCCTTCGTTCTTGGGATCACCTCATTGCGTCGAGGCGTTCGTATTGTGCCAATCCAATAGGCACGCGACGTTCCAGAACGGACGCTCGGCGTTAAACCTCAGTCGATTTTTCGCTCAATATTCTGATATTGATGATTTTTATTTTCTGGTGATTTTTTCGGCGAACCGGTCTTGCTTCGATGGACACGGCTTCGGCCCGTACCGGCGTTACGTAGCGTTACAATGCCGTGTTACAGTTACGTGTGGACATTACGGACGGACCTGATCGCCTGTTACAGATGCCTCCGAAAAGGCACGCACCAGCCACTTGATTTCAGGAAATTTCAGGCCTGTTGGCGCCGCAGCGCAGCACGGGGAAAGCCGCAATCCTTGCGGTAATTCGCAGCAACTCGTCGAGAAATCGCCACCCCTTCGCCCTGCAGCATTGCGACCAGATCGCCATCGCTCAGGGGTGCCTGCGGATCCTCATCGGCCAGCAAAGCACAAATGCGCGCCATGACCTGCCTCTTGCAATGCGTTCCACCCCGGCCCGCGGCCGCCCCGGGACACAGGAGCCGGGCCTCCATCACGCCTTGCGGGGTTTCAATCAGGTATCCGGTCAGCACACGGCTGACGGTACTCGGATGGAAACCGGTGGCCCCGGCCACATACCCCATGGTCAGCGGGCGCAGGGCCATGGGGCCGTGGGTCAGAAAACCGGATTGAAAGGCCACAAGTGCCTCGATCACCTTGCGTGTCGCCGAATGGCGCAGATCAAGTGCATGCTTGAGCTGGCGCGCCTGCTTCAGGCATTCAGCCAGTTCCGGATTGTCCGATGTCCTCGGGATAGGTGCGATTTCGACCGAAGGCTCGGTCTCGCGGTTGAAACGGATCAGCCATCTCCCGCGTTCACGGGCCACCCGCGCATCCGGTGCACGGGCCAGTGAGGCGTCGCCGCCGAACCGCGCGCCGGGTTTCGGATCCAGCCGTCGCAGCCGGTCAAGACACTCCCGCAGGTCCGCTGGCGTAACACCGGCAGCCTTTGCCAACGCCGCCGCGCCGCCCGTTTCCAGAACAGGGAGATGCGCCAGAACAGCATTCATCGCCGCCGAAACCTCGCCCTCTTCCTGCAATTGCAGGTACAGGCATTCGCTGAGCGTCCGCGCAAACAGCCCCACTGGCGACACCCGTTTCTGAACCAGTTGAAGCGTCGCCAGAACAAGCTCTGTCCTGATCCCAAGCAGCCGGGCCAGATCGTCCGGATCGGCAGTCATCCATCCGCTGGGATCCAGTTCTTCCATCAGGCAGGTCACCACGCGGGCCAACATGCCGCCTTTGCTCAACAAGTCGGCCAGTTCGACCTCGACATGGGCAAAAAGGCTGTGATCCCCGCTCTCGGCTGTTTGCTCCAAAATATCCGTCGATCCGACCCCCATCAGAAACCGCCGGCGGGGCCGACGCACCAGAAGATGCGGATTGCTTTGCGCGGTTTCCGTCAAAAGCTCGGTCATCTCGGCCGCGGTCAGTCGCAAGAGGCTCATCGACTGGTGCAGAACAAAGCTGTGCGTCTGTGACGTGGAATGACCAAGCGCCAGGTTCATGACCGCTCCGCCGTTTGCGCGCTGAACCCGGTTTTTTCTGGCCCAATGGCGCGGCACGCGCCTAAACTGATGCCAACGTTAAATCGGATCCCGGGAACATGAGCCAGAAATTCCTGATCGGTGAGATCGCGACGCTGGTCGCTCCCCCGCCAGAGATGTCTTATCCCGGACTCTCGCCGCAACTCCTTGCGCGTACGCGCCAGCTTTGGTCGGCGCGGGGACTGGATTTCGATGCGGCATGGCGCGACGCCGTGCGCGACATGCCCGGGTTCCGTCCCCTGCCCCGGATCGACGAGTCCGCCTCCAGTGCGCAGGTCGATCTGGTGTTCCTGTTCGATCAATGTGTGATCTGGATTAAAGCCGTGCAGGACGCCGCGCGTCTTGGGCAAACCCATGACGTGTCCGGGCTGGACCCTGCGCAATGGCATGGGCTGGCCGCCTTGACTGCGCGACTGACCGAACAGGTCACGGCGCTGCGGATACTGGCGCTGACCAACCTGCCTATGCCCGCCATGCAGATCGCGCGTTCTGTGTCGGAAGATGTGGACATGCTTTTGGTGCTGTTGGTGCGCCGAAAGCTGGCGGTGCGTTTCACCGAATGCCGCGACGTGGAAGAGGCCAACGCCTTCTGGCGCCGACACATTGCCGGTGGGAGGGCGTTCAGGGCGCTGACCGAAAAGCTGTATGAGATCGGGCTGGATTACTCGCCAGATACGGAATACGGGCGCTGGCGCAAGGACGTTCTGACGAACCTCGGCGCTGCGGTGCACAGCAACGCACTGGCCTTGCCGAGTGCTGCACGTCAAGCAGGCGCCCATCTTGGCAATGACAACAGCCTGTATTTCGCGACCTTCCGGATTCATGAACTCTGTGCCTATGCCCAATTGATCAAGCCGAATCTGACAGAGGCGCTGACCCGTGCTGCCGACTGCGACGCCGAGACCGGCCCACGCGCCAGTCTGGCCTCTCCGATGAGCGCAATCATCGTCAACCAGATCGAAAGCCTGTCACAACCCGCTCCCAGCCGTTACGCCGAGGGCAAGTTGCGCCACTAACGAACGTTAGTGAACGTTTTCTTCTTCCGCCTGCTTTCCCAGCTTGCCCTCGGCAATCCAGCGCGCTGCCAGAACAAAGGCGCCCATGGCGAAATCCTTGCCATGTTCCTTTGTCATTTCCTCGGCAATCGCTGCGATCTTGGAGAAATACTGGTCTTTGCTCTGCTCTTCTTTCGACAGTTCGAGTTTCATGGTGTCCTCCCGGTTTCTTTTGTTTTCGGCTATTTGAACATGACCTTGGGAAAAGTGATGATGGCGGCGCGGCCGGCGGCATCACCCACGGCTAGGTGCTGCCCATCGGGCGACCATTCCATCGCGGTCACTTCTGTTCCCCGGCCTTCGATCAGCATTAATTCGTCCCGTTGGCCAATCGGGCAGAGCGTCACCAAGCCGTTTGTATATCCCACGGCACAGTTGTCGCGCGTGGGGTTCGGGGCGACGCGCTCCACAAGGGTAAGGCCGGGTTTCCCTGTTTGAACAGGATCGCCTTTGTGCTGTCCGAACGGCAAGTCCGGGCACCGCCATCCGACCACGCGAAAGGCACCCGAAGCGACCAGCGCATTGGCTTTTTCGCTGAAGGCGGCGCTGCGGACCGGGCCGGGAAAATCCTCGATCACATCGGCTTCTGCCCGCAGGACATTGGTCACGATCAACTGCTTTTCCTGACAGCCCGCCACCAGCCATTTTCGGTCCGGCGACCAAGCAAGGCTGTCGACCGTGCCCTCGCAATGGATCTCTGTTCGCACGTCCAGACTATCCGCCTTCATCACCACGATGCGTGTCCCGGATCGGGCTGCAAGAAGAGCCCCGTCGGCGGAAACCGACAGAAGCGAGACCGGCGCATCAAGCTCTTGCGACGCATGCGTTTGCATGTCGCTCACCTCATGCAGGGTCAGATGTCCACCACGCGCAACGCAGACCCTTTCCTGATCCGGAAAGTCACAGAGCGCGGTGATCGGCCCGGCATCCGGCTTGGCGACGGGCAGAACCTGTCCCCTGGCCGTAACGCGACAGAGCGCGCCGCCCTGAACAGCGACGGCAAAGCCCTGCTCGCCCAGCGGGCAAAACAGATCTGCCCCTCCGATCTCCGGTGCTATGGGCGGCGGCAAGTCGTTCTCGCGCGGACGGATCGTGGCCCTGCCGGTATCGCCCTCGACCCGGATGCGTTTTTCGGGATGCTCCGCATCGGCCATCGGCAAGATGGCCAGACCGCCCCCCTTCATCCGACAGGCAACAGCCGTGCCATTTGCATTGAACGCCATTTGTTGCACCGGACCGGCCAGCGACCATTCGCGACCGATCAGATCAAACAGGCTGAGCGCCTGCGGCGGTTTCGTCTCGATCATGTCTCTCCTCCTTCGACCTGCGCCTCAAGTTCCTCGTCCAACCGCGCAAGACGCTGTTCCAGCACGTCGACCTTTTGTTCGCACTGCGCGAGTTCCTTTTCGTTGCGATCCATCTGACCGCTGACGTCGGTCGCGTCGTCCTCGCGCATGTTCAGAACCTGCATCCCGGCCTGCCTCTGCATCAGCCGCAGGTGTTCGGCGGTGACCTCAGAGATTTCCTGTATGGTGGACAGACGCTCCTTCAGGATGACCTCCACACGTCGCGCTTGATTGACTGTCTCTGGCCGCTCCACTAGCTTCCGCTCCCCGAACCGACCGGAGTTCCAGCACAGAGAGGAGCCTCCCCATGCGCACCCCCTTCGACAGCCGTTTCTTCAAGGTGCTCGCCGATGTTGCGACCGAGCTGCTGGGGCCGGATCACCCAAGCTCCGAAGCCAGCCGATCCGCCGCCGACACTGACGATCCCCTGCTCATGCGGGCGGCGCGCCAATCGCTGGACACCCTGCCTCCGGACACGCACGAGCGACTGATGGCCGAGACGCATCGGCGCCTTGCCACCGATCTTTCGGCGATCTGGGATAACTTGCCCGGCGCCCTCCCGGGCGGGCGGATGAACTGAATGGCCTGTCGTGTCCTGCACCCGAGGCACGGCGCAATTGATACAGTCCACCCACCAAGACCGGGCGGAAATTTTTGGGTCTGGCGGCTTGGTCATCTGGTCCCCCGGGTTTCTGCAGAAAGCTGGTGCATGCTACCCTCAGGCCACCTCGAATCAACAAAAAATCCTTTATTTTCAAATTATTACACCGATTTACAGCGACCATGTCGAAAAACGTAACACTTCGTTACAGTAGCCTCCGCGAACCGTAATGTTCTGTTCCACTGCCATTCTGCGATGGCGCAAGAGATACACCGAATCTGCCGCACCGCGGCGAATCGTTGCAGGCGTTTCAACCACGCGCGACCCTCTCTTCATTGCTCACAAATGACCCGGCCAAGGATTGCAGTGGCGCGTTGTCGGCGCAATCAGGCACCGCAATCCGGCGTAGTGGCATGGGTCGGTGCGGCGTTGGGCCTTGCTGTTCGAAAAGGGGCAGCTGCCGTCACGACATCGCGGGAGGGCCTTTGCGAAGAAGGACTTGGCCCGTGCCGCGCAGACGATCCTCGCTCAGACGACAATTCCTGTGAACCGCGATGATCGCCAAACCGCCACATCGCGACAGCGGAAAGTTCGCCGCGGCAACCGCGAACACCGGGCGCCGCTATGAAATATGTTCATGTCATGCTAATCTTTTTGGCGGGGAGACGGGAAAATGAACACAAGCCAGCTGCGCGCTGGATCGTGCCGTTGTAACACGGCGTGGACATCGCGCCCTTTACAATCGGGCTTCCCTCGCAGGATTGCGAAGACCAATTTCATAGACAATGGCTGCATTCCGCATAGGGCTCGGTTCCTCGTTGCGGCGGCCCGGCAAACGGCCGATCGGAAGCGTCCGACAACAACCGCAACCGAAAACCAATCGTAAAAAAGACGCATCCGGCGACCAGAGGTGCGGAGGAAACAGGGTATTCGATGGAGCGACCGAGATACTTCAAGAACACGCAACCCGACGACGCGCCGACCGCCACTGCCATATCTGAATACTCAGAGGGTCAGACCCGTCAGGCGTGGGAAAACTACGTCACCGGACAATCCGAGGCCTCATCCGTGCGCAGCGAAATCGCGCAGTCCTGGCAACGCAGCATGAACCTGGGCGTCGATGCGACGCGTCGGCATTCGCGCAAGATCGAACACGATGATGACGTTGACCGGTTGCGCCGCAAGAACGCCAGCCTACTGCGCGCCGCGCGGGCCGCCTTTGCGCGGCTGGAACCTCATCTGGCCGATGCCAAGACAATGCTGATCCTCACCGACAAGGATGGTGTGATCATCGACGCGATCGGCGATCATTCCGTCTTGGAAGAGGGGCAGGACATCCATCTCGAAATCGGCGGGGTCTGGAACGAGGCGGTGATCGGCACCAACGGCATCGGCACCGCCCTAAAGACCGGCAAGCCGACCTATGTGCACGCCGCCGAACATTTTTGCCAAGGGGTGCAGGCCTGGACCTGCGCCGGTGTCCCGATCTTCGATCCATTCGACCGTTCGGTCATTGGCGTCGTCGACCTTTCCGGCCCCCCGGACATTTTCCGGCGCCACAACATCGCCCTTGTCGTTGCCGCTGCACGCGAAATCGAGATCGCGCTCGGAGAACAACAGCGAGAAGAACGCACGCTCCTGCTCGAGTCCTTCCTGAACTCCGACGCCAGCCGACCGGACACAAGCGTTCTGCTGCTCGACAAGGTCGGTCGCATCATGTTCCGCCGCGGGCTTGACGACCGATTGCACCTGCCGCGCCCTGACTTTGCGGTTGGCCATCAGCTCTTGCCGCTACGTTCCGGGATGACAGAGGGCGATATCCGCGCGGCTCTGCCTGCGGACGTGGAAACGGACGGGATTACGCGGCTCGAAATTGACGGCCTGTTGCGCGGCGCGGCGCTCTCTCTCAAACGCTCACACCGGATCCGTCCGCAAGACACCGTTGCGGTGCGCATCAACCCCCGCCCCAAGGTCAGCGAAGACGAGATCGTTATCGTCGGCGCGGCGCCGAAAATGCTGCAGGCGATCGAACTGGCCGAACGCGCCGCCGCTGCGAACGTGACAGTTCTGATCCAGGGGGAAACCGGGGTCGGCAAAGAACTGTTCGCACGCTTGGTGCACAGCCGCCTAAAAAGCCGTGACGCCCCCTACGTGCCCGTCAACTGCGCCGCGATTTCGAAGGATCTGATCGGAGCCGAGTTGTTCGGCCACGTGGAAGGCGCCTTTACCGGAGCGGTTCGCGGCGGCAAGGCTGGAAAATTCGAACAGGCGGATGGTGGCGTGCTGTGCCTCGACGAAATTGGCGACATGCCCGTCGAACTGCAACCTTACCTTTTGCGCGCCCTCGAACAGCGGGCGGTCTACAGGATCGGCGACAACGAGCGGCGCCCGGTCAACGTTCAGCTCGTCGCCATGACCAACCGCAACCTGCGCGATGACGTCGAACAGGGCCGGTTCCGGCGTGACCTCTTTTACCGGATCGGCATCGTGGCCATCGAGGTTCCCCCCCTCCGTCAGCGCGATAGGGACGTCTGTCTGTTGATCGACTACTTCAACGCCGCGTTCTCGGAACGTCTGAACCGCCCACCACTGCACTTTGGCGACCTGGTCATGGGCCGTCTGAAGGACTACCGCTGGCCCGGCAACGTGCGCGAATTGCGTAATCTTGTCGAACGGCTCTACCTGCTGAAGAGCGGGACCGAGGTGACGCTGGCAGACTTGCCGAATGAGATCACTGAACCGACCGATGGCCTGGGCTTCAGCCATTACGTCGATATCGAAGAGGCCCCGGTGAACCTTGAAAACATGGAGGCCTTGACGATCCGCCGCGCCATGAAGGCCGAAAACGGCAACCTGACACGCGTGGCCGAGACATTGGGCATTTCGCGTCCGACGCTATACCGCAAGATCAAGCTTTATGGCATTCCGCGCGACTGACCCGGTCAGTTGGCCGCAGCCGTCTAACGGACCCATGCAGGGATTGCCGCAAAACCTGACCGTGGGGGCAATTCACCTGCGCCCATTGGATGAGGCGGATCTGCCAGAGGTCGTACGCCAACTGTCCGACCCGCGCATCGCACCTTGGCTCGCCGCCGTGCCGCAGCCCTTCGACCTCCCCGAGGCAAGGGCCCTGCTGGATCACAGCCGTCACCCCGGTGAAACAATGCGCATCATAGAAACCGAAGGGGCTCTGGCGGGGTGCCTGTGCCTTGGCGCCGGGCTCTGGTACTGGCTGGATGCCGCGTTTCACGGTCGGGGCCTCATGCGTACGGCGCTGAGCACCGCGCTGAGTGAATGGTTTGCCCGGCCTTCGCCGCCCTTGATCGCCACCAGTCGCGAAGACAACACGGCCTCGCGCGGCCTGCTGACGCGACTGGGCTTTGCTCAGCCTCCGCGCACAAGGCGCATGTTCTTTCATGGCAGTGGTCGCTCCGAACCCTGTTTCGATTATGTCATGGCGCCCGAACAATGGCACCTTCTCAATCCGCCAAAGATCAAGGTTGCCGATCTGGTCCTGCGCCCTGCCCGCCAGAAAGACGCGGCTTTGCTGGCGCAGATGACCTCTGCCAATGATCCTGTCTGGCCGATGGCGGAACACCTGCCGGCTTTCCTGGAAACGCACCGGGTCCGCACGTCGGCAAGAGGCATTTTCGTCATCGAAGATGACGCGACGCGCCTCATTGGCATGGCGCTTCTGAAGGAAAATCAGCCGCCACAGCTGAAATTTCTTTCCGACGCAGAGGCCGAACGGCATACCGCCAAGCTGCTGTCCCGGCTTTCCATCGTTGTCCCTTGATCTCTCACGGTACGGTAAATCGAGGTCGTCGCCCTGATCAGCCCCACTTGAGTGGTCCAGTTTGAATGTTAGTGCATGATTGGCCTTGGTTCCATCGGGACGATGGTTTCCGGGGGGTGACGTCCCGTCTGGTGGTGTAGCTTTCGGTGGTCATCGGGTTTCCCGTTAGTGTCGGTTTGCGAAAACCAACCTGAACCAAGGCCTTTACCCGATGACCAAACCCATGATGGACCTGCGTGCGCTTGTCGAGAAGAGCGCAGATGCCGACCTGCTGCGCGAGATGATCGGCTTCGAGGCCGAGCGCCTGATGGAGCTGGAGGTGGGCGCCAAGACCGGCGCTGACTACGGCGAGAAGAGCAGTGACCG